>JAZKZC010000130.1:0-10274 GCA_045612465.1 Eubacteriales bacterium
CATCCCAATAACGACAGCAACTGTCGACGCTTCGACGTCATCCCCACTTATCATTACAAAGAGCATCACAGTCAGAAATATTCTTATAAACTGTTCAAGTATGTTTGTGACTGCGTTTTTTATCACCCGTCGCACAGCGCAGAAATATCCGCCAAGCGCCGATGAAATAGATAAAAACGGAAGCGATACAGCAAGTATTTTCAGCGACTTTACAGCGCGTATATCACACAGCCATTTGAGTGCAATCGGTTCTGCGAACAAAAACAAAATACAGAATGCAGATGTGCCGAATACGGCGCTGTACAAAAGGCATTTGCGCATAGCGATCCGCACGCCGACCCCCGAGCCCTTTACCAATTCCTGCGAAACAAGACGTGTTGCGGCAAGGTGTACCCCCGACGTTGCGAATGTCACACCAAACGTATATACCGACAGTACAAGCGAAAAAAGCCCCATTCCGACCGAGCCTATCCTGTTAGTTATGTAAACATTGAAAACAACGGAAACGAACCGCATAAAAACAGACGTAAGCGTAAGAACGATTCCGTTAATAAAAAATTTCTTGACAACTTTCAAAAAAATAAACCGCCTTTATGTAATTGACGGTTTATTATATGAAATACAGTAATTTTTTATGTAAAAAAACGGGAACGCTCAACACGTTCCCGATTAAAAACTATTGTTTTTATGCCATTTCACCTGCAAGCTGTCTGCCGCCGATGATATGGAAATGCAAATGCTTTACAGTCTGGCACGCATCATCTCCGCAGTTGGAAACGACACGGTATCCGTTTGTAAGTCCTGCCGCTTTTGCAATCACAGGTATAGCTTCAAATATCTTTGCAACATATACACTGTTTTCGGCTGTTATTTCATCAACCGATGCAATATGTTCCTTGGGAACAACGAGAATATGTACGGGAGCCTGAGGATTTATATCTTTGAATGCGTAGCATTTCTCATCCTCATAAACCTTAGATGAAGGAATATCTCCGTTTATGATCTTACAGAATAAACAGTTTTCCATTATTCTTTGTTCTTCAAGCTGTCGCGGATCTCACGGAGAAGAAGAATATCTTCAGGGATAGGTGCAGGAGCTTCTTCAACAACGGGTTCGTCCTTCTTCTTTCTTTCTTCCATCTTCGTGCGGTACTTGATAATTACACGCAGAACGAGGAATACGCAGAATGCCATGAGCAAGAAGTCGATAACGAGCTGAATGAAGTTACCGTAGTTTATGGAGATAGCAGCCTGTGCAACTTCACCTGCTTCGTCAAGCACTTCTTCCTTGAGCACGTACTTCATATCAGAGAAATTAACGTTGCCGAGAAGAACGCTTATAGGGGGCATAATAACATCGTTTACGAGTGAAGAAACGATCTTTGAGAATGCTCCGCCGATGATAACACCGGTTGCCATATCAATGATGTTACCCTTGGAAATGAAATCCTTGAATTCCTTGAAAAAATTGCTCTTTGCCATTTTATCAACCTTCCTTATTTAAAATTGTATAAACTGTATCCAAAGCTTCATCTATCTTATCGAGAAGCTTAATACCTGATGTTGCGTTGTCGGGACGTCCGCCGCCGCCACCGCCTGCGAGCTTGCTTATTTCTTTAAGAATGTTTCCTGCGTGTGCGCCGGCTTTAACAGCTTCTGCGCCTGCGCAAGCAACGAAATTAAGCTTGCCGTCGTTGTTAACGGAAATAACCGCTACAGCATAGGGATCACGTGACTTGATACCGTCACAGAGGGATCTTACCGCATCTACCGATACGCCCTCGGTCTTGCCCGTTATAACGTTGAATACGCCAACTTTCTTTACGTTTTCAACAAGCTTGTCAGCCTGAGAAGCGGCGATCTTGTTATTAAGACGCTCAACTGCCTGCTTTTCTTCTTTAAGTTCTGCCTGAAGCTGTGCTGCCTTCTTATCTATTTCAGTAACGTTTGAAGCCTTGAGCTCTCTTGCGCAGTTAGCAATAAGCGTCTGCTTTTCTTCGAGAAGCTTCAAAACGTTTTTACCTGTTGTACCTTCAATTCTGCGCACACCGGATGCAACGGATGACTCGGAAATTATCTTGAAAAGTCCTGCCTTTGCAGTATTATCGAGATGTGTACCGCCGCAAAGCTCAACAGAGAAATCTCCTACCTTTACGACTCTTACAACGTCACCGTACTTTTCACCGAACAATGCCATAGCACCGAGCGAACGGGCGTTTTCGATGTCGGTTTCAAAGTTTTCAACGGGTGTACCCTTGAGTATTTCTTCGTTCACAAGCTCCTCTACCTGCTTGATTTCGTCCTGCGTCATCGATGTGTAATGCGAGAAGTCGAATCTTACACGTTCAGGATCAACGTATGAAC
This sequence comes from Eubacteriales bacterium, assembly GCA_045612465.1. Lineage (GTDB taxonomy): Bacteria > Bacillota > Clostridia > Oscillospirales > CAG-272 > RGIG7213. The sequence goes on from JAZKZC010000130.1 coordinate 2,365, forward strand.
CTGCCTGCTCAACGTGAGTACCGAGGACACGGCGCAGAGCCGCCTGCAAAAGATGAGCAGTTGTATGGTTTCTGCGTATTTCATCGCGTCTTGCAGCATCAACCGTCAAAGTTACTTTATCTCCAACGCTTATAACGCCGTCAACAGTACATCTGTGCATAAAGATGCCGTTTGACTTCTTTGTGTCGTTTACGGTTATCTTAGCACCTTCGGATGTGATGATACCGGTATCACCCACCTGACCGCCGCCTTCGCCGTAGAAAGGTGTACGGTCAACGATTATCATAGCATCGCAATCAGATGCAACGGCAACACTCTCGTTGTCTGCTGAAATAATCATCTTAACCGTAGCTTCGCTTACAGTTTCCGTATAACCTGTGAACTGTGTTGCTTCAACATTATCAAGGAAGCTGAGATTGTCGTCGCTCCAGCTGAAATCGCCGAGAGCTGCTCTTGCTTCTCTTGCACGCTTCTTCTGCTCATTCATAAGAGCCGTGAAGCCTTCTTCATCTATGCCGATTCCCTTTTCTGTTGCGATCTCACGTGTGAGGTCGAGCGGGAAGCCGTACGTATCATTGAGTTTGAACACATTTTCTGCCGAAAGCACGCTTTCGCCTGCCTTAACAGCATCTTCTATCATACCGTTCAGCATATCCATACCGCTGTCGATAGTCTTGGAGAACTTCTCCTCCTCAATAGAAACGATCTTCTGAATATATTCAAGCTTTTCAGTAAGCTCGGGATATTCGGAAAGGTTTTCCTTTGCAACAACAGGAACGATGTCGGACAAGAATGTTTCCTTTATACCGAGAAGCTTTCCGTGACGAGCCGCACGTCGGAGCAAACGGCGAAGAACGTATCCTCTGCCTTCATTCGAAGGAACGACACCGTCGCAAATGAGGAAGCACGTGCTTCTGATGTGGTCTGTAATAACACGCAAAGAAACATCTGAATCAGCATTTTCACCGTACTTGATGCCTGCCTTTGCGATTATGGCTTTCATTATGTTCTGAACTGTATCAACCTCGAAAAGGTTGTTTACGCCCTGCATAATGCAAGCAATTCTTTCAAGTCCCATACCCGTATCGATGTTGGGTTTTGCAAGAGGTGTATAATTACCTGCGCCGTCACCTTCAAACTGTGTGAAGACGAGGTTCCAGAATTCAACAAATCTGTCGCAGTCGCATCCTACAGCGCAGTCAGGTGAACCGCATCCGTGTTCAATGCCTCTGTCGAAGTAAAGTTCGGAGCAAGGACCGCAGGGACCTGAACCGATTTCCCAGAAGTTGTCCTCCTTGCCGAGTCTGACCATATGAGAAGGATCAACACCGACTTCCTTTGTCCAGATATCAAACGCTTCATCATCGTTTTCGTATATACTTACGTAAAGGCGGTCAACGGGAAGCTTCAGAACCTGTGTGCAGAACTCCCATGCCCAAGCTGTTGCTTCGTGCTTGAAGTAATCACCGAATGAGAAGTTTCCGAGCATTTCGAAATACGTTCCGTGACGTGCTGTTTTACCGACTCTCTCAATATCGGGTGTTCTTATACATTTCTGACACGTTGTCATTCTGTGACGGGGCGGTTCTTTTTCACCCGTAAAATACTTTTTAAGCGGTGCCATGCCCGCATTTATAAGCAATAACGACTTGTCGTCCTTGGGGACAAGAGGAAAGCTCTTATGTCTTAAATGTCCCTTACTTTCGTAAAATTTAAGGTACATTTCTCTGATATCGTTAAGCGATGTCCATTCCATAAATTATACCGTTCCTTTCACCCGTTTGGGTGTTGATTATATTATATAACACCTTGCATTATAACAAGAAATATAAAAAAAATCAATATATTATTGCAAAAAACAGCGAAAATTTCTCAAAATATTATACTTTTTTAAAAAAAGCTGTTTTTCTGTATGAAATATATTGCAATAAACGTCATTTTATGATAGTATAAAACAAAAATTATCTATCGGAGGAGCTATGAAAAACAATATATTCTTCCCTGCGGACATCTTATTGCCCGACTGCAAAAAAGTAGATTACGAAAAATTTTCGGTTATTGCCTGTGATCAGTACACTTCGGAGCCCGAATACTGGGAAAATGCAAAAAAATGTGCCGATGAAAAATATTCCGCTTACAATATAATTTTACCCGAGGTATACCTTTCCTCCGACGTTGACGCTTACACAAAAAAGATAACGGCAACAATGCAGGATTACCTCAAAAACCTTTTCTTTACCTACGGAAACCACATGATATACGTGGAAAGAACGCTTCCGTCAAACGGCAAGATAAGACGCGGTATCGTCGGAATGATAGACCTTGAAGCATACGATTACAACAAAGGTTCAACCTCCGCAATCAGAGCAACGGAAGGAACAGTGCTTGAGCGTATTCCGCCGAGAGTAAAGATACGTCAGGATGCGCCCATCGAATCCCCGCACGTTATGCTTTTCTGTGACGATCCCGAAAAAACTGTTATAGAGCCTGTTTCGGATAAAAAAGATACGCTTGAAAAAGCTTATGATTTTGATCTTATGTGCGGCGGCGGAAACATCAAGGGATATTTCCTTTCAGATGATGAAATAAAGCGCATCGATGACGCTGTATGCGCCCTTGCGGACATTGATAAATTCAATGCGAAATACGGAACAAACGAAGAAAATGCCCTTGTTTTCGCCGTTGGTGACGGAAATCACTCATTGGCAACAGCAAAGGCGTGCTATGAAAATCTTAAAAACAAGATCGGTGACGAAGCGAAGAATTCCCTTGCCCGTTACGCTTTGGTTGAGCTTGTTAACATTCACGATGAATCCATTGAATTTGAGCCGATATACAGAATAATTATGAATGTTGAACCTATAAAGGTTATAAACGAGCTTGAAAAATTCTGCGATATCACCTTTGAAAAACCCGATTGCAAATATTACAAATATGATTTCTACACCGAGGAAGAATCGGGAGAAATATACATCAAAAATCCGTCAAGCGCATTACCTGTAGGCGAGCTTCAGAACTTCTTGTTCGAGTTTGCAAAAAAACATCCCGAATGTGAGATTGATTACATTCACGGTGTCGAAAATCTCAAAACACTTGCTAAAGAAGAATATTGTATCGGATTTATATTCGACGGTATGAGAAAGGACGAGCTTTTCTCCTCCGTTATAAAAGACGGTGCATTGCCGAGAAAAACGTTTTCAATGGGGCACGCCGACGATAAGAGATTTTATCTTGAATGCAGAAAGATCGCTGACTGATTCATTTGTATGAATTCAGCCATTTGAGCGTTTCGTCATCCATCACCTTGACACTGACAAAATTTTCGGGAACGCGTCCGACAATAACCGATTCGCATAGAAGTACCTCATTCGTCGTGCTGACTTCAATATTTTTTCTTCCTATGCGCGCGGTAACATCAGCTTTAATACTTACATACGAGGACAGATGTGTTTGATTTACACCGCTGTCCTCAATTTTATTCAACAGCTCGCTTTCGACGGTACCGACAGAAACTATCCTTACAGTTAAGTTCTTTCCCCTTCCCGTCAGCAACAAATTCCCGAACACATTTCCTACGGGAATTTCAACACCTGCATCAATTGTATTTATACTTTCGCTAACCACGCGTACTATCTCACTTTTCAGTCTGTTTACATTCGGCGAATCAAGAAATATGCCGGTTATTTCACCGTTGTTATCACGTGAAACGGTGTATATATCTTCAAATTTCACATTCGAAAATATTTCACTGACACCGTTATTTATACATTCTGCGGTTTTACCCTTAACAGCCGTTTCTGCAAGTGTATAGACCGTTGGCGATAAGAAGGCATCAAAGCAAAAACAAACCATCAGAACGGATGATACAAGCAAAAATATCACGAAAAACCTGCGTTTCCTGCTATCAGACACGACACGCTTCAGTTTATAAAAAAATATCCTCACACAATCACCTCTTGAGATAATATGCGTGAAGATATTTTTTTATTACTTTCAGTTATTTATAAGCGAAACGAGCATGGAAATATCGGTACTGTCAACACGTCCGTCTGCGTTCATATCACCGCAAAGTCCGTAAATAGCATTTGTTTCCATCTTATTAAGATACTTCTTAATTCTTATCAGATCCATTCCGTTTATCTTTGCGTCGCCGTTTGCATCACCCAAAACAGCTATCGTCAAATAGATGTTGGCTGTCTGCGTTCCGCGCACCATAACACGGTCGCCTGTGGCGAGGATGGAATTTTCCGTGAGCTCATTTCCGCTGACATCCGCTATGTAGCAGTCTTCACTGAACATATTGAGTATCTGCTTTACCGTCGTTCCGTAAGGAATATTCCATATGATCGTACCGCTCTGTGAAAACGTTGCGTTTGCATTGGGCGTGGGAGGTGTGATCTTGCAGGAATATATGGGTGGATGCGATGTAAGATTTGTATTGTAGCTTGTGCGAATGTTGAAGAATACGCTGCCTTCTCTTACAGTAAGACCGTAGACTTTTTCATTTGACTGAAGCGACGGCAGATATACAGCCGTTTCGTTTGTTCCGTCGAATTCACAGGTATAAATACCGTTGCGCTTCGTGTAATAGAGTCTGTCTTCGTAAATATAGATTCCGGGAACATCATTCGTAGGTGCGCATTTTCTGACAACGCTGAACGAAAGCTGTGATTCTGTTACAAATACGTTATCGGTTGAACAGATATACGTATAGCCATCATCGGCATTCACCAAGAAATACCATCTGCCGTCATGATATGCTGTGTTGCCTCTGTATGCAGTCGTATTGTGTAAAAACAAATTATCAAATCTCGTACTTGACACATTGTAATTTGTCGTTGTTCCGTTTGTTACACGCTTATCATTGATTCCCGTGTGGCCCGTTTCTATGATTTTTGCTTCGCTTGTGAGGAAGTTATCATAGTAAATTCTTCCTACATAGTCATAAATGGGATCGTCCCACGTTGCATCAAGGTGGTACCAATAATTACCTACCTTAACAATGTTCCAACCGTGATTTATCTCATCACTGACAACGTATTCGGAAATAATTCCGAGTCGTCTTATAAGATAGTTGAACGCAAAAGCGTAGCCCTGACAAACAGCATCTCTGTCGCAAAGAACACCGTAAGCAGTATAAACACGGTACTGACCGTCACCGCCGTCTATAACTTCCTCATTATACTTTGTATTCATAACGATATAGTTATGTACGAACAGTATCTTATCGAGATCTGTCTTGAGTTTTGAAGCTTCATCAAGTATGGGTTTCGCCGCAGCTTCAAATTCTTCTATCATTCCGGGAATATCGTCAATGTGATATTCCGTTCTGAAATAGATAGACACTGCCTTTCCCGTATGGGGATAATATGACGCTGTCATATAACCGTCCAGGAAAAACAATTCGGGATACTGTGCTATCATAGTGAAATAGCATTCAAACGCTTCATCGGGCGTCATCTGGAAATCTTCAATATCTATCTCTATCCAGAAATCGTCGGGATCATCAACTGTGTCTGTATCTTCGTAATATCTCGAAAAGTCGTAAATATACTTCAAAACGTGCTCTACTTTTTCACGGTAGATATATTCGCTGTTCATCACGGGTGTGTACTCGGTTGCCGCCGAAGTACCGAGAGCAAGCGAAGAAAACAGCGAAATTATAATTGCAACAAATAAAAATGCAGAGGTTATTCTTTTCATTGAAACCACTCCTTAAAATTTATGACAAAACGCACCAAAGATAAAACAAAGGTGCGTTATGTACAAGTATTATTTGCAAATTTCCTGGGAAATTCTGTAAAGATTGAGTTTAGCTGCCGCTCTTTCCTCGCAGTGATGTCTCATATCAACGAGTGAGCCTTCAGCCTCAAGCTCTGCATATTCCTCGGGTGTCATAAGGTCCTTGAACATTCTGTCAATCTTAAGAGCCTTATTGATATCCATAGATGTAATAACACCTTTTCTTTCGCAGATAACGAGGTTGCTCTTTCCGTCAAGAAGCTCCATAACAGCCGCCTTACCCATAAGGGAAGCCGTAACTCTGTCGCGAACCGTGGGATTTCCGCCTCTCTGAACGTGTGCAAGTCTTGAAAAACGTGTTTCGATACCTGTTTTTTCTTCAATGCGTTTAGCGTATGCTTCGGCAAAGTTTTCTTTACCTTCCGCAACGATGACGATGAAGTTACGCTTTTTGTTTTCTCTTGCTTTGATTATTTTAGCAATAGCCTGATCTTCGTCATAGGGCAATTCTCTTACAGCAATAGATATAGCGCCTGTTGCAATACCTGTATGAAGCGCAATGTCGCCTGCGTATTTACCCATAACCTCAACGACGTTACATCTTGCGTGTGATTCGCACGTGTCGCGAAGCTTGTCAACCAACTCAATAACAGTGTTCATAGCTGTATCGAAACCGATAGTATAGTCGGTTGAAGAAATATCGTTGTCAATAGTTGCGGGAATACCTATACAAGGCACACCTCTGCGTGTGAGATCCGTTGCACCTCTGAAAGTACCGTCACCGCCGATAGCAATGATACCGTCGATACCTCTCTTTTTGCAGACCTCAACAGCTTTCTGCATACCTTCTTCGGTTTTGAACTCAGGACAGCGCGCGGAGTAAAGCATCGTTCCGCCATGTGAAATTATATTGGAAACGCTTCTGATGTTGAGAAGCTCCATATCTTCTTCGATAAGTCCCTTGTATCCGCTGTAGATACCGTAAACTTCCTCAACACCTCTGCCGATTGCCGTACGCACAACAGAGCGTATTGCCGCATTCATACCGGGAGCATCTCCGCCCGATGTTAAAACACCGATTCTTTTAAACTGCATTTTAAATACCTCTAAACTTAATATTGCACGGTCGTATGACCAATTTGAAATTTTATCATAAGATTATGACTTTGATGTTAAAAAACTTTGTATATTTAGCAATAATATGCACAAAAAATTAATTTTACGACAGAAAAAGACAATATTTATTTTTTTGCGTCCGCTTCTGCTTTCTCGCGCTTTACATATCCTATGCTCTTTACGTCATCTCTGTGATATTGCTTCAAGGGTGCATCGGGATTTGCAGAAAGTCTTACCTTTATCATTCCCGTAAGCGGTGTTGCTTCAACAACCACGCCGTCACCGTCGGCTGTACGCACGAGCGAATCAACCTTAGGAGTGAGTCTTATCTCCTCCTCGTACGTTTCGTGTTCAAACTTAAGGCAGCACATCAGTCTTCCGCAAGTACCTGATATTTTGACTGAATTGAGCGAGAGATTCTGTTCTTTTGCCATTTTCATGGAAACCTGACCGCAGTCAGCCAAAAAAGTTTTACAGCAGAATGCACGTCCGCATATACCCAGACCGCCCATCATTTTGGCTTCATCTCTTATACCGATCTGTCTTAATTCTATTCTCGTTTTGAATATAGCTGCAAGATCCTTAACAAGCTCACGAAAATCAACTCGCGTATCGGATGTAAAGTAGAAAAGAAGTTTTGAATTGTCAAACGTGTATTCTGCTTCAACAAGCTTCATCGGAAGCTCATGCTTGTCAACAAGCTTCTGGCACTCCTCAAGCGCTTCTTTTTCCTTTAAGGCGTTATCCGCATAATGCTTCTCGTCATCTTCGGTTGCAAGTCTTACAACGTTACGCAAAGGCAGTATTACTTCCCTTTCCGTTACCGTCTTGTTTTCTATCGTTATTTCACCGAATTCAAGACCTCTCGTTGTTTCCACAATTACATGGTCTCCGATAGAATATTTATTGCCCGTAGGGCAGAAATAATAAATTTTCTCTGAATTGTCAAATTTTACACCGACAATCTCATAAGTCTGCAACGTCGGCTCCTGAATCACTGCAACGAAATCGGATACGTATTCGGCTTCCTTTTTCGCTTGTTCTTTCAGTTC
>JAZKZC010000131.1:0-7833 GCA_045612465.1 Eubacteriales bacterium
GTTGACGGATGATCTGAAATACGGTGTAGGCGAACCCGTTACGCTTTTCCACGCAGGTGAAGCTGAATGGAAGTACGGTATCGAACACGGTGAAAACTACGTTACCGACGGTCCCTTCCTCAGAAAGAACAAGGCGGGCAAGCTTACAATGATCTGGTCCGGCTTTACGGATAACTGCTTCTATGCCGAGGCAACAGCCGTAAGTGACAGCGGAAGCATTATGGGTCCTTGGCGCCAGGTAAAAGAGCCTATATTCAAGGATGACGGCGGACACGGTATGATATTCGACGGTTTTGACGGCAAGCTTTATCTTGTTCTTCACACACCGAACGTACGCCCCCGTGAAAGAGCTGTTATCTATGAGATTGAGGAAACAGAGGATTCCTACAAGATCATCGGCGTAGCACACAAGTAATATTTTTCGCAAAAGTCAAAACGGACGGAGAATTTTCTCCGTCCGTTTTAATATACCGTTTTGTATCAGTGGTTATGCGGTGCATCTTCATCGTCTGAAATTCCTGCCGCATAACGCTTTGCCTGGGTTGTGAACAGCTCGTGATACTTGCCTTTTGCTTCCATAAGTTCCTTGTGGCTGCCCATTTCGCAAAGCTGTCCGTCTTCAATGACGATTATACAGTTTGCGGTTGTTGCGCTTGACAGCCTGTGAGATACGAAAACGGACGTTTTGCCTTTTCTCAACTCATCAAACTTGTTGAATATTTCAGCTTCGGCTATCGGGTCAAGAGATGCCGTAGGCTCGTCAAGTACGAGAATGTCGGAATCACCGTAAAATGCACGTGCAATAGCTAACTTCTGCCATTGTCCGCCCGACAACTCAATGCCGTTGTCCTCAAAATAACGCATAAGCGGTGTGTCGTAATCGTTCGGGAGATTTTTGATAAAATCGTCAGCTCCGCTTCGTTCTGCCGATATTTTGACGTGGCTGTAATCGGGAGTTTTGTCTATATCACCGAACATAATGTTTTCGCTGACTGATACGGCATATTTACCGTAATCCTGGAATATTATGCCGAACATTTCGTAAAGTGACTGTGTATCGTATTCACGCAGGTCGTGTCCGTCAAGAAGTATTCTGCCTTCTGTCGGGTCGTAAAGACGGATGAGAAGTTTCACAAGCGTCGTTTTGCCTGCACCGTTAAGTCCAACGAGCACGACCGTGTCGCCCGGTTTTATCGTAAGTGACATATTTTTGATAACGTAACGCTCGGTACCGGGGTATCTGAACGACACGTTTTCAAGTGTGATTTCGTGTGCGATATGTCTTTCGGGTTTTCTCGGGGGATCGATAGTAGGCTTTATACGCTTTTCTTCATTCATAAACGCTATCATATTGTTTATGAAAAGCGTTCCCTCGTAAATGGATGCGGTGGTCGTGATAATTGCAGCCAGACGCATCGAAATTGTATTCAGAGCACCCGTGTAAAGGGAATAATCACCGACCTCGTAGTTACCATTGAAAACACCGTCTGCAATATAAATGAACAACAAGCAGTTAACGGCGGTTGCAACGACACCTGCGAGAAGATTGAGCCAGAACTCGCTCATAATCAGCTTTTTGAGTCCCTTGAAGTATCTGGTGAATACCGTTTGGTATTTTTCTTTGAACGTATCCGCAAGGTTATAAATACGTATTTCTTTTGCAAGATCTTTGTTTACGATAACATCGGAATAATACGACATCTGCCGTCTTTCCTTACTGCGTCTGAACATAAAGTCAACGTTTTTACGTCTGTAAACGAAGTTGATAACCGTGGAGGGAAGTGAAACGAGTATCATAACAAACGGTGCCCACGGGCTGACTGCGAACAAAATCGCAATAAAGCTTACGATGCTAATGATGGAACTGAATACCGTAAAAAAAGATGACAAAACAGCGATAGGTCTGCTTCCCGCTTCACGGTTTGCGTTCTCCATTTTTGCATAAAATTCGGGACTGTCATAGCTTGCAATATCGACTTCCTTTGATTTGTCGATTATTTTGAGCTTTATGTGATTTGAAACGATCTCACTGCATATCCTCGTTATCATTCCGGAGATTCTTCCGACAATATCAGAAATAAAAAGGTATGCAAACTGAAGTATAAGAAGCGAGAGGATTATTGTAAATGTCGTTATCTCGCCGTTGTATGCGCGCGCGAGGCTGTTCAAAAGCTCCTTGCCGATGAGCGAGCCTGCCACGGGCATAAGACCGTTGAACAGCGACATGAATATCATCACAAAAAGTATTACGGGGCTTGCTTCCCATACAAGCTTGAATATATATGTAAGTCTGAAAATGAAAGTGGAGCAAAGCTCCTTCAGATAAGCAGGAACGTCTCTTATCCTTTTGGGAAGCGGTACTCTGTACTGGTCGTTAACCTTGCTTCCTCTGCCGTTAGGAGGCCCTCCGGGATGCATATTCATAATGATGTCCTCTTAATTAAAATTTGTCGTATTCGCCGACAGATATTTCAAGTCTGTAGTCTACGCTTTCGCCGGGTTTTAAAATTTTGAGCGTTCCGTTTTCGCGTGCGTTTGCACGTCCGTCAACGGTTGCATTGCCGGGTTCAAGACCGCATACGTATTCTTCGACGCCTGTCATCTTCCACTGTAAAAAGTGGGGGAGATTTTTGTTTTCATACGCTATTTTAACCGAAAGGTCGGAATTCTTGTTTTTCATACCGAAGGTGACTACGCCGTTTTCGGCTTTCATATCCTCGTGGTAATAGCATCTTTCATCGTATCCGAATACGGGAGGTGTGAATTTGTCCCACATATCAAGCTCGTTTGCGGCAAGCTCGCTTCTCGGTACACGCTTTGACGAGGGAATAACGACCTCTGCGTTTTCATCGAAAAGCGGATAACCCATATTGAAGTGATACAGTATCATTTCGGGTGTTTCGCGCGCACAGCCGTTTGAAACCACGTCTTCGACAGTGACTTTGTTTTCCATATATCTGCAAGTGATTTTTCTTGTGAGCGTTAACTGTGTGCCGAACATTACAGTTTGTGTCATATCACCTATGAGTGTTACGTAAGGGGTGCCGTTATCCATTCCGCGTTCAATTCTGAAATTTTCCGCGGGAATGCTCGAAAGACGGCCGTGGCAGGGCAATTTGCTGCCGTTGTCAACACAAGGACTTCCTATGTTGTCAAGTCCGCATGTGACGAAAAATCCGCCGCCGAAGCTGTGCATCCAGCCGATACCTTCAACGTCGAAATACTGCGGTGCTTTGACACCGACGGGTGTCTGGTAGCAGAGATTTTTTCCTTTATATGACATATTGAAAATATCCATCGCTCTGTCGACGAGTACCGTGAATGTAAGGCCGTTGCCGTTTGATACGTCAACTGCACGCACACCATCTGCCCAACCACCGCAGAATCTGTATTCTTTGACAGAGAACAGCTGGTTTATATGTCCTGCATATTTCTTTTCTTCGATGTAATTCATAAATTTCTCCCGTTATTCGGCAATGATAAGCTCAACACCCGCTTCCTTTACCGCTTCCTTGAAGTCCTCGGAAACAGGGCCGCTTGTGATGATTATGTCTATCTGCGAAAGCTTTGCAAACGTATAGGGCAGGCTTCTGTCAAGCTTTGAAGCGTCTGCGAGAATGATGGTTCTGCGTGCTTTTTCGCATATAAGGCTTTTGAGCTCACATTCGCTGTAGTTACCGCTTGTAAAGCCGTTGTCAAGGGAAAATCCCGAGGGGACGAGGAATGCCGTATCGATGTTAATGCCCTCGATGAACGATATAGCCTGATTACCCGAAATTGAAATGTTGTCACGGTTTATCATACCGCCGACAAGGTTTATAATGGGAAGATTTTTCTTTACAAGCTCCAAAGCGATGTTGGGACCTGTCGTGAGAATTGAAAGTCTTTCGTCGGGCATAATAGATGCCATTTTAAGTATCGTCGTACCCGAATCAAGAAAGATGGAACGGCCCGTTTCAATGTAATTGACAGCCGCCATGGCAATTCTTTCCTTTGCTGTCATATTTGAATTCAAACGCAGGCTGAATGCATCTTCCATTGAAGTTGTGATGAACTTCATGCTTCTCGCTCCGCCTCTGACTTTTATGGCTTCGCCCGATTTTTCAAAGTATTCGATGTCGCGTCTGAGTGTCATGCTGGAAACGTCGGGAAATGTGTCTTCAAGCTCATGCAAAGAAACAAAAGGCTTGGAAAGAAGTATACGACGTATGATGTCGCGTCTTGCAGTATTCATTTTTTATATCCTTTCACATTGTTATTTACCGTGTGTAAATAACAGAATAAATGTTAAAATGTCACATTTTCTGCATATTATATCACAAACGAAAGTGATTTTCAAGGATATAAACAACAAAAATTGTTAATTATTTTTTGTGAATATAAATCGAAATTATCGATGTTACAAGAAGAAATATACCAAAGGCAAGACGCAGTACGCTGTCGTTTATCATTCCCGCGAACCCTCCGCCGAGCAGCGCACCGATACATCCGCACACGGAGAGAAAAAGACAAACGGGGTAATTTATCCGTCTTTTTCTGATGTTTACGATGCAGGCAAAGACGGATGAAAATACAAACACGGCGAGGTTTATACCCTGACAGAAAAACTGCGGAAAATTTCTGAAAACGGATAAATAAACGACGAAAAGCCCACCGCCTCCTATCCCCATTCCCGACAAGGCGCAGAACAGCAGGGCGAAAAAATAATCGTTCAAAACGATTTCCATATCATTATCCCTCCCGATAAAGCAGTCAGAAGCGCAAATATTTTTACAAGCAAACGGTTGTTTATCTTATCAAGCAGTATTCCTCCAAAAGCTCCGCCGAGTGATGCGAATGGGAAAAACGATAACGCGGACGGAAGAAAAGACGTGTTCGTTTTAACGTATGCGGCAAACGACATGGCGCACACGGGAAGCGTGGTTATAAGGCACGATGCAAAAATGTCCTTTTTTTCATATTCACCGAGCTTTGAGTAGATGAGCGAAAACAAAAATGTATAAACGATGCCCGCGCCCGTGCCGATTATGCCGTTGAGAATTCCTCCGAATACAGCCGCGATACCGCATATAGGTATGATCGGGTGATTTTTAATTTTCATATTTTTTATTGTTTCCCCTTGAAATATTGTTCGTTATATGATAATATATATAAAATAAATGTTTTTATTCAGTGAGGTTTTTATAATATGCTTTATTATATCGTTATGGGCATAATTCAGGGACTTGGAGAATTTTTGCCGATATCGTCATCAGGACACCTTGCATTGGTGTCATCATTCTGGGGCTTTTCCGCTGACGAGGCGCCCGCGTTTGATGTTTTACTTCATCTCGGTACGCTTCTTGCGGTGTTTATAGTTTACAGACGTGATATTTTTCCGCTTGTTCCCGCATTTTTCACGATGCTCAAAAAGGTTTTTCAACGAAAGTTCAAGCTTTCCGAGTATACAATTAACGAGAGATTTGTTATTTGTATCATCGTCGCAACTATTCCGCTTGTTTTCATCGCCCTCACAGGCCTTGAAGACAAGATAGATATGGTTAAGAATTATCCTGCCGCTATCGGCGGTATTCTCATATTCAACGGTCTTGTTCTTATGATAAGCGACAGACTTTCGCAGGGAAGCACAGACGGTACGAACGTAAAGCCCAGAAGCGCATTTCTTGTCGGTATATGCCAGATGTTTGCAACACTCCCCGGACTTTCCCGTTCGGGTTCTACGATCACGGGCGGACTTCTCTGCAATTACAACAGAGAATATGCGGTGAAGTTCTCGTTCATCCTTTCTATACCCGCTATACTCGGCGCGGCTGTTTTGAAGATAGACGACCTTACCTCATCCGCTATCCCGACGGAACAGTGGATAAACTACGGCATCGGTATGCTGTTCGCCGCAGTATTCGGATTTCTGGCTATGAAGTTTTTGATATACATATCAAGAAAAGCTAATTTCACTTATTTCGCTTATTATTGCTTCGCAGTGGGACTTGCGGCAATAATCTACACGTTTGCACGCTGATTCTCTGAGAGAAAGGACGGATAGAAATGCCAAAGGACGCATCTGTTAAAAACAAAAAACAAAATACAAAACAAGATACCAAACAAGCCAAGAAAAATACGGCTTCCAAAAGCACTGCTTCAAAAAATACCGCAAAAAAAACTCCTGCCAAAACGGCGCCCGTAAAAAACGTTCCGACCGCGTGTGATAAGATACTTCCGTTCGTGTTCGTTATAATCGGTGCATTTTTCGCACTGTGCTTCGTATTTCCGAGCGCGTGCGGCGCGATAGGCTGCGCTGTAAGAGACGGTATTTTCGGCGCCTTCGGCGCGGGTGCATTACCGATACCCGTATTTTTGATACTTCTCGGAATATTTTACTTCAAGTTCCTGAATGTTGATTCGGAAAGACCCCGCGCTAAGATTTATGTGCGTTCAATTCTCGGTGCATCGAGCGTTGTAACGCTTTCATCGTTTTTGTCAATCGCATTTTTCGGTTATGAGCTTTCGCTCACATCGTCGGAAATGTTTGAAAACGGCAAGACGTTGAAAGGCGGCGGTGTCGTAGGTGGCGCTATTGCCGAATTCCTGTGTAAATATATAGGTATATTTGCGTTGTTCCTGCTGTTTTTGACAGCGGTTCTTCTGATAATATTCACGTTTGGTCTCACACCGTACAAGCTTTACGAGAACATCAAAGAGAAAAAGGCGGCAAAAAACGAGGAAGATGATGACCTTCCGTTTGATGTTGATGACGAGATCGACGATGATGAGGATATTCCCGAAATAATCGTCAAAGAACCCCAAAAAGCAAAAAAAGAGGAAAAAGCAAAGAAAGTAAAACGCAATGATCCTCTTGACTATTCGCTTGATATCGAAAACGATGATGACGAAGATACAGACGATGATCCCATTGACAACAGTGAAAGAATAGACATGGTAGATAATGACGGCAAAAAGATAAGCACGAAGCCCGCCGTTGAGGAAAAAGAGGACAAGCACGGCAAAAAAGCGTTCGATTTCAATGAATTTGACGATAAAAAAACAAAGAAGAAGGCTCCGCCCGTGATACCTGTCGAGGAGAAAAATCCCGATTCGGATTTTGACCTTGATGAAATATTTGAGGATAATTCCATAGCAACTCCCGTAATTGAAAACGGCGCGGCTGATGATACGGCAGAATCCGAAAAGACTTTGAAAACAGAAAAGACAACCCTCGGCACACCCACGGATGAAATGCCCGATCCGGGCAAACCCGTGTACCGTCTGCCTCCGATGTCGCTGTTGAAGTTAGATGAAAATCAGCAATCTGTGGACGTGTCTGCAGATCTTGAGAAAAATTCCCAAAAGCTTATCAGCAAGCTTGCAAGCTTCAACGTAAACGCAAGTGTCGTGCACATTTCAAGAGGTCCTACGATAACGAGATATGAATTGAAGCTTGCCCCCGGCGTGCGTGTTACGGCAATTTCAAAGCTCGTTGACGATATTGCAATGACGTTTGCTTCGACGGGGGTGCGTATCGAAGCGCCCATCCCCGGTAAGGATGCCGTCGGTGTTGAAGTCCCGAATAAGGACATAAGAATAGTAAGGATAAGAGAGCTTCTCGATACTGACCGCTTCAGAAAATCCGAAAGCAAGCTTACCTGCGCGCTCGGCGTTGACGTTGTGGGCGAGCCTGTGTATCTTGATATTGCAAAAATGCCACATATGCTCGTTGCAGGCGCTACGGGTATGGGTAAATCCGTTTGTATCAACAGCTTGCTCGTCAGCTTGCTGGATAAGGCGCGCCCCGATGAAGTAAAATTGATTTTGATCGACCCTAAAAAGGTTGAATTG
>JAZKZC010000132.1:0-8952 GCA_045612465.1 Eubacteriales bacterium
CTGTTTTACTGTTGACTTTGAAAGAAGAACATCAAACTGTTCGGGAACAAATGCACTTGATGTATTAAGAGTTGAATCATACCACGGTGCATTCGTCATTCTCATTGCTGCCACAGCCGCATTACCGACTTCCTTCGTCATCTTTACAAGCGGTTTATTTGCATCCATATTGTGCTTTTCTTCACTTTCGTACGTGAACTTCAAGTTAGTAACAGATACAAACTTGGGTTTGTCTGAACCAGTTTCAGCTGTAGAAACATTTTCGATCACCACGATACCGCCTTTGAATTTTGAAATATCGAAATACCTATCTGTTGCGGTCTTGAATGAATACTGAACAGTATTTTTTATAGTCGCCTTTCCATTTTCAACAGCAACACTATGTATGTTTACTTTTACTGTCTGCGCGTATGCACATTTCATGGCGATGTGAACACCGGATGCATTATTACCCGACAAATCAAATGCAATTGCTTGATCTCTATAAATATACACTTCATTGTTAGGGCCGTAATGAATATAGTCCGTAATACTTGTGTTATTCTTATTACCGTCAACAAACACCGCACCTGTTGTAACGTCTCCGCTTGTTAAATCGCCAAACGTATCGGCGCCGATAAGAAGATTTCTCACTTCCTTGAATATCGGCCAAGCTTCGTTATCCTGAATGTATGCATTCTGGATAACATTATCTGTTTCCCCGCCGATAACACCGTTGTTTACAGGGTCATAAATACGTATACCGTCAAAATAGAATCTAAGATACGTGACATTGCTGGTATAATCCCAGAATTTTCCATAGTTCGCGGTAATATATACCTTATAACGACCGTATTCCAAATCGCTGACCTTAATAACAGGAATTTGATAAAGTATATCCTTATCAGCTGTTGCTTGCCACTCACCGGTTTCTTCATTGTAGGTGTAACCCCAATAGTTATCTACAAATTTTGACACCACGGGGGAACCTACCGGGAAGCCTGTATTGGGATTATACTGAATTTCACCCTCGCCAACCTTGTATACCTTGACAAGAATAGGAGCGGCATATTTTCCTGTTGCTGCGATCACATCAAATCCGGTACCGTAGAATGTAAATGATACTTCAGCCTCGTATTGACCTTTATCTGTACCACTCTTCGGATACAATGAAATATATTTTTGGCGTTTTAAAGAAGTTCCTGTGCTTGTTGAATACGCAGAATCATATCCGTAAATATTATTCAAGTCATTCTGCGTAAGCTTTCCGGGACGGTCTTCACCTTGTACAGTATCAATACCATCACCAGATGTAATCCATTCATTTTCAGCACCGTCAGGATCAACATTAAACGGATCATCAACATATTTCTTTGCATCAAGATCATAAACGTCAAATTTTACAAAATCTTCTTCGAAGTATACGATCGTTGCGGGGATAATAGTTACATTTGCATAGTAGTAACCGTTAACACCGAAATCGCCTGTATATTTAGCGGCATAAGTAAACTGTTCTTTGCCGTTGAACTGCATACTGTTCTCTTTATTAAGCTCATAACGTATCTTATTTTTATCAAGAACGGTTGCAGTACCGAATTCGTCTGTGTACGTTTCGTCAAATCCGTCAAGCATTTCCTTACGTTCTTCTTCAACGTCCTGAACGGAATCGGATGCAGAGTTGTAACCTACCGCTTCAAGCTGACCGTTGCCTGAAAAGAGAACGTCGTTTGCCATAACGTCAATTTCAACGGGAAGCGCATAGTCCACAACGACTGTATCATCCGATGCACTGACGTCACCGAAGATAGCGAAGTATACGATAGTATTCGTGTACGAATAATCTTTTGTCGTCGCGTTGAGTTCGTTAGACGAAGTCTTATTTGAACCGAACTGCGTTACGTACGTAGATGCTACGGGAACGTCGCCCTTTGTAATGCTCCATCCCTGGTCAATCAAGTCGCCCGATGAAGCGAATACTCTATACGTAGCACTCGTATCATAAAGTCTGTAACCGCTGGGAAGAACCGCAGCAGCTATAATTTCCTGGCCGATAACCGCATTTTGGTTAAGATTAAACTCGATATACTGAATTTCGGAAAGCTTCTGTGCAACCTCGAACGAACCTGTCTTACCTGTTCTTCTGTTTGCAAGAGGCTGACCGTTATCGTTTACGAAGTAGAAGCCTACACCGACGTATGCCTTATCCCAAGGAAGCTTAGGCGAAGGTACGCTGATCTCACAATTATTACCGAGGTGGTTTACGTATGTAAGTGTCGCGTAATTGTTTGTATCGTGCTGGCCGCCGAGCGCCGAGCCTTCCATTGAATCCTCAAGGTATACGTCGTATCCGAGAACCAATTCATCCTCGGGAATGTCACCGACTATCCAGTAGAACGTTTCAGGCTCAAGCGTTGTGTACTTGCTGAGCTCGGGATGCGCAGACTTATCAGCAGCAGTTAGCTCATACGCTGTAGTATTTGTATTATACCAAACGGTAGTTCCTTTTATAACACCGCTTTCCATAATATTCTCCGAACGTGTTCCGTCGGGATATTCGATAAACGCCTGTGTACCCGTATCGTTGAACACGATCGATCTGATAAGTGTTCCTGTATTGGATTTACGCTTACCTACCATATCACGTGAAACCGCAACACCGTTAACGACCGTACCAACTTCCCAGTCCTTATACAAGGGATAAGAAGTAATAGTGATAGAGGGAGGTGTGGGAAGCTCATATGGTTTGCCGTTTACAGTATAATTCTGTCTGAGCTGGAGATTAAAATCATCACCCATCTGGTCAACGTACATAGCGCCGCCTGCGGATTTGACTTCATCGACGATCTTATCGAACGCAGCGATAAGAACCTTCTGGTCATCACCGCCGTAGAACAAGCGCTTTTCATTGCCGTCTTCATCCAATACGCGATTGCCGTTTGAATCAAGTTCATACGATGCCATTCTTGAAACAACACCGTGCAGAACTTCTTTTGTCAAGCCCTGTTCATCAGCCAGAGCAAGAGCAACTGAGTGAATAGTAGCGCCGAGACCGTAAATTTCCTCAATATGGTCTTCCGCATCGCTTTCGGGGAGAATTACCTTGTATTTTGTATTGGTATCGCCCTTAATGGCTTCAGCCATCCAATGCTCGCCCTTTGTATTGTAATACTTTGTAAAGAGCTTCCACTGATCTTGCAAAACAACACCGTTGGGGTCAACAGAACCGTCGTGGCGTTTGAAATTCGTATGCCACGTGGTATTCTTGCTCATTTCATAGTTGTTGGGATCAAGCGTTACATCCTCACCCCAGAACGAAGCACTGAGATAATATGACCACTTCGCAACACCGTTTTTATCATGGTATACCCAACCGTTGTTTGCAGCTACATAGTTAGTATTTGGTGTACCGTCTGAATTGGTCTTTGAATGGACCGTACTGGATGTTCTGGTTGCGCCGAAATAGTTGTACTGATATGAAGCACCGTCCGTCATAAAGAGAACCGTCTGGTTTCTCTTTTCGCCGTGCGCGTGGTTAACTGCCTGCTTCTGTGTCAAAAGCTCATACGTAAGCTGCATTGCACGGTCATAGTTAGTACCGCGCTGAAGCGCCAGCGTCGTCAATGAATCAAGTCCGAGACTTGTATCGTTATTTTTCACTGTCGCATTGCCTGTGAGCGTAGGAATCGTAAGCTGATCCAAGTCATCGGTTACATCGTCGATAAACGTCTGGATTGCGGAATCCGAAAGCTCAACAAAAGGAATGTGAACCTTGGAATTGTCAACCTCTGCATAGAACGAATATTCTACGCGGTGATCCTTACAAGAAGCCGTCAGGGGGGAGAGCAAATTATCGCAGTCAATATACGTCTGACCGTTGAACGATGCAATTGCAATGTCAACGTCGGGGATGTTTCCGTTCGCATCGGGCTGACGGATCTCCTCCAAGAACGAGCGCAACGTTTCCATCAAAAGATGTATTCTCGTTTTACAGCCGTTAGCTTTACACGTTGAATAGAAGTAATCGCTGTCAGTCTTGCCGCACGCCGTTGTGTGAACGACCGCTTTCATTGACGTTGACAAGTCAAGCATAATTACAACGTCAGTACCGTTTTTCATAGGTATACCGCTTACCGTAAGGTCAATATGCGCAACACCCGTATTGGCGTAGCTGTACTTCGAGGTGTTAAGCGTCTTTGTTGTATTTACGGAGCCCTGTGAGGGGTAATCGGGATAATCAGCATCATCGGGCTTTATAACTTTTAAAGTATACGCCGTGCAAACCGTGATTTCCTCGCCGTTGTAATCTACCTTTACTGTCTGATTTGTATATGTTGTATCTTCAGTAACATTTGTTGTGAAGCCTGCGTTGTCCTGAAGCATTTCGAGAGTCAAGGGGTAAGAAACCGTCGTTGAACCCTCGGGACTGTGTGTTGTAACGTTAACCGTCGTACCTGTGAAGCTACTTACGGGAGCGTTATAGTCAACCTGACCTTCTTTGCTGTCAAGCCAAACAATGACACCGGAAACGTCTATAGTATCTTTTGTATAGATATAAACTCGGTCAGTGTGATCTTTGTCAATAAGCGAGTCTATACGTTCATAGCCTTTATATACTGCTTCAAACTGCTCTGTTGTATCATTGAACGTAAGCAAATATCTTTCTTTTTCATAACCTGAACAAATACCGCGTCTGAAGTTGTTGAAGGACCAACCGGTCAGGTATCCCACAGTATAGAAGACATTATTTGCATAATCCTCTGCACCGCCGTGTCCTTGAATATGGTGACCGCCTCTGTCACCCGTTCCGGGATATTTAGACTGAAGGAAGCCGCCATCGCTGCTTATCAAGTATCTGCTGCTTCCGTATGCTGCGATAAGACCTGTACCGTCTGTCAAGTCACTCTTTGTGGAGTATTGAGAGTTGTTCCAGAGGTCCACCGCGTGAATATACGCTGGCGTCGCCGTACCGTTTTGGGTCACCGTTCCAATCAATGCATAATAATCGTACTGATGCTGTGTCGTTGGCTGTCCGGCACCATTATAGTTTCTCGAAAGCTTGAATTCAAGATCCGTTACGTTTGTGTCAATATATGCCTTACCGTTCAAGGATTCTATCTTGACATTTTCAACACCGATACCGTTCATATTTGCAACAGATGTTCTGAGAGCATAACCGTCACCGGCACCGTTTGTATTAACGATCAAGAATTTTTGTGTATCTAAATTGTCTTTTGTCGAAGTGTATGTATCCGCATCGATAGAGCCGTGAATATAATCCTTTGTGTAAAGTGTATAAACTTCTTTCGGGCCGTATTCGCGAGGCTCTACATAGCACGTATCTTTGGGATATACAGTAATATATACTTCTTCCGATACGGGAAGCTTTGTGCCGTTAACCTCATAGTCGTATGTGATTGTAAGCGATGAACCGCCTACGTTGTTGGCAACGATCTTGCCGTCCTTGAGTGAAAGAATGGAATTATTCGACCATGAATAATCATACTTTGTCTGATCTGTTTCACCGTTGATGAGCGCACCTGTGTACTCATCACCAACCTTAAGCTCTGCACCCTTGCTTGCCATCGTGGGCTTTGCTACGAGATTTACCGTGAGCCCAGTAGAAAGCGTGATACCGTCGTATACTATTGAATAAGTTCCGCTTGCTGTTCCGGTAGTAGATTTTTCAATAGCTCCGCTTGTCGAATGAAGCATATTGAGTGTCACGGGGATTTCAGTAACGTTTATGCCGTCGGATACGAATATCGTGGCACTTGTAACACCGTCTAAGTCACCCGTAAATGCGCTTATCTTATTGTCTACAATACCATCAACCCATGCAACCGCACCTGTTGCAGTATGGTTTTCTGTATTGTTTGCATAAAGGAATACGTTGGAATACTGCTGCGCACGCAAATCACTATAATTTGTTAAGGTGTTATTACCGACAACCAATTCAACATTGTATTTTGAGTTTAAATACTGTAAATAGCGTCTTTCAAGAGCATAGTCATAATTTTTATTATTTTCATTAGAATGGGTCTTCATACCTATCTTTGTGTTAGCATTGAATAATCCCCAACCCGTAGCATACCATTTTGAAAATACTTCGTTGGTGGCTGTACCTTTACCATCAGAGGAGAATGATGGGTAAAGCTTTAATCCATTGCTGTCCGAAATAAGATACTCACCTGTTGCATTATTTTTGAAATAACTGCTTCCGCAATAGGTCCATTCCATATACGGATCGGAAGAATCAACGTGTGTTCCTGTATACACATTTGTTGAGCTCGCAGTAGCGGTTCCGTATACAGAAACGTTTCTCGTTTTCAAGGTTCCGTCACCGCCTGCGATGAGCGCGTATGCCCATCCGCTCGTTTTATCGTACTGATCGACAATCAAATATGTTTCACCTAAAGTTAATCCGCTTGTAACAGTAGGTTTACTGCTGACGCCGCTGTTTCCTGTTTGAAGAAGATCGTATCTTGTGAATTTGAGCTCTTTTAAAGCGCTGTCTTCCGGGAATACAACAAGGTCATACTTGAGTGTTACGTCGCTGTAATATCCCGCTGTGTGGCTTGCAACAATGGTTATTGTTGTTTTTCCTGCTTTTACACCCGTAACCTTGACGTTACCGTCCGCATCCAATTCAAGAGTTGCGACATCCGGATCACTGCTTGAATATCTGCTCACCGTAAATTGCTCACTTACGCAGTCAAGCTTCAATAAGCCGCTTGTACCGACCTTGAATGCCTCCGCATTCGGGATCGTGTGCGATTTATTCTGTGTACCGTCTACAACAACTGCATTTCTTATCTGTTGGTCTGTATTTTGTACCTTGATATTCGTAGCACCGGCATTTGTGTCGGTATACTGGAACGTAGCGTACATATCGTTTTTATTGCCGTTCGCATCAGGCTGAGGTGATCTTATCGTTGTAACGATTTTGGAATCAACCGTAGCCGGGGGATAAAGTTCGCTTATATCAAGAGAAACATTAAATTTATTTTCGACAAGGCTTACAGTCGCATCTTCAACAACCTTTGTGTTGACCTGAAGATTCTGATAACTGAACGCAGAAACAGCCGTACCGCCCGCTTTAAGGTTCTGTTTACCTTCAAGACCGTATCTTGAAACCTCAACACGGTTTTCGTATATCGCAAACACCGTGTTTGTAAGGGAGTTATCTGCAGATTCACCTGACACGGATGCAGTTCCTACGTAGCCTGTATAACCGTACGTCATATACGAGAAATTAAGAGTTTCCGACGTATATCCGTATGCATCCTTACCGGAACCGTCGATCGTAAGTGTATGAACTGTACCGTCGGGAATACAGATAGTATCGCCGGGAGCAAGATATACAGATGCTTCGCCTATGTGAGCATCGTAACCGCTGGAGTGGTTATGTCCCCAAAGGAAGAAAATCGTAAGTCCCTTTCCCGCCGCTTCGTTTATGACCTTGAACAAGTGTCTTGAATAGAGGTTATCTTGTGTTCTGTCATTCTGGTGAAGCGGAACGTGGTTCATAATGAATATGGGCTTGTTATACTGCTGAGCGAGCTTCGCTTTAAGGTATGCATCGAGAGCTTCCGCTGTCTTTTTAACGGTTTCCTCACCGTTGGCAAGGGTGCTCTGCTCATACATAAAATCTTTTTCATTAATAGCGTAAACGCCGTAATGCTCCGTGTCGTGAGCGCCCGTATAATCAAGAGGGTCTATGTAAAAGTCATGGTTACCCTGTATCATAACCATTTCTTCTCTCGAAAGTCCGAATTTTGTACCCCAAACATATTCGACAGCCGAAATACCGTCCTGTGTTATGATAGGATCGTTATTGTAGGTAAATTTGTGCCAACTTGAATTATATTTAGAGTAGTTGCTATAGTCACCGCCGAACAGTGCGCCTGTTACAGCTTTATCTCCGTTGTAGTCTTTCTTAATCTGGTCAGCAATCGTCTGAAGATGTTCGATACCGTCATTGATACTGAACGCAGCATCTCCCGAACCGTAGGTGTATACATATCCACCGTTGCCGTTCTTCGTACTGCTCTTTTCGGCGACGCGCGGCTGGAAGTCCGAGCCGGCTATAACGACCGCAAGAGGCTTTTCATATGCCGTTGCAATCGCGCCGCCGACTTCGCCTGCAATGGTCACTATGGGCGAAAGCACCATAGACAAAGCCAAAACAACCGAAAGCGTACGTTTGAGTTTGGAGTTTAATGTTTTAAACATCGTTTCTTCCCTTTCTTTAATAAATTTAGTATTTCTCGTCATTTCTGTCGAAAGCATAACGGAAATTACATAGTAATAATTCCCCTTATAGATATCGTATTGTACCACACATCATAAAATAAGTCAATATATAAATGTTGCCAAACTACTCACAAAGATATATTTTACATAATATTAACATTTTCTGCCGTCTTGTGTCGTTTTTATACACATATTTCGGCGAGATTTTGCAAATCTTCAATTTCAGATAAACAGTACATTTTTAACGTTTTTCCTCAGATAAAGTTACCGAAAACACTGCTTGTATTCGTTTTGAAAAGCGGATAAATTCAGTTATTTATTTTACCGCAAGGGGTTGAAAAAACATTTTATATATGGTATAATTCTTTTGTTTCCAATACTTACTATTCGGAGGAATTACCGTGGAAAACATAAGCTTTAAGGATGTAAAATTCAACGAGGGATTCTGGCTTAACCGCTACAATCTTAACAAATATTCGAGTATTCAGAGCGTTTACAAGCGCTTTGAGGAAACGGGAAGAATCGATACTCTGCGTTTTAACTACGAAGAGGGTAAGATCAAGCCCGGTGTTGCTCAGGACTCTGACGTTGCAAAGTGGGCAGAGGGCGTTTCGTACCTAATCACAAGCGATCCCGACTGCTGTGCCGATGAAGTTGCTATCATTGAGGAGCTTATCGACAGCATGGAAAAGCATCAGATGGAGGACGGATACCTCAATC
>JAZKZC010000133.1:0-2384 GCA_045612465.1 Eubacteriales bacterium
GCGCGGCAGACCGTGATCCCCAGCTCAACTGGCGCATCGGAAGCCTTACCTTCCACGTTGTGCTTCCCATTATGTACATAGCGGATTGGTTTTTGTTTTATGAACGTAAAAAATGCAGGTGGTATTACCCCTTTGCATCTACTGCTTTCCCGCTTGCTTACGTTGCTTTTATTTTCACACAGGCGGCAATTATGGGCTTTGATACGTCGATACTCATTCCGGGTACGAATACACCGCTTATCTATCCTTATTTCTTTGTTAACCTTGTAACGCAGGGAATCGGCGGTGTTATACGTTGGATACTTATTCTCCTGTGCGCATTTGTTGCAATCGGCTTTCTGTTCTTCGGGCTCGATAAGCTCGGAAAGAAAAAGGACGTTAAATAACAGCTGAATATCCTTATAAATTCAGGTGGAGTAATATGAAAAAAAGTTTCGTTATAAAAGGCAATATATGCCAGACTGTAATACCGACGGCGCTTGACTTGCACGAAAATGCTTGTGCCGTATGTGTGGACGGTGTATCAAGGGGCATTTTCGATATTTTACCCGAAGAATACAAACAACTGCCGTTATACGACTACGGCGATGCTTTGATATTCCCGGGCATGGTCGATCTTCACGTTCACGCACCGCAGTATGCGTTCCGCGGAATGTGTATGGATCTTGAACTTATGGATTGGCTGAACCGATACACCTTCCCTGAGGAGGAAAAATACGAAAATCTTGAGTATGCCGAAAAGGCGTACGGTATGTTCGTTGACGCATTGAAAAAAGGCGCGACGACGAGAAGCTGTATCTTTGCAACGCGTCACCGTTATGCCACGGAGCTTCTGATGAAGCTGATGGAGGAAAGCGGGCTTGTAAGCTACGTTGGCAAGGTCAATATGGACAGAGAGGCAAGCGAAGCGCTTACAGAGGAAAGCGCAGACATATCCGCATACACCACATTCGGATGGTTGAACGCGGTGAATGGTAAATTCAAAAATACGAAGCCTATTTTAACACCCAGATTTATTCCGTGCTGTACGGATAAACTGATGGAGGAGCTTCGCGAGATACAAATGGCATACGGCATACCCGTTCAGTCGCATCTGTCGGAAAGCAAGGGCGAGATAGATTTTGTGAAATTTCTCCGCCCCGACAACCCGTTTTACGGCGATTCGTACAACGAATACGACCTGTTCGGCAAAAACGACGATATAAATACCGATGTCAAGACTGTTATGGCGCACTGCGTCTGGTCAACAGACGAGGAAACGGAGCTGATGAGGAAAAACGGTGTGTTCGTTGCGCATTGTCCTGCTTCAAATATGAATCTTACGTCCGGCATCGCTCCGATAAGAAAGTATCTTGAGCTTGGAATAAACGTGGGACTCGGAAGCGATGTCGCTGGAGGCCACAGCGATTCGATATTCAGGGCGGTGACGGATGCAATACAGGTGTCAAAAATGTATTTCCGGATGGTTGACGAAGCGTGTAAACCGCTTGTGTTCTCAGAAGCGTTTTATCTTGCGACGAAAGGCGGAGGCGCATTCTTCGGCAGGGTCGGAAGCTTTGAAAATGGGTACGAATTTGATGCGGTCGTCATGGATGACAGCGTTCTTTTGCATCCGCAGAGCTTGAATCTTTCCGAAAGGGCGGAGCGAGCCGTTTATCTCGGACTTGACGAAAAAAATATTACCGCTAAATTTGTGTCAGGAAGGAAAATTTTATAAGCACCGTGAAAATAATGTCTAAAAAACAAAAGAAATTTGCAGATGACGGCTGGGCTGTATGGGTGGACGGCGACGATACGAGCACCGTTTACATCAACGACTGGCTGAATCCCAAGGGAAAAAGCTACGTTGACATTGCCGTGCGCATACGCGGTGTGAAAGACAGCCGAAAGCTTTACGTATACGTTCCGTTTCCCGTTTCGTACAGTGAAATTGATGATGTATCACTGCTTTTCAGTGACACGAAGATATTGCAGGCAATATTTAGCGTGTCGTGTATTATTGATTATAAAAAGAATGAATACACTTCGGAAATAGCCTATAATGGGAAGACCGTTGACATCGTGCACATAAGTACTCTTGAACACAGAGTTGATCCTATGGCTCACGGAACCCTGATAAGCGTTGATTTTGATAAGATACAAACGTATATCGATAACAACGAAGCGTATTTTATCTGGCGTATGCCGCAAAAATCTCTGGATACCATCTTCAAGACACGTGTGAATATGGGGAACGCGATCAGCCGCCTGAAAGAGCTGATCACCACACCCGTAGTGACGGAAAAATACGGCTATTCCATCCGTATCAATGAAGCACGACTGTTGCCTGAGGAGATTACAAGACTCGGCGCGTTTCATCGTCAAAAGCTGAAGAAAGCGGTTAT
>JAZKZC010000134.1:0-2161 GCA_045612465.1 Eubacteriales bacterium
GGCGGGAAAAATATTCTCCCCCTGCTTCATCTGCCTGCTGAATGCAGTATTTTACAAGACCTTCGTTGTTCAGTATGCTTTGAAAAGAAAGCGATTGAACGGGATTTTCCGAGCTGTCGCTGAAAACTATCTTGATGTCCGTCGCCGTGCGCTCGGAAAGTACCTCGGCGAGGCTTTCCAGATCCTCTGTGTCGATGCTTCCGCTTACGGTTTTGGCTGTGTTCACTATCGTTCTGTTGACTGCCGATTCGTAAAAGGTGTCAAGCAAAACGACCTGAAATATCCACACCGTAACAAGCAGTAAAAGAGCGAAAACGGAGGTGTATATAATGACCTTCGTCTTTATGCTCGTGCGCTTTCGCGCTTTGTTTTCGGAAAAATTCGTCATCGTCAGCCCTCAAATCGGTATCCGACACCGCGCAGGGTTACGATGAGATTTGAATAATTGCCGAGGCTTTTTCTCAAAAGCTTTATATGCGTGTCAAGCGTTCTGTCGTCGCCGTAAAAGTCGTATCCCCACACCTCTGTTATGAGCTTTTCACGTGACAGAGCGATACCGCGGTTTCTGACAAGGTAGAACAGAAGTTCGTATTCTTTCGGCGTCATTTCCGCTTTCTGCCCGTCAACGTATACGAGTCTGCCCGTGAAATCAACCGTAAGACCGCCGAAAGATACCACGTCTCTTGCGCCCGACTGTGCGCTTTTCTTCGTTCTGTTTATGACCGCGCTCACGCGCATCATAAGCTCCTTGGGTGAAAAAGGCTTCACAACGTAGTCGTCGGCGCCCACCTCGAAGCCGTGTATCTTGTCGTATTCCTCACCGCGTGCGGAAAGCATAATGATGGGAATATCCTTTGTTTTTCTTATCTGCTTTGAGGCTGAAAAACCGTCTAAAAACGGCATCATAATATCCATTATGATAAGGTCGTAATCGTTTGTTTTGCATTTTTCGACGGCATCCATTCCGTCGGAGGCTTCGTCCGTTTCGTATCCCTCGAAGACAGCGTATTTTTTTATAATCTCTCTTATTTTATCTTCGTCGTCAACGATAAGAAGTTTACACATAAGCTTCTCCTTTATATATGATGACCTATTTTAAACCCGTATTGTGATAACGGGGTGAATAACGAATGAATCATTCGGGTTTCTTCGGCGTATAGCGCGACAGAGGATTCTGCATCGTTGCGCGCTCAATGTCTTCGTTTACAACGTGAGTATATATCTGCGTTGTGTTGAGCTGTTCGTGGCCGAGAATCTCCTGAAGCACACGCACGTCAACACCGCCCTCGCGGTACATAAGCGTTGCCGCCGTGTGGCGGAGTTTGTGAGTTGACAGCTTTTTATATTCAAAGCCCGCATCCGCCAGATACTTTTCCACGCGCTTCTGCACGGCATTGTTCGATATGCGCTTGCCGCGTGTTGACAAAAACAGCGGATGACGTCCGCGCTCGATACATTCAACGGTCTTTCTTTCCTCAAGATAGTCAACGATGGCATTCCGACAGGCCGGGTTGATATACACAACGCGTTCCTTTCTGCCTTTACCGATGACGTTTATGCGCGTCATTTCGCGGTCAAAATCCTCGATGTTTATCATAACAAGCTCCGAAAGACGGAGTCCCGTGTTCAGAAAAAGCAGAATTATCGCGTAATCGCGGAGCCTTGTGCACGATTTTTTGTCCGCGCTTATCGTGTCCAGCAGGTGAGAGCTTTCCTCAAGCGTTAAAAATTTAGGCGATGAGGTTCTGATAAAAGCGCCCTCAATGTCCTTCGCGGGATTGTTTTTGCAGATATGCGCGGCAACCGTCGCATATTTGTAAAATGACTTTATTGCCGACATTTTTCTCGCAAGACTTCTTGCGCAGATGCCTCTGTCGTTGCGCATATAAAGCTGATAATCGTATATTTCCGAGGTCGTGACGCCGTCTGCAAATTCCGCGTTTACCTCACGAAGTGATATGTTTTCGAATTCCTCTCCGAGTACAGGCAAGTCACCTCTGCTTGCAATTATAAACTTGAAAAAAATGCGCAGATCGCATATGTATTCGTCAACGGTCTTTGGCGTTCTGTTCTGACTTATGAGCTTGTACGATCTGAAATCACGAAGTACGGGCGACATTATCGCATCCGCTATTATCCTTTCGCTTGCCAAAGGTAAGCC
>JAZKZC010000135.1:0-21870 GCA_045612465.1 Eubacteriales bacterium
AGATTTTTGATTTTATTTTCTTTTACATATGTTATAAAATGGTTTACTGCCCATACAGCGAATGCAAAACCAGGTATCGTTCCGTACATAAACGAGGAAAAAATCACGGATTGCGAAAACAATATCAGCATCACACCGCTTGCAAAAGTGACGGCTTTATTTTCAAAAAGCCTCTCGGAAATGCGCACGATCGCAACGTTTGCAAAGGCAAGGCACGCAACGTTTACGACCTGGAGCAGAAGTCCCCACGTTCTGTCCGGTATAAAAAGCAAACGCGAGCATATCTCCGTCCAGAACACATAACCGAGCTGGAACGGGAAACGTTTGAAATATACTGTACCGATCGGTGAATAATCACCGTTGGCAACGTTTATCCCCGCCTCTGTCGTAATGCGTGAATCGTTTGATGGAGATGACAGCGACTGCACTACCCACAGCACTCCGAAAATAAAGGTAATAAGCCACACAGCCGTATAAAGCTGTTTTGCGCTTATCCGCATATACCACCCTTTTTTCTTTGCAAAAAGTATAAACAGTGTTCCACCGACAGAACAAACGGCGAGGTAAAGAATATTCAACATTACGTTATCGGAAGAAAACGTAATAACCTCATCAAGTCCGAGCACCGCCGTACCGAGCATACTGCCGAAAAACAGCACCGCAGCAATGCAGAAGCTTATGCCGAAAACAAAGAACGTTCCGACGTCAGACAGCCTTGATATAAAATGTAAGCATTTATCTTTCATATAATTGTCCTTTCAACATAAGAACATTATACACAGTCAAAAAATAATTGCAAGTAAAATACTTCTCGAATTTGTAAATACTTGACAAATCAAAAATTATATAGTATAATTAATTGTACAAACGACTTTGCTGAGCAATGAAGTTGAAAGTTTAAAATTGAAAGTTGAAAATGAGGAGCGAAATTATGGCAAGCATAATTGAAGAAAAATCTTTTATGTTCGCAATAAGAATAGTTAATCTCTATAAACATTTAAACGAAACAAAAAAAGAATTCATTTTATCCAAACAACTTTTAAGAAGCGGAACAAGCATCGGGGCAAATGTTTCAGAAGCAGAACAAGCGCAAAGCACACCGGATTTTATATCAAAAATGAGCATAGCTTTAAAAGAAACATCTGAAACAAAATATTGGATTAAACTCTTGGCTTCAACTGATTACCTGACAGAAACAGAGTCTGTTTCAATATTAAACGATTGTGTAGAGCTTGAAAGAATATTAGTCAGCATAGTGAAATCTTCAAAAATAAACCTCATTAACCCAAATAAATAACTTTCAACTTTCAATTTTTAATTTATTATGCGGGTGTGGCGGAATTGGCAGACGCGCCAGCCTTAGGAGCTGGTGTTAATTCGTGCAGGTTCAACTCCTGTCACCCGCCCCAGCGGCAAGTTGCCGCCCCCAAACATCGGGTGGCGACAGCAAAAATCCGAACCTTATCACACGATGGTGGGGTTCGGATTTATCTTTATTAACTGCACCAGAAAAGAAACTCCTTTTGTCTGCCGGACAAAGGTGTTTCTTTTCAACTAAATCCGTCCTTTCGGACGGGATAAATCCCACCCCGGTGGGGTGAAATCACTTTGTGATGAAATCCGCCTTCGTCGGGTAAAGGACGGATTTTATTTCATCTGCATTAGCAGATTTCATCCGAACTTGTTCGGATTTCATCGCGCCCTGCGCGATTTCATTGAAAAACGAAGAAAGTTGTAGTATAATAGTCGTATGAAAAAGATATTCACAGTATTTGAATACATATTATTCGGAATAATTTCCCTCATTCCCGCTTTAATAATAGCACTGATATATTATACCAAAAATAGAATATTTATTTCAAAACAGTTTAAGAAAATAAAAAAAGCAGGATATAAAATTTCAAAAAAGAATAATGGCAAAAAAGTGTATATGTTTACACTCGATTCTGTGGCAATAAAATTTTCACCTAACGAAATACACGATGTAAGTTTTGACAGCGGAAAAACATATGTACCCATTATAGAATCAAATTTAGGTACTGCGGAAGAAAGAGAACATTTGAAAACTTTGAAATATCAATATCACACAAGCGATCACAGAGATCAGGATATATATGATTCCACCGAAGAATTTATCAAATTCATTATTAAAAATATTTCCCCTTCCAAGCAAAGCGTTAATAGATAACAGTTATTCGCAAAATTAAAAGCATCTGAATTTACGTTCAGATGCTTTTTTGTCTTTTAATTATCGGATAAAATTTTGTTTATATCCTTATTCATCATCGAAGTTGCTCTTGAGATACTGCGCTTATAAAGAGATGAATATGTGTTTTCACCGTCTCTGACACTTTCGGGGAATATGCTTCCGATATTTCCCCAGTCAAACATATGTATACCGCCGAGGTCAAACGTACGCGATTTCAAGATTATATCAAGCATATCTGCCGATTCCTCGTCTCGGAACGCTTTACCTGTAAGCACCACGTCATAATAAGCGGGAGTGAGCGTATACATTGACTTCGCCGCCATTGCTTCAACGAGTGCCGCGACATTTTCTTTATCCCTGCAAGTTATCGGAATACTTAAAAGCGCTGTCGTTGAATGAACGAAGTGACCGTAATTTTTCTGTGAAGATTCATACTTCGGGAACGGAAGAACACCGAAGTCAACGTCCATTTCGCGGAGTCTTATGGCAAGCTGTAACACCTCTGCCAAGAAAAGCGCTCTGCCTGATTCAAAGACCTCCTGCGTTTCCTTGGAATGTGTGGTAACACCGTCAGATGCAAACATCACAGCTTCGTCTTCCCAGATAGATATGCTCTTTTCAAGAACTTTGACAACGTAATCCGTATGTGCTGCCGTGGAATCGAAATACGGCAGGTCGGATGAATCCTTTTTCGTCACGGAAAGTCCCGCGGCATAGAAAAACGCTTCGCACGTTGAATGGTGCGTGGACATTCCGAACGTATCGTCCTCCCATTTAACAACACCGTCACCGTTGTCGTTTGCCGCCGTCATCATCATTTTATGCATTTCGTCAAACGTCCAATTATTTTCCTCGACGAGCTTATACGGATCGAATCCGTAATTCTTCGCCAAAAGCTTATTGAACATCATTACCCACGTGGCATCGTTATCCATAATGGATATGTCACCCGTGGCAAAATAGTTTTTGCCTGCGACGGAGCAATTTTCTCTCATCGTCTGATCCCACCACGGCTGTGTAAGATCGATATATTCAAGCGAATTGAGGTCAAGAAGCAACTGATTCTGCATCAACGATATTGTGCCTGCAGTGTTGCACATAAGCACCTGAAATTCATCAAGTCCGCTTTTTATACTGTTCTGCGCTTTTGTACCGGGAGCGTCGGAGGTCACCTCGCGTATTTTGACGTTGTATTTTTCCTCAAGGAACATATTTCGTCTGTATACGGCTGAAACGATGGGATCGTCAGAATCCGTTTCCGCGTATATATCCTGCGAACGCCAATCCGCTGAATTATATCCATCTCCCATTACGAGAAACGTGATTTCTCTGTTATCGAAATCAAGCACGTCTGGAAGATACTCGGGATAAAGTTCTTCCGTTTCACCGCTGTTATCGGGTGAAACCGTAACGACGGGCTGACCTTCGTTCGTTTCTTTATTACAGGAAACAAATGCAAATGACGAAAAAACAGTACAAATTACAAGAAAGATACAAAATATTTTTTTAGTCATCATATTCACCGTTCCAATTTTTTAAGATATTCAAAACATATACGGCATTCTTCCTCACCGCTGGGTGTAAGCGTTTCGCTTTCGACGATCATCGGAACACCAAGCTCAAGCGCCTTTTTATACACCGCATCGACAGGTGCGATACCCATACCGAGCGGTCTGCCCTTGGAGTTCTCAACACCGTCCTTTATATGGATACACAAAAGTCTGTCCTTGTACTTTTCAAGCGTTTCAACGGGATCAAGGCCTGCGTTGAACACCCAATACGTATCTATTTCGAGATAAACATTTGTTCTTTCGACGATATTTTTGTATATCTCCGATCCGTCTTCATTCGGAATGAACTCAAAGCTGTGATTGTGATAACCAAGCTTTATTCCCTCTTTCTCAAGCTTTGGCTGATATGCATTTACGAGCTCGACAAATTTATCTATCTTTTCTTTAGTTGAAAGATCGTGCATGGGAATAATATAATTTTTATTGCCTATTGCCTTATGGAACGCAACGGTAGCATCAAAATCATTAACAAGGTCATCTATTCGGGTATGTGTGCCCCAAAGCTCAACACCGTTATCGGCAAGAAGCTTATTGACATCATCTGCGCTTCTTCCGTAAAAGCCTGCAAACTCTATCATATCATAACCGATCTCTGCAACGGTTTTAACCGCCTTTTCAAAATCGATTTTTGCCATATCACGGATGCTGTAAAGCTGAATACCGTATTTCATAGGAGTATTCTCCTTATATAATTTCTATTTTTTCTATCTTCTGCTCTTTTGTGGGTTTATCGAACCAATCTGTTGAAACAGATGCTATCTTGTCAAGCACATCAAAGCCGTCGACAAGCTTACCGAATGCGGCATAGTCGCCGTCGAGATGAGGAGCATCTGCGTGCATTATGAAGAACTGTGAGCCTGCGGAGTTGGGATCCTGCGCTCTCGCCATGGAGATAACGCCTCTTGTGTGCTTGAGTGTGTTATTGAAGCCGTTTGAGGAAAATTCGCCCTCTATACAATAGCCGGGGCCGCCCATACCGCTACCCTCGGGGCATCCGCCCTGTATCATAAAGCCTGCGATAACGCGGTGGAAGATAAGACCGTTGTAGAAGCCTTTTTTAACGAGTTTTTCAAAATTTTCAACTGTTTTGGGAGCAATTTCGGGGTAAAGTTCAAGAGTCATTACTCCGCTGTCTGCCATTGTTATTTTAATCATTTTTATTACCTCTGTTTCTTTCAGTCAACTACTCTGATGCTGTTGATAACGATCTCTTCGATGGGCTTATCGTTGCTGTCAACGGAAACTGCGCCGAGCTGTTCGAGAACATCGAAGCCTTTTGTCATCTTACCGAATGAAGCGTACTTACCGTCAAGTGACGTCTTTGCGTTGTTGCTGAGAACTATAAAGAACTGTGATGTTGCGCTGTCCATAAGCGTGTCAACTTCACCTTCAGCGCCCGTAAGGCTGGACTGACGAGCCATTGAAATTACACCCTTTGTGTGTGAAAGTGTGTTTTCAACACCGTTTTCGGAGAACTCGCCCTTGATCTTTGTAGCGGAGCCGCCTGTGCCGTCACCGTTGGGATCGCCGCCCTGAACAACGAAGCCGGAAACAACTCTGTGAAACGTAAGACCGTCGTAGAAGCCTGATGTTGCAAGGTCAACAAAGTTCTGAACCGTAATGGGAGCGATCTTGGGATAAAGCTCAAGATCCATTGTTCTTCCGTCTTCAAGAAGGATCTGTACGTTTACCTTTTCTTTTGTCGTGACATCGAATGTTTCCTGCTTTGCGGGTGTCTTTACTCCGCCGCAGGATGCAAGTGAAACTGTCAACATAACAGCTGTCATAATGATTGCAATAATTTTTTTCATTTTTTATTTTCCTTTCAATTTATAAACTTAAATTTTGTATCTGTAATTAAATCTGCCAAACGGAGCTGACGAGCCGTTGACATAGAAATCCATAACGGAGGGGTTTTGCATATTGTCGCTCCACTTGAACTGAATATCAAATCTGCCCTCACAGCCTATAAGACTTCTCGGAATTTCAAGCATGAGCTTATTTTTTCTCACAGTTATACGGCATTTCCCTATTTTTTCCCAAGTAAACGATTCGGAATCGCTCGTGGGAGAATATTTTTCAACCGATGCACATCCCAACTTCGGCGAAAGTCTGTTTACAACAAAATCATATCCGTTCCAGGATGCATTTTTGTTTCCGTTTACGTTCAGGAAAAGTGTCATCCAGCCGTCTTTATCCGGCTTTGTTATATCATTTGTACATTCAGCGTAAAAATAAACATTCTTTTCGTCACGTGCAACCTTTGCACCGATTATTTCATTTCTTCCGCTTTCGTTTTTGTAAAAGCTTCCCTTGAATCCTTCGCAGTCACGCACAGCGGCAAGTCCCTTGGGATTTTTGTAGTAAGGTGTGACATCGCGCCACTGCGCAAAACCGCCTTTTACATCAATCTGCTTTTCAGGAGATGCTTTTTCAGGCTGATATGCACCCTTGAAGCGGCGGATATTTGAAGTGAGCTGCAAATAATACGTGTCAAGATAACCGTCAATGTCGGGCTCAATATCACGGCTGTGCTCATAGTCAAACTGGTCAACGAAAGCTATCTTCGTGGAATTTTCATCAAGCACCCACGGTGCGCCCTTTGATTTCTGAACAGTCCATTCATTCCAGCCCGTTACGAATACCATATCGGGCGAAAGATCAATGGCTCTGTCCCACTGCTCCTGGAAATTATATCCGTATTTATACGAATCGGGTGTTACCTTTGAGTGACCGTACTTATATGTGTAGCTTCTTCCGAACGTGCCTTCGTCGTTGAAGTACGTACATATTCTGTTCTTGTTCGCGTTCTGCGCAACGCCGACAGTTACCATTTCACAGCTTCCGTCGGGACGCTCGCGGTACTTCTTCTGCGGGAATATTTCAAGCCAGCCCCAATGATCCTCGTGATGATATGAGTCAGCATTCGTCTGATAAAGCGGCTGCGGAGGACGGAACGTAAAGAACTCTCTCATTTCATCAAGAAGCTCCGTATCCTTTTCGGACACACCGACCGCAGGAAGTGCTTCTTTGAAGCCGATAACAAGGGGCTTGCCCTCGTGCATAAACCAAAGGTCGCTGTACTTGCCGAGCTTGTACATATCTGTATACAGATGCCTTAACATTCTTTCCGACGGCTCACCGGGATAGAAATTAAGCATAAATGCGATTTTCGGTACGTTTATTCCGTCGTCAAGGCATCTTTTCCATTCCTCAAGCAAGGGCATATATGCGCTTTTCCAGAGAAACGCGCCATTCGTACAGTCAAACACGACGAAGTCAACACCTGCCGCGGCAAGCATCACTGCGTGACGTCTTAAAACGTACGTGTCGGAATTGCGGTAGAAACCGAACAGCGGTTCATTCCAATGACAGCAACCGTTTTTGCCCTGCCATACGGGGTGATTTTCGTTATATTCCGCATCGGGATATTTTCTGAATGTGTCAACAAGATTTATAGCGGGTGCGCCCGTTGCCCTTTCGTGCCACGTCCAATAGAAAAGACCGACTTTTTTGCCGTTTTTCGCACCGACGTCACTGCTTGACAAAACCTTTCGTCCGAGCATATCGACAGCCTCCCAGCCGTCAAATCCGAAGCCGTTTGCGTCTACACGTTTGGAGGGAACGTAGTCCTTGTTGTCATACGGCGAAGTCTTTAAAAAACGAATGTCTTTTATTTTTGCATCCTGATCGACCTCGACGAATATATCGTGAATACCGCTTGTGGGCTGTATTTCAAATCTTACCGTGTCAACACCCTTGTAAAGAGCGAGAGTTGCTTTTGCAATAGCCTCACCGTCCTCCTTATCCTTTCGGATAAGCATACTTGCAGGGTATTCACCGACGGAATAATCGACCTCGCACTATATCATACCGTCTGCAAAATCGACCGATGAAAATTTCAATATATTTGTAGCCGTAAAAAACACCTCTTTTCTTATAATCACTTAATTTTACCAAAATTAAGTTACCATGTCAATATTAAAAAACGAAATAATATTAAATAATTGTCAACAAACAAATATTTCCGAATAACAGACGTGCCACGGGATAAAATAGTATCATAAAAATGAAGGAGCTTTATTATGCTTAAAAAAACTTTTTCTGTTTTCGTATCTGCATTTATCCTTATATCCGTTGTCATATCCGCAAACGGCGCCGTTCTTTCTCCCGGTATGAACATAATCCAAAAGGACGTCAATGTTATAAAGACCTGTTCAAACGGCGAAAAAATATGCTTTACAAAAGCGGATTTTGAAAGTGTTCTCGGTGAAGATGAGCTTAAATCCGTGACGATCGTTTCTTTGCCCGACAGCAAATACGGATGCTTAAAATTCGGAAACCTTGATGCTTTCGCAAATCAGGTGATAAGCGCTGACGGAATCGAATTTCTCACGTTTGAGCCTGCCGTATCGAACGTTTCCTGCACGTTTGATTTCGCCGTAAACGACGGCGGAGTAAAGTGTCTTTTGTACGTTATCGACAGAGAAAATTCCGCCCCTGCCTGCGAATCGTTCAAGGTAAACACTGCCGAGGATATTCCCGTTTTTTCACGCTTGAAGGGTACTGACGGCGACGGAGATGACCTTGATTATATCATCGTTTCACAGCCCGAAAACGGACTTTTGACCATTACCGACAAGGACCTCGGTATTTTCAAATACACTCCCAATTCACAGTACAGAGGCACCGACAGCTTCACGTACAGAGTGTGTGACAAGTACGGCAATCTGAGCGACATTGCAACGGTAACAGTCAAAACCGCAAAGAACAAATCAAACCTGACGTACGCGGATATGGCTGAAAATCCCGCTCAGTACGCATCACTCGTGCTTGCGGAAAATAATATACTCGTCGGGGAAAGAATAGGCGACAGACTTTATTTTTCCCCCACAAGCACCGTTGACAGAGGCGACTTTCTTGTGATGGCGATGAAGTGCGCGGGCTACAGTCCCAACATCTACACCCAGACGAACACGGGATTTGACGATGACGAAAAAATACCGTCTTACACAAAGGGATACGTTATCACGGCGATGAACCTCGGCATCGACTGTGCGGCAGACGGTGAAAACGTGTTCAACGCAAACGAGCCTATCAGCGAATACGATGCATCAAAGATAATTTCATCCATCATTTCGCCCGACAACGATGAGCCTGTACTTTCATTTTTGGATGACACGGTGATCCAGACGGGTAGTTTCGGCAAGGAAAAAACCGCACTTTCAAGACAAAATGCGGCTTTGCTTTTGAATATGATATACGAAAACAAATGAAAAAATGCGGTTGGTTTTTGCGCCGACCGCATTTTAATTATTCAACATTTTGCCCGTCAACAATATTGTTTATCCAGATACCTTTCTTTATCATCACAAGACCTATTCCGCATTTAATAATATCAATAGCCGTGCAGATAAGGTACATCGGAACGACGGGGATGCCTGTGTATCTGCTCAAAATATACGCAAGCGGAACGGATATAAGCCAAACGAAGCAACTGTCAAAAATGACTGTTATTACAGTTTTTCCTCCCGAACGAAGCGTAAAATAGCACGTATTTGCCAGCGAATGTATAGGCATACACAAAGCTGAACAAAGAATAAACTGTGTTGCAAGTCTGCGCACGTCGCCGCTCGTTTCATATATCATCGGGAAAAGCGGTGAGAACGCCGCCATAACGACACCGACACCCGAACAAAGTATCAGAGAAAATACCGTAAGTTTCCGAACTGAAGCCACAGCCTCATCCTTATCTCCGCGTCCGAGCATCTGACCTATTATGATCGCAACGGCGCATCCCATTGCGATAAACGACACGTTGAACACGTTGCTGACGGTTGAGTTTATATTGATCGCCGACACGACGTGATACCCCCTTACGGAGTAACACTGCGTAAGCACCGCCATACCTCCCGCCCACAGCGTTTCGTTGAGCATAAGCGGAATACACTTTTTCGTAATTTCCGCACTAAGTCCCGACGGAAGTCTTAAGCTTTTGTATGCACCCTTGATAAATTTATATTTGTCGCTTTTTTTATGTGTTACGTATGCGATAAACGCAAGCTCTGCAAATCGTGCAATTACGGTGGCAACAGCCGCCCCCGCAACGCCAAATCTCGGAAATCCGAGATAACCGAATATAAGAAGCAAATTAAACGTAAAATTGACACACACGGAAACGATTCCCGCCACCATCGGCATCATCGTTTCGCCCGTTTCACGGAGTGTTCCCGAATAAGCCTGCGTCAAGGCAAACGGGACGATACCTACAAGCATTATTTTAAGATATTGCTTTGCAAAAACGAGGCTCCTGGCAATCTCCTCAGCGCTTCCCTCGCCCGTAAGATACAGTTTTATAAGCGTTTCTCCGAAAAGCAGCATCACAAGTATACCGAGAAGCGTTATCAAAAGCGATATTACAACTTTATACCTGAACGTGGCACGTATACCCTTATAGTCTTTTTTTCCGAAAAACTGCGCTGTAAATATACCTGCGCCCGCAACAGCGCCGAATATCGTAAGATTGAACACAAACAAAAGCTGGTTGACAATGGCAACACCCGTCATTTCGACTTCGCCGAGCCTGCCGACCATCATATTGTCAAGCATATTTACAAAATTCGTTATACCGTTTTGTATCATTATCGGCACAGCAACGAGCATTTCGTTTTTGTAAAACAGCCTGTCACCTATGTATTTATTTTTAATATTTTTAAACATTTCACTCTCCTTGACAAACTTCCGATAGTATACCAAAACAAAACAGAATTTTATACACTTTATCGATTAATATTTTTTGAACTTCTAAAAATTACAAACAGTTACGTTGATGTTTCTACCAATAATAAAAAACGGTCTTGCGACCGTTTTTTGTTATTAATAATTTTCGCTCTTTATTTCAAAATATGCCTTGGGATGTGCGCAAACGGGGCAAACTTCGGGAGCTTCCTTGCCTACGTGGATGTGTCCGCAGTTACGGCACTTCCAGATAACAACGTCTTCCTTGATGAATACCTTTCCGTCCTTTACGTTTTCAAGAAGCTTGCGGTATCTTTCCTCGTGCTCCTTTTCAACCTTTGCAACACCCTCGAAGAGATTTGCTATATAATCAAAACCTTCTTCTCTTGCCTGCTTTGCGAAATCAGCATACATTTCAACCCATTCGTACTTTTCACCCTCTGCCGCATCGAAAAGGTTTTCCGCCGTCTTGCCTACACCGCCGTTGAGAAGCTTGTACCACATTTTTGCGTGTTCTTTTTCATTGTCAGCTGTTTCCTGGAATATTGCCGCGATCTGCTCATATCCCTCTTTTTTAGCCGCAGAAGCAAAGTATGTGTACTTGTTTCTCGCCATGCTCTCGCCTGCAAATGCCGCGTGGAGATTAGCTTCTGTTTTTGTTCCTTTGAGTTCTTTCATGTTAACCTCTCCTATCCTTTATTTAATATCAGCTGTACCAATATTTGCGGTCAAGCGAACGCATATTGATGGCAACAGCCATATGATATTCCGTTATTATCTCGCTTTTATCGATGTCTGCAACGCTTCGCGCCACACGCTGTATTCTGTCATACCCTCTTGCAGAAAGTCCCATTTTGTCAAACGCATCCTTGAGAAGCTTTTTCGCGCCGTCGTTGAGAACACAGCACTTTCGTATCTGCGTGGATGTCATCTGCGCATTTGAGTGTATACCGAAAGCGTCGTTTCTCGCCTTTGCAAATTCACGCGCCTGACGTACGCGCTCACGTATGACAGCCGAGGATTCTCCGCTTGCACACGATGAAAGCTCATCATATCTGACCTCGGGCATCTCAACCTGAATATCTATTCTGTCAAGCAACGGCCCCGATATTTTGGCAAGATACTTCTTTATTTCACCCGTACCGCACGTACATCTTCTTGTCCGTGAGCCGAAATAACCGCATTTACACGGGTTCATCGCACAAACGAGCATAAACTTACACGGATACGTAAGCTTACCGTTTACACGCGTTATCGTCACACGCCCGTCCTCAAGCGGTTGGCGAAGCACCT
The DNA here is from genome assembly GCA_045612465.1 of Eubacteriales bacterium. Lineage (GTDB taxonomy): Bacteria > Bacillota > Clostridia > Oscillospirales > CAG-272 > RGIG7213. Next base: position 11,812 of record JAZKZC010000135.1, read on the forward strand.
CAAGCGCTTCACGCTTGAATTCGGGAAGTTCATCCAAAAACAGAACCCCGTTATCGGCAAGTGATATTTCACCCGGCATCGGGATATGTCCGCCGCCCGAAAGCCCCACACTTGACATCGTGTGATGCGGTGAGCGGAACGGTCTTTGTGTTATAAGTGAAACACCCGCGGGCAAAATACCCGAAATCGAGTGTATTTTTGTTGTTTCTATCGCTTCGTCAAACGAAAGCTCGGGCATTATAGTCGGAAGTCGTTTGGCAAGCATACTTTTACCCGATCCGGGAGGGCCGATAAGCAAAACGTTATGCGAACCGACTGCCGCTATTTCAAGAGCGCACTTCGCCTTTTCCTGCCCTTTGACATCGGAAAAGTCAACGCTCGAAGAAAGAAATGCCGTCTGGAATTTATCCTTGTCAAACATCTCGGGCGTTATCTTGTCATCTGTATTGAGATGAACGATAAGGTCACGCAGCGACTTTACGGCGTAGATGTTCACACCGTCAACCACAGCCGCCTCGGGCGCGTTTTCAAACGGTACGAATATCTCTGTCTTCCCTGCTGCCTTCGCGGCAACGCACATCGGCAAAACGCCCCGCACGGGACGTATCTCGCCCGACAGCGAAAGCTCACCGACAAAACAGCATTTTTCAAGCAAATCCGTCGGCAAGATGACTCCGCACGATGAAAGTATTGACACAGCTATCGCAAGGTCATACGATGAGCCTTCCTTTTTCTTGTCAGCGGGCGCAAGATTTACCGTCAGAAGCATCGAGGGAAAAAGCATACCGCTGTTGGCAACGGCAGCCTTTATTCTTTCCTTTGATTCCTTTATAGATGCATCGGGAAGCCCGACTATCTCAAAGCCCGGTATCGTATTGGCGGCATTACATTCAACCGTAACGATATATCCGTCAATACCCGCAAGACCTGCGGTATAAACAACCGAAAGCATTAATATGCCTTACCCCAATAAAGGAGTTTAGTTGCGGGCTTACCGCAGCAGATACATTTATCTGCGCAGGCATCCTCACCGAAGGGCATACAACGCGATGTAACGTCTGCAAGCTCCTTCATCTTAAGCTCACACTCAAGATCTCCGCACCACATTGCACGGATAAATCCGGGCTTTGTCTTTGCAGTTTCTATGAATGCATCAAGCTCAGTTTCCGTGTACGTCATATTCGCACGGCGTTCGAGCGCCTTGTTGTAAAGCGCTTCTGTATATTTCTTGAATTCTTCAACAAGAGCTTCTTCAACGTTGTCAAGGCTTACAAATACCTTTTCTCTGTTGTCGCGGCGAACGAATACGCACTGATTTTCTTCAATATCTTTAGGACCGATTTCAATTCTTATCGGAACACCCTTCATTTCATATTCCGCAAACTTCCAACCGGGGGAGTTGTCGGAATCGTCAAGCTTCACTCTTGCAACCTTTGAAAGTCTTTCTTTAAGCACATTTGCCTTTTCAAGCACGCCTTCTTTGTGTTGTGCTATCGGAACGATAACTGCCTGAACGGGAGCGATAGCCGCGGGAAGAACAAGTCCAGAATCATCGCCGTGCGCCATGATTATTGCCCCGATCATACGTGTTGATACACCCCACGATGTCTGGTAGCAAGGCTTAAGCTGATTGTCCTTGTCAAGGTACTGTATTCCGAATGCCTTTGCAAATTCGCATCCGAAGTTGTGTGACGTACCGCCCTGAAGCGCCTTACCGTCGTGCATAAGCGCTTCTACAGTGTAAGTAGCCGCCGCACCTGCAAACTTTTCCTTATCTGTTTTCTTACCCTTTACAACAGGGATAGCAAGCTGCTTTTCGTAGAAATCAGCATATATGTTAAGCATTCTGAGTGTTTCGTTTTCAGCATCCTCAGCAGTTGCGTGCATAGTATGGCCTTCCTGCCACAAAAATTCTCTTGTACGGAGGAACGGTCTTGTCGTCTTTTCCCATCTTACAACACTGCACCACTGGTTGTAAAGCTTGGGAAGATCTCTGTAAGATTTGATTATGTCCTTATAGTGATCACAGAAAAGAACCTCGGATGTGGGACGTACACACATACGCTCCGTCAGTCTTTCGCTGCCGCCGTGTGTTACCCAGGCAACCTCAGGCGCAAAGCCTTCGACGTGTGCCTTCTCCTTATTGAGAAGTGATTCGGGAATAAACATAGGCATATAGATATTTTCGTGTCCCGTCTTCTTGAATTCAGCATCAAGAAGTCTCTGGACATTTTCCCATATTGCATAGCCGTAAGGTCTTATTATCATACATCCCTTTACGCCTGAATAATCCACAAGATCAGCCTTTTTTACAACGTCTGTGTACCACTTTGCAAAGTCAACGTCCATTGCTGTGATCTGTTCTACAAATTTCTTTTCTTTAGCCATTTTTCTTTGTCCTTTGTATGTTATTGAAAATATAATTTACCAAATTACATTCTACTAAATATTTATATCCTATTTAAATACAATTCGTAAATAATATTTGTATTTGAACACAGCATACAATAAAAATCTTATAAATCAACATTAAAAACGGCGGGATATTGTCCCGCCGTTATCCGTTATCAAAGTATTATGCAGATAAGACCGCCCGTGCCCTCGTTTATTATCTTTTCGAGAGTTTCGGAAAGACGCACTCTTGCATCCGTCGGCATATTGGAAAGCTTTGTGTTGAGCCCTTCGTTTACAAGCTCGTAAAGAGATTTTCCGAACATATTGGTATCCCAAATTCTTGCAGGATCCTCCTCAAATTCACGAAGCAAAAACTTCACAAGATCCTCCGACTGCTGTTCCGTTCCGACAATAGGATTCACCTCTGCCTGAATATTCGCCTTTATCATATGAACAGACGGCGCAGATGCACGAAGTTTAACACCGTAACCGCCCGGTTGCTTCACTATCTGCGGTTCTTCAAGCGCAAGGTCTTCAACGCCGGGTGATATTATTCCGTAGCCTGTAGCCATTACCTCATCGTACGCATTTGCAACCTTATCAAATTTCTTTTTTGATGCGGACAGATCGCAAAGCGTTTTTAAAAGCGTTTCATCGGAATCTATATCAAATCCCGTTTCATCGGATAATATCTTGTAGAAAAGTCCGTCTGTAAGCTTTGCATTTATTACCGCTTTACCGTATCCGAGGTCTATTTTTTCAACACTTACATCCGTAACGTTTTCATTTTCCGCAAGCTTTGAAAACACGGGCATAATATCTTTTATTTTTTCCACCTGCGACGCCAGAGAAAAAACAGAAGAATGAAGCGAACTGTATATCGGATGATCCGACGGAAGCGCGCTTATGTATTCGGGAATATTGACAGTTATCTCGCACACGGGAAATTCAAGCAGTACAAGCTCAAGTATGTGCTTTATATCCTCGGCGTTGAGTTCAAGACAGTTTATAAGGGCGACGGGAGCTGAATATTTTTCTTCAAGCTCATACGCAAGCGCAATGCTTTTTTCGGAGTTGGGTAATGATGAATTCAAAATGATGACAAACGGTTTGTTCATCGTTTTGAGTTCTTTCACGGTTCTTTCTTCCGCTTCCACATAGCTTTCGCGTGATATTTCGCCGAAGCTTCCGTCGCACGTTACAAGCATACCTATAGTGCAGTGATCGGTAATTACCTTTTGTGTGCCTATTTCAGCCGCCTCATCAAACGGTATGGCGTCATTGCTCCACGGTGTGTTAACCATTCTCGGCACGCCGTTTTCTATATGTCCGAGCGCCTCGGGAACGATAAATCCCACACAGTCAATCATCTTGACCTTGAAATCGGCATTGCCGTCAAGACTTACGCTTACAGCCTCGTCGGGGATAAATTTAGGCTCTGTTGTCATAACCGTTTTGCCCGAAGATGACTGAGGAAGCTCATCTCTCGTTCTTTCCTTGTCGTACTCACCTTTTATATTAGGCAAAACAAGAGTTTCCATAAATCTTTTTATAAAGGTCGATTTTCCCGTACGCACGGGGCCGACAACACCTACGTAAATATCACCGTTAGTTCTTTGCGAAATATCCTTGTATATTCCCTTCTGTGCCATTGTTATTCCTCCAGAAATTTGTTTACTACATTGTATTTGGGAAAACCCCGAAATATTCCGAAGATATTAATTTTGTATTAAATTCGAAAAAGGTATTGCAATTTCAAAACAAATCTGCTATAATAGTCGGGTAAGGAAGCATAGCTCAGCTGGTTAGAGCATCCGCTTGACGTGCGGAAGGTCTTGGGTTCGAATCCCACTGCTTCCACCAGAAAAAGCACACATTTGTCTATCTGACAAATGTGTGCTTTTTCAACGAAATTTGCCCTTGCGGGCAAGTGGAATAGCTTCGCTGTGAAATATTTGCTCCGCAAATGTGAAATATTCGCTGACGCGAATATGGGCAAATTTCATTTCACATCGACCGAAGGGAGATATTTCACAATTCACGAAGTGAATTATTTCACATTCGACATAGCCGAATATTTCACTAAAAACTTACCGCAACAAGTTGCGGATGATATACAAGGCTTGCACTTTGATTTATTACTAAAGCGTGGTATATATTATTTCACTTAAAGAAACAAACATTTTGGGGTACAACATCAGTAACAAAGGAGAACACCAAATGATCGATATAAACAGTTGGATACAAATATTTCTCACCTCATTAAACAATACCTTCGGCGACCGTGTCTATTTTGTTGGATTACAGGGAAGTTACGGGCGAGGTGAAGCATGTGATGCAAGCGACATTGATATGGTCGTAATACTCGATCACCTCTTTGCTTGTGATATTAATACTTACAATGAAATGCTCAACACCCTGCCGCAAAGAGAATTGATCTGCGGATTTTTGTCGGGCAAAAATGAAATTCTTAATTGGGAACCGTCCGACCTTTTTCAGTTTTATTACGATACAACCCCGATAAAAGGAAGTCTTGACGAATTACTCAGCGTAATTGATAAAACTGCCGTTGACAGAGCCATCAAAATCGCTGCTTGCAACATTTACCACGGATGTGTCCATAATATGTTACACGAAAAAAGTGACGATATTTTACGAGGACTTTATAAATCCGCCTCTTTCGCAGTTCAGGCAATCGTCTTTCTGCAAAACGGAAAATACATAAAAAACCAAAGGGATTTGTTGCTGACAGCTTCAACTGGCGAGCAGGCTATTATCAGTACATTTTCGAAGTTAAAAAACGGTGGATCTGTTGATTTCACACCAATGTCAGAAATATTATTCACTTGGTCAAAGAAATGGATTTCAAAGGACAATTAACTATTACCGAGCCATAAGTAGAAAACAGAGCACCTCATCATCGGAATAAATTCCCGAGTACGAGTATGCTCTGTTTTATTAACCCAAAATATTAGTCTCTCTTGAATATATCTCTTGTGTATACCTTTCCAAAAACATCATCAAGGCACGCATCGTATCTGTTAGCAATAATTGCATTACACATTTTCTTGAATTTTACAATATCGTTCACTATCTCACTTCCGAAAAACGTTTCTCCATCTGTGAGAGTAGGTTCGTAAATAACAACCTTTGCACCTTTTGCTTTGATACGCTTCATAACGCCCTGAATTGCTGACTGTCTGAAGTTATCAGAATTTGATTTCATAGTAAGACGGAAAATTCCAACAACAACCGTTCTCTCTTTTTCGGGATCATAACTGTCATTTGCATTATATCCACCTGCAATTTCAAGCACACGATCTGCGATAAAGTCCTTTCTGGTGCGATTCGATTCAACTATCGCAGACATCATATTTTGGGGCACAGATTCATAATTGGCAAGAAGCTGTTTTGTGTCTTTCGGCAAACAATAACCTCCGTATCCAAAAGATGGATTATTGTAATAGTCTCCGACTCTCGGATCAAGACAAACGCCTTTTATGATTTGTTGAGTATTTAACCCCTTCATTTCTGCATACGTATCAAGCTCATTAAAATAAGATACACGGAGCGCAAGATATGTATTTGAAAACAGCTTTACCGCTTCTGCCTCGGTATTTCCCATAATGAGCGTTTCAATATCTTTCTTTTCTGCTCCGTTTTGCAAAAGCTTTGCAAATGTTTCAGCGGTCTTTACAAGATAATCATTTTCAAGATCTGTGCCTACAATTATCCTACTTGGATAAAGGTTATCGTAAAGCGCCTTTGATTCACGCAAAAATTCCGGGCTGAAAAGGATATTATCGCACTTATACTTATCCCTGACCATAGATGTAAACCCAACAGGAACTGTGGATTTTATAACCATAACAGCTTTGGGATTACATTCAATAACAAGCTGTATTACCGATTCAACTGCAGACGTATCGAAAAAATTCTTTTTACTATCATAATTCGTCGGTGCTGCAATCACCACAAAATCAGCGTTTTTATATGCCGTCTCTGCATCAAGTGTTGCAGTAAGATCAAGTTCCTTTTCAGCAAGGTACTTTTCAATATATTCATCCTGAATAGGTGATTTTTTCTGATTTATCATATCTATTTTTTCAGGAATAATATCAACAGCAATTACTTTATTATGTTGCGCTAAAAGCACGGCTATTGACAACCCAACGTAACCTGTGCCTGCCACTGCAATTTTCATCATTGTTCTCCCAACGAATGAGTATTAAAATATTTTGTCAATAACGCCGTAATTCTTTTTCTTATTTGTATCGTCGCCCACGTGATACATACCTTCCACGGTAAAATCATCCCACGGATGCTCTCTTTTACGAAGAAGTATCTGCAAACCGCGAAGTACACTTCCCTGGCTGAGAAGAAGAACCTTCTTGCCAACACAATACTCATTGATAAAGTCAATGACATCCGAACAGTTCGCAATAACAGTACCCCAAGATGTGCCCTCGGGAGTTCTTGCAAACATATTGTTCTCAAGCTCGCGAGCAATAAATGTATCTGTATTTACAAGTTCCTCAAACGACTTGTACTCCCAACCGGTGTTATCGATCCCGTGAAGGAACTGAAGACGTACCGCCTCAAACTTCTGCGGTCTTTCCATGATTATTTTCTTCGTATTTACAACTCTCGCAATAGGTCCGTAAAGTGCAATATCAAAATCATACTTATCAAGTTCCGCGGCCTGTTTTTTTGTAATCTCAATACCGCTTTCGGTAAATCCGCAATTATCGGATGTATCACTCATGAATTCATGCTTCGCTACCGCGATGGTTTCTGCATGTCTGATAAGATGGATAGACTCACATTTAACCTCGGGTATAGTAGTGCCATCGATGTAGTCTATCTTTCCGGTTTCCTGATCGGTTGAAATTCCCCATTTAAGCAAAGTTTTTGTAATTCTTTCCCTTTCGGTGGCAGGTATGGTATTTATATCAAACATATTTTTCCCCTTCTGTAATTTTATTTTTTCAACAATTTAATAACTTTTTCAGTCAATCCGTTTTCTGTTATATATTCATAAACAGCATTCGGAACCATTTCTTTCCAGTCGATTCCTGCAAATATTTTCTCTCTTATCTCGGTACTGCACATTTTCTTTTCCCTGTCATCAAAAAGAACTATCGTACCGTATCCGAGTGCGCTGAGTCTTTCGAGTTTTTCATATCCCCATTTGTCATATATGGTAAAGAAAGACGTAGCTTCCAGCGGCACGTAATTGTAAAGTATTTCAGGGCGTTCGATAGGATATGGAACTATCTCAAAATCCTCTCTTTCTATTCCCGCTTCGAGAAGCGCCAGCTTTATCATATTATATCTTTCGTAATATGTAAACGGATTTGAAGCCGCTTCGCTTCTGTGAGGGTCTACTTCCTCGCGTATAAGCGTAGCATTTTCAGGAGAAGTGATTCCTACGATAAGCTTTTTACACTGCTGTTTTGCAAGCAACGCGTAATTGAGATGATCATTGTGGAATAACTGAAATCTGCCGTGGATAAAACCTAATTCAACCATTGTATTTTAACCTCCAATTTTCAAAGTAAAGTCTTTTTTATAATCTCTTTTCTTAAATATGCCATCCCCGTTTTTGCAACATCCGACTCAAAGCATACACCGAAAAGTTTTTCTATTTTCTTTTGGCACTTATTATCGTTACATACAAAGTAACTGCAATAATGTTCTATATCTATAATATTGATCATAAAACTTTCCGTAAATCCGTAAAAATACGACCGTATCTCGCAAAGTCTTTCAAGAACGCTTTCCGCATTCCAAACACATAGTTGGGCAACTTTTTCCGGTAGAACTGCATTACCGATAACTGTTTTTATATCCTTAAAAAGAGCATTTTTCAAGTCCGCCTCTACATTCATTTGAACATCTTTGAAATAAGATGCACACCACCCGGAATCTATACTATATTTTGCACACAGCTCATCAAACGTTTTTTTATCCTCTTTCGTTGTATTCGCTGATGTCAGATTCAACGTATTGTCAAGTATCGCCGCAACAAGTAACAAAGCCGTAGAACGTGACATTTCATTTTCCAGTCCTGCTCTTTTCCACTCGCGATATATAAGCGTAGCTGCGGCTCCTATGAATTCTATATGCGCATAATCGTTTATACGCGATTTCCAATATTCCTCAAATCCCGTATGGTGATCGTATATTTCAACTACTTTATCAAGCGGAACGGATATTTTCAAAAAATCAGGATCAGAAACATCTACAATAATATACTTTGTTTTTTCGGACAAATAATTTTGCGGAAGTTCCCGCATTATCTGTCCTTTTTTTATAAGCGAATTGCAAATACTGTAATTACAAGGAGCAGTTGAGTATGCTATTGCACGCTCTCCTTTTAAATTCAACAGTTCTGCCAAGGCAACCGCACAAGCATATGCATCAATGTCAAGATACGCAGAACCTGCGGTAACTACCGTTATTTCATCTTTGTCTGAAATATTTTTCATAGCAACTTAATATTTTTTCTTATATAAATTTATTAACAATTTTTTTTACAAGCGGAATATGCTTGAGCGGAATTATTATCAAAAACGCAACCAAACACGTTGCAGTGCACCACATCAACGACGCAAAAAAAGATCCAATGAACGGAGATGCAAGCAAATAAACGCTCTTCGTAAGCGAACGGCAAAACTTTTCAATAAGATACACACCGAAAACAGACGCTCCAAAAACAGACACTATATTTTGTGACTTTTTTATACCCTTATTTGACATTAAATATTTGACCGCGAAGTAAACTGTCATCGCAGGTATACAAATAAATGAATTAAAAAACGCTTCAAGCTGCTCTATATCACCGGCACCAGTACTTATGCTGTGATAATGTGTCATCAAACATGTTATCACAATTGAAACAACACTCAATGCGAGAGCCAAAAATAAACTCTTACGTGAATAATATTTTTTATCCAAAATATGTTCAAGGAAATACCCAACAAGAGCAAAAAATACATTTTGACTTACAAATATCACCGACGAAAATGACTCGTTAAGTGTCACTCCGCCTTTCCATAGGCAGTATTCCAAACACGGTATAACACCAACTAAAACGATGTGGCCAACGATAAGGTATACAAAGTCAACATGCTTCATACTTTTGACCATACTTCTCAAAAACGGGAGCAAAAGCAAAAAGCCGATATAGCTGTAAAGATACCATAGAGAAGTCGAAGCGCAATTACCGTAAATATACGTCAAAAAATTCAGAATACCTATACCTTCCGAACGGTGTAACCAAAAATAAAACGGCACCGAAACAATAAGTAAAACGATTGCTATGCGTAATATTCTTTTAGAAAACAGTTGTTTTATAGACTCGTCTTTCGGCAATAGTAGCGCACCCGAAATCATAAAGAAAACAGGAACCGCAATCTTGCAAAAAACTGAAAACATCATATAAGGAAAATACAAAAACGAATCTGCTGAATTGGCAAACAAGGTATATCCGCGTTCAGCCGTATGATTAAAAACTACCAAAAAAATTGCCATAATACGCAGTATATCCATATGCAGCAGTCTTGAGGACATTTTCTTTTGTACCTGATTTGTCATATTCAATCATCACCTTTTAATTTGTTATGCAGTCACTTATCAGCAGTATTTTTGTTTTTGGTTTTA
>JAZKZC010000136.1:0-5791 GCA_045612465.1 Eubacteriales bacterium
GGGGAACGCCTGCGGGCTGAAGCTGCTTCTTGAGGAATTCTCTGATGTTGTAGTCAGATACGAGCGTATCGCCGAATTCTTTATCGGATACGAACCATCTGGAATCCCATTTCTTTATAACTCCCACACGAAGGCCGTGGGGATTTACTTTCTGTCCCATTTTTCGTCTTACCTCCTTTTACAAGATTAGTTCTTTTCCGCTACCGCGATGGTAACGTGGCTTGTTCTTTTAAGGATTCTGTTTGCTCTGCCCTGTGCTCTGGGTCTTATTCTCTTGAGCGTGGGGCCGGGGCATACGAAACACTCTGTAACGTAGAGCTTCTCGGGATCCATATTGAAGTTGTGCTCAGCATTTGCAACCGCACTCTTCAAAAGCTTTATAAGATACTCGCTTGCGCTCTTGGGTGTGTTATTGAGAATCGCCATTGCTGTGTCTACCTTCTTGCCTCTGATGAGGTCGAGGACGATGCAGACCTTACGGGGCGATATTCTTGCGTATTTCAGGTACGCTTTAGCTGTTTTGTTAGCTTCCATGATATTGCCTCCTTCAATTATTTACCCTTATTGGATGTTTTGGAGCCTGCGTGTCCTTTGAAGGTTCTGGTGGGAGCAAACTCGCCGAGCTTGTGACCAACCATATCTTCTGTTACGAATACGGGAACGTGCTTCCTGCCGTCGTGAACTGCGATCGTGTGACCTACAAATTCAGGATAAATAGTGGAAGCGCGCGACCATGTTTTAAGAACCTGTTTGTTGCCTTTTTCGTTCATGGCTTCGATTCTTGCAAAGAGTTTTTCTTCGACATAAGGTGCTTTCTTTGAACTTCTGCTCATCTTTACTTCCTCCTATCCCTTATTTGCCGTTACGATGCTTTGCGATAAACTGTTCCGTTCTCGACTTCTTGTTTCTTGTCTTCAAGCCGAGTGCGGGCTTACCCCAGGGGGTAACAGGGCCGGAACGACCGATAGGTGAACGTCCTTCACCACCACCGTGAGGGTGATCGCAGGGGTTCATGACAGAACCTCTAACTGTAGGACGGATACCCTTGTGACGTGTTTTACCGGCTTTACCGAGTTTGATGTTTTCATGCTCCAAGTTGCCTACCTGGCCGACTGTCGCTTTGCAGTTGAGGCGAACGTAACGCATCTCACCACTGGGAAGACGAACGAGTGCCATGCCGTTTTCCTTGGACATGAGCTGAGCTGCAGTACCTGCAGATCTTACGAGCTGAGCGCCCTTACCGGGATAAAGCTCGATGTTGTAAATGAATGTACCCGTAGGAATACAGGAGATGGGAAGTGTGTTACCGGGCTTGATATCAGCTGTTTCGCCGGAGTAGATAACGTCACCTACTTTAAGACCGACGGGAGCAATGATGTAAGCCTTCTTGCCGCCTTCGTATTCGATAAGAGCGATATACGCTGTTCTGTTAGGGTCATATTCAATAGCGAGAACTGTTGCGGGTGCATCGTTCTGACGCTTGAAATCGATGATTCTGTACTTGATCTTGTTACCGCCGCCTCTGTGACGAACAGTGATCTTACCGTAGCTGTTACGGCCTGCGTGCTTTTTCTTTGTAAAAATAAGACTTTTTTCGGGTGACTTCTTTGTGATCTCCTCGAATGAAGGAGTGGTCATCTGTCTTCTACCCGGAGTAGTCGGTTTATATGTTTTTACTGCCATTGCCGCTTACCTCCATTACATAAGACCGTCGAAGAACTCGATCGTCTTGGAGTCAGCAGCGAGTGTAACGATCGCTTTCTTCCAAGTGCGTGTGTAACCGGAGTGTACACCGAGTCTTTTCGGTTTTTTCTTTACGTTAATAGTGTTGACAGATGCTACATCTACCTTGAAAAGTTCTTCAACCGCTGCTGCGATTTCAGACTTCGTAGCTGTGCGAAGTACTTCGAAAACGTACTTCTTTTCAGCAGCCATCGACATTGAAGCTTCCGTAACTATAGGACGGATGATTATATCGTATGATGTTTTCATTATGCGTACACCTCCGAAATTTTCTCGGCTGCTTCTTTAGCAACGATAAACGTATCGCAGTTAAGTATGTCATATACGTTTATTGTGTTGACCTGAGCCGTCTTAACGCCGGGTATGTTCGCAAAGCTCTTTACAACCTTTTCATCGTTGCTGTCAAGAACAACGAGTGACTTTTTACCTGCATTAACAGCTGCAAGCATTGCAACCATTGTCTTTGTCTTGAACGCATCTGTTGCAATCTTGTCAACGATTACGAGCTCGTTGTCAATAGCTTTGGATGAGATTGCGCTCTGCATAGCCAATTTTTTAACCTTCTTGTTAAGGTCGATGCGGTACTTTCTCGGCTTAGGACCAAGAGCTACACCGCCGTGTGTCCACTGGGGTGAACGTGTGGAACCCTGTCTTGCACGACCTGTTCCCTTCTGCTTCCAAGGCTTGATACCGCCGCCGGAAACCTCTGTACGTGTGAGAGTTGACTGTGTACCCTGTCTCTGGTTCATAAGGTACGCACGGACAGCTGCGTGAAGTACTGCTGCATTGGGCTCACAAGCGTATACTGCTTCGGAAAGCTCAACTTCGCCGACATTCTTGCCTGCCATGTCTACTACTTTGAAATTAGCCATTGTTTATTTCCTCCTCTCACTTACATGTGCTGCGAACGAACACGATGCCGCCGCGTGCGCCGGGGATGGCACCCTTAACAGCGATGATGTTCTTCTCAGCGTCGATCTTTACGATGTCGAGGTTAAGAATTGTAACCTGCTCAGCACCGTACTGACCTGCCATTTTCTTGTTTTTGAATATTCTGGACGGGCTGGAGTTAGCACCCATTGAACCCGCCTGGCGGTGAACAGGGCCCACACCGTGAGTCATTCTGAGTCTGTGGCAGCCCCATCTCTTGATAACGCCGCTGAATCCGTGACCCTTGGAAATGCCTGTTACATCTACTCTTTCGCCTGCTTCGAATGTTTCTGCTGTGATCATATCACCAACATTGATATTTGAAATATCATCAAGTCTGAATTCCTTCAGATGTCTCTTGGGGGCAACGCCCGCCTTTTTGAAGTGTCCCTTTTCAGGCTTTGTGAGGTGCTTGTCCTTAACATCCTCAAAGCCCAACTGAACAGCGTCATAGCCGTCTGTTTCTACAGTTTTCTTCTGTGCAACAACACAGGGACCGGCTTCAATTACAGTTACCGGAATTACTTTTCCGGCTTCGTCGAAGATCTGTGTCATACCGATCTTCTTACCAATAATAGCCTTTTTCATTTTTTATCCTCCTTAGGTTATTGGTTGGCAACTTTTGTTACCAACATGACCACGTGTTGGCCTCACATCAAGATTATAACTTGATCTCGATTTCAACGCCGGCCGGAAGTTCGAGCTTAGTAAGAGCGTCAACTGTGTCCTTTGTGGGCTTTATGACGTCAATAAGTCTCTTGTGGGTTCTCATTTCAAACTGTTCGCGGGCATCCTTATATTTGTGTACCGCACGAAGAATTGTAACGATCTCACGTTCTGTGGGCAACGGAATGGGGCCCGATACCGCAGAACCTGTTCTCTTTGCAGTTTCAACTATCTTTGCAGCAGCTGCATCTGCAAGAGCGTGTTCGTAGCTCTTCAGTCTGATTCTGATCTTTTCTTTTGCCATTTGGTTTTTCCTCCTTTTAAATTTGTGGGTGATTTAAAAGGGCTTTAAAAATTTTAAAACACGACTCCGGGTGTTTCACCCGTTCCCCTAATAAAATCCGGAACACCAACAAACGATAATTCCGGAAAATTCGGCAGATAAAGTCAAGCTTTCGGATTGCCGCCATAGCAGAATAACAAATGGCGGAATATCCCGTGACTTTCCCGTGTCTTTTCATTTTTCCTATCGCCCGGTTAAAAATCGGACATACTCTGCGGAAATTCCCTATGCAGAAACTTGCGTTTCTCATAGCCACCTCCCGCTTCATCGCACATCAAGCAGAGAGATTATAACATATATAAAGGCGCATGTCAATACATCGCTTATACAAAGTTATGAATTAATTGTAAATTTTAACCATCCGTCAATTTTTTCGTCAGCGAAACACATAATAAATGTATTTATAATACATTTTATATATAAATAATGGTGTAAAATACGATTATTTTTGCCGTAATGCTTGATTATCGATAAAAAATATGATACAATATCCACGTAACAAGCGGTTTTTACCGCAATTTTATCTCGGAGGCAATAATTATGATACCTATAGTTGCTATTATGTACGACTTTGACAAAACACTTTCTCCCCGCGATATGCAGGAATACGCATTCATTCCGGGTGTCGGAATGACGGGTGCGGAGTTCTGGTCCAAATGCAATTATATAATGCGCACCAACGGCATGGACTCTATACTCGCTTATATGTACTGCATGATAGAGGAGTCAAAAAAGCACAACCTCAAGCTCAGCCGCGAGGAATTCAGAAATCAGGGTAAGGACGTCGTGCTGTTTGACGGTGTTACAGAATGGTTTGACCGTATAACAAAGTACGGCGCAGATCACGGTGTGCAGATAGAACATTACGTTATTTCATCGGGACTCAAAGAAATAATCGAGGGCACCCCCATTGCCGATTGCTTCAAGGAAATATACGCGTGCGAATTTATGTATAACGAGGACGGCGAGGCTATCTGGCCCGCAATGGCTGTTAACTACACGAGTAAAACACAGTTCGTATACAGAATAAACAAGGGCGTGCTTGACGTAACGAAGCACGATGACCTTAACGATTCCGTTCCCGACGAACAGAAGCGTATTTCCCTTTCCAATATGATATACATCGGTGACGGTCTTTCCGACGTTCCCTGTATGAAGCTTGTAAAGACAAGCGGCGGTCACTCCGTAGCCGTATATCAGGACAAAAAAGATCAGGCTGTAACGCTTTTGAAGCAAGGCAGAGTAAGCTATATCGCTCACACCGACTACCGCGAGGGAAGCAAGCTCGACACTACGATCAAAGCTATCATCGACCAGATCAAGGCAACGAACGTCACAAAGCAGATATACAAGAAAGATATTGCGGAGAACTGAGATGAAAAACATCTGGAACAGATACAGATCTCTTGCGCTTTCGTACGTTTTAGTCAAAGCGATGCTCGCTTTAATTGTCATTTTCGCCATAGCGTTGCCGTTTTTGTCGCAGATGTACTGCGACACGCTCGTTGCGGAAACGGCATCAAAAATAAAAACACCGCTCATTGTTTCGCTTTACGTCGCATCAGTGCCCGTATTTTTGGCTGTACTTTCGCTTGACAGACTTCTTGCGAACATAAAAAAAGACGTCGTCTTTGACAGAACGAACGTCAAATATTTACGTCATATCTCGTGGTGCTGTTACGGTGCGGGCGCTGTGTTCGTATTTTTGGGATTTTACATCTTCCTTTCGTTCATCATTGCAATAGCAGCAATATTTTTCGGGCTTATCATCCGCGTGGTAAAAAATCTCTTTTGCGAAGCGGTTGAAATAAAATCCGAAAACGACCTGACGATATAAGGAGAACGAAATGCCTATAATTGTAAACGTAGACGTTATGCTTGCAAAACGCAAGATGTCCTCGGGCACGCTTGCTTCAAGAGTGGGCATAACTCAAGCAAATCTTTCAATACTCAAAACGAACAAAGCAAAGGCTATACGCTTTTCAACGCTTGAAGCAATATGCAGAGAGCTGAAATGTCAGCCGGGTGACATTTTAGAGTACGCAGAGGATGACGGCGAAAATTCAGAAATCGAGTCCGAATAAGTCGAATTCAGGGGTATATACGGAT
>JAZKZC010000137.1:0-5437 GCA_045612465.1 Eubacteriales bacterium
CTGTGCACCGTTTTAAAGCTCATATCTCTTTTGCATCTTAAAGAATTGTCACTTGAGGAAGCGGACAGAGCCCTGCGCCCGTTCTTCGTACGTGAGGATCATATAAAAATACCGTATGAACTTCGCGTCTCCGCGCTTGCCAGGCTGTACGAAGAAAATATTGCACACCAGAGGATATACGGCGACGGTGTTATCGTCAAAAAACCGTCAGCCACATCAAACATCGGAGCCTCCGACGGCGGTTTCCGTATAATCACCGAGGGATATACGGCAAGCGCCTCGCGCGACATCGTGGCTGATATAATCAAAAAGCTCAATATTTAAAAAATGTTTATAAAAAGCGGGCGAATATTCTATATTGATATGGTAAAATACGGATAATTTAATGTGTTCGTGATTAAAATATATATTGCCGAGAAAACGATTTTCGTGCTCGGCTTATATTACATACCCTTTTACAGGATTCAGTTGCATAAATTAATTTACAATATTTAACAATAAGGAGAAATAATGGCAAGAAGAAAAAATAAAACCACAGAAAAATTAAAGGTTATGATGCTTGGCGGTCTTTACGAAATAGGAAAGAACCTTGCAGTTATAGAATACGGCGACGAAATGATGATCGTTGACTGCGGTCTTGGCTTTCCCGAAGAAGATATGCCCGGTATCGACCTTGTAATTCCCGATATAACGTACCTTGAAAGAAATTACGAAAAGATAACGGGTATCGTCCTCACCCACGGACACGAGGACCATATAGGCGCCCTTCCCTACGTTTTGAAGCAAATATCGCCCCCCGTTTACGGTACTCCGCTGACTATCGGAATACTTGAAAAAAAGCTCTCGGAGCATACGTTTGACATCATTCCCGAGCTTATCACGGTAAACGCAGGCGAAACGGTAAAGCTCGGCACGTCATTTTCGGTCGAGTTTATCAACGTAAACCACTCAATCGCAGATGCCGTTTGTCTTGCAATAAAAACACCGCTCGGAACGATAATCCATTCGGGTGACTTCAAAATAGACCTTACGCCCATTGAAAGCAAAATGATAAACCTCACACGTCTCGGTCAGCTCGGCGACGAAGGTGTACTGCTTCTGATGTGCGAATCGACGAACGCAGAAAGACAGGGCTACACACCGTCTGAAAGAAAGGTCGGCGCATCGCTTGACAACATCTTTTTCCGTCATTCCGACAAGCGTATAACGATCGCAACGTTTTCTTCAAACGTTCACCGCGTTCAGCAGATAATCAATGCCGCTGAAAAATACGGCAGAAAGGTTGCTATTACGGGAAGGAGCATGGTAAACGTCGTAAACGTTGCCATACGTCTTGGCTATATGCACGCCGCCGATGGTATACTCATAGACATTTCGGAAATAAAGAAATACAAGCCCGAACAGCTTACAATCGTTTCGACGGGAAGCCAGGGCGAGCCTATGTCAGCCCTCTACCGTATGGCTTTTTCGGAACACGACAAGGTCGAGCTTAACGAAAAAGACGTCGTTATCATTTCGGCAAACGCTATTCCCGGCAACGAAAAATTTGTAAACAAGATAATAAACGAGCTTTTCAAGAAAGGTGTCACCGTGCTTCACGATGCTGTGGCTGACGTTCACGTATCGGGCCACGCTTGCCGTGAGGAGCTGAAAACTATGCACGCTTTGACAAAGCCGAAGTATTTTATGCCCATCCACGGCGAATACCGTCATCTGGCAAGCCACAAGGAACTTGCAATGCAGATGGGCGAAAAGGAAGAAAATATTTTCTTGGCTGACATCGGAAAGGTTCTTGAAATTGACGAGGACGGCGCTCGCTTCAACGGCACGGTTCCGTCGGGCAAGATACTCGTTGACGGTTACGGCGTCGGTGACGTCGGAAGCATTGTTCTCCGCGACAGACGACACCTGGCCGAGGATGGAATAATCGTCGTTGTCACAACGCTTCATATGGATGAACAGCTCGTTATGGCAGGGCCTGACATCGTTTCAAGAGGCTTCGTTTACGTAAGAGAATCGCAGGAGCTGATGGACGATCTTAAAGAGCTGTCGCTCGCCGTAATCGAAACATGCTTTGACAACGGAATTTCCGACTTTGCGCAGATAAAAAACAAAATAAAGGACGATCTTGCAAAATACATTTACCAGAAGACAAAGCGCAGACCTATGATACTCCCCATCATAATGAGCTTATAAAAGAAAGGACACTTAAATGAAAAAGATCATCACCTCCTTGCTTATATGTCTTACCGCGTTGACCGCCTGCACGGGCAGTGCCGATACGTCATCAAGCGGTACATACACAGAATCGGATATTATATCCGACACAAGCACAGCCGAAGATACAGAAGATGACTCCGCTGCAGTCCCCCCTGTATCGGAAACGGTAACTGCTGATCCCGAAATACTGCTGTCAACTCACATCAACGACGACACGGTGATGTTTATGGGTATTTGCGAGAAAAATTCCGTTATAACCGTAAAGGGCGGATATACCGAAGAATTTACCGTAACTCCCGACGGCGGCAACTTCCTTTTCTCCGTAAAGCTGAAAAACAGACAGACCGAAACGCTGTCGATAAGCGCTAAGGCGGGCGGCAAGGAATCAAGTAACGTCATCAGCGTAGAGGCGAAATTCAAGCGCGGTGCTGAAGACAAAGAGGTATTTACGACGTACGATTCACGTATCTGCCAAAACGAAATACTTGATGATCTTTATCATACAAATCTTTTCACAAACAAAGAGCTTCTGCTTATGCAAAAGCTCGCGCAGAACCGTGTTAAAAAGGCAAAGAGCGCCGCAGGCAAGGATGTTGAGCTGATATACGTTATCGTACCCAACCCCTTGACCGTATACGGTGACGGTGTTTCAGAGGATATGAAAGCGAACATTGAGGGCGAGAAAACCTCGCTGACACAAGCCGTTGAGGCTTTAAGCAGTGTCAGCGGTGTTACCGTCATTGATCTGACGGATGTTATGAACGCTCACAAGGACGAAAAAATATATTATAACACCGATACGCACTGGACGGAGCTTGGCGCATATTACGGCTATCAGGCTTTGATGAACGAAATTGCAAAAAAATTCCCGTCCGCTGCCCCCCACTCCCTTTCGGAATACGACGTCAAAAACGTAACGGTAACGTATACAGATATGATGTCCTATGCGGGCATTGAGGATATGGGAATCACGGAAACGGCACCGTTTCTTATAAGCAAGTACACACCGCTCGCGCCGTACGACAGCGCAAAGGCAGAGGAAGCGTACATCTGGAATTTCACGGATGAATTCTTCTCAAACAAGACATCACTCACGGAAATCGACAACGATGCACTTCCCAAGGGACTGTTTTTATTCGATTCTTACGGACTTAACGCAATACACTTCATCGCGGAGCATTTTTCATCCCTCACCTGTATGCCCATTTGGAATTACGCGGTTGATTATGATATAGTGGAAGAAGAAAAGCCCGATTATATAATTCAGCTTATAAGCGAAAGAACAACGGAAAGACTTCTCGTAAGCGAATAAAAAATATTTAAACCGTAAACGATATAACCCCGACAGATTTTTGAAATCTATCGGGGTTATTTTGTTTTTTATTCTTTATATCATATCCGTAAGGAATGATGCGTCGCTGTCGTCAAGGACGCCGTCGCCGTTATAGTCAACATATTCGATATATGCGACTTCGTCGCCGTTTTTGATCTGCTTTTTAAGTCTTATAAGGTCTTTTCCGTTTACAATACCGTCGCCGTTACCGTCACCGATTACTATCATAAGGCAGTTTTCGGTTATTGTATTTTCTTCAACGACAACTACTGTATAACCTGTTTTTATAAGCGCATCTCCGTCAACGGGTGTAACACCGTCGAAATCAAAAACATACGTTGTGTAAGAGGAATGTGCTTCTTTGAATTCAGCAACAGTCATTCCCGCTTCAAATCTTTCGGTAAATCCGCTTGCTTTTTCAGCATAAACGGTTACGTTGAAGCTTGTTTGGAATTCTCCGTAGAATACCGTTATCTCCTGCACACCGAGAGCATAGGAATTCATGCCCGATACGGAGTAGTCTGTGATCTCAACCTTATTTCCGTCGTTGTATATTGCGTATACGATAATTCCGTCAAGTGAAAGTGTTTCACCAAAAAGGTATTCCGTCCTGGGCAATGATACAACAGCGATCTCGCACACCTTGGGATTTTCCTTGCCATACGTCATATTGGCATTCAAAAGCGCTTCGTTATCTTCCAGTATCATAACATTAGCCCATGAATTTTCATTTCCGCCGTAATAAACATCCGTAAGATTATAGCAGAAATCAAATGCCGCAGGTGCAACATACATAAGGCTTTCGGGAAGTGCTACGGATTCAAGATAGACCGCTCCGTTGAATGCACAGCCGTATATTATCATAACACCGTCTGCAACCGTATAAGATACATCATAACGTCCGACGGGATACTGAACAAACTCTTTGCCGTCGTAGCTGATAAGTGCTCCGAAATCGTCATTCTTATAGCTTGTGTTTTCGCCGTCAACGTAAATTGCATCAAGGCTTTCACAGCCGTAGAAAGAATTATATCCGACGAACGAAACGTTCTTTCCGAGTGTTACCTCGTTAAGGTTAATACAATACTCAAAAACTTTTTCACCGAGTACGTTTACCGTATCGGGAATATTTACCGTCAAAAGCGTGGAGCAGTAAGCAAATGCGCCGTCGCCTATATACTTGATACCTGAGGGAATTACCACCTCCGATGCGTATGAATACTCAAACGCACCGAATGCAATAGCTGTCGTTTTATCGTTGATAGTTACAGGATAGCTTCCCGACGTGATACCTGCGTCGATGATATACAAAAGCACGTTGCCTGCGTATATTTCGTAATATGCTCCGCAGTCGACCGCATATGACATATCGTTAACGTAAGGTGTATCCATAAAGGCATCGTAGCCGACCATTTTTATAGTGGCGGGCAGATTTACCTCTGCAAGATTAACGCAGGATACAAATGCGTTCTGTTCTATATCTTCAACACCGTAGGGAATGGTGAGCGATTCAAGCGCTTCACAGCCCGCAAAAGATGATTCACCGATAAGGAGAACACCCGAAGGAACCGTATAAGACGTTCTTGCATTACCTGCAGGGTACTGAATAAGTACCGTTTTTTCATAATCGAACAGTACACCGTATTCATCCGATGCAAAGTTTATGTTTTCTTCGCTGACCGTGATGTTTTCAATCGAATATGCTTCGTAAAATACATTTTCGCCAAGCTCTTTTACCCCGGAACCGATTGTCAGCGTTTTAAGATACTTCGTGTTTGCAAACGCATACGAAGATATTTTTTCAACGCTGTCGGGTACGGTATACGATGAACGGAGCGCACCCATAGGATAATAAACAAGAACCGTTTTATCTTTATTGAACAA
>JAZKZC010000138.1:0-2399 GCA_045612465.1 Eubacteriales bacterium
TCCGACATGGCTTTACCCCCTTTCTGTGAATTTAAATGTCAATTTTTTATTTTCCGTATGCGGCTATGGCTTCGCGGATTGAGAAATTGTTCTTTTCGAGAAGAACGTATGCTTCCTCGCGTGAAATGTTGAGTATCTCCGATGTGATACCTGCCGCACGTGTCTTGAGCTTTTCATTTGATGCGCTTACGTTTATCATAAGGTTTTCGTAAACCTTGCCCGTCTTGATCATAGCGCAGGTCGAGAGCATATTTACGATAAGCTTCTGCGCCGTACCGCTTTTAAGTCTTGTTGAGCCTGTTACGACCTCGGGACCCGTGTTGCACGAAAGCTTAATGTCAGCAAGAGTATCGATGTATGAGCCGGGGGTGCTTGTGATGGAAACCGTAACTGCGCCAAGCTCTCTTGCCGCTTTCATAGCACCTGCAACGTAAGGTGTTCTTCCGCTTGCGGCGATGCCTACAAGCACGTCGTTTTCGTTAAGCTTTCTGTCGATTATTTCCTTATAACCGTTTTCTTCGCTGTCTTCAGCGCCTTCGGAACTCTTGCGAAGCGCGCTGTCACCGCCTGCGATGATGCCCACAACAAGAGTGTCGGGAACGCCGAACGTAGGGGGACATTCCGATGCGTCAAGCACGCCGATACGACCGCTTGTGCCTGCGCCTATGTAGTAAAGATGACCGCCGTTGTCAAACGCTTCGGCAATTTTATCAACTGCCTTTGCAACCTCGGGAAGTACGTCGTCTATTGCATCGAAAGCCTGCTTGCTTTCTCTGTGCATAAGAGCAACCATCTCGTTTGTCGGGAGCTTGTCTATATTCATCGTGTTGGGATTACGCTTTTCTGTATTGATTTTACCTGTATCTATCATAACTGCCTCCAAAAATATATATTTCGACAAATGACATTATATAATAAATTTATTTCACGTTCTATAAATAAATATTAATAATAAAAAAATGTTTATGTAATACTTCTTCCTATATGCTATTGACAAGCTTTTTTCTTTGATGTATACTTATTGTAACATAAAGTATCAAGGGCGCAGTCAGATGAAATTATCAGAGGATATAAAAAATTACGATAAAAACAACACCTCGGAGGAAAAGGTCATAAACGCACATTTCTTTTCGGCATACAAAAGGGCATTTGTGCTGAAGCTTCCGATAGGGTACAATGCCGCATCGTTCCGCACGATATTTTTAGGCAGAAAGATAAAAAATACGAATGTCGTAAAGCACGAATACGGACACAGAAAGCAGTTTGAAGAAATGGGATTTTTCAGGTATACGGCACACGTTGCCATACCGTCGGTGCTTGCAAATCTGCTTTATAAGCTTAAAAAGCTTCCGTATGATTACTACGGCTCCCCGTGGGAGATGCAGGCTGATATTCTCGGCGGAGCAGAAAGAAAATATGACAATACTCCGTGGCCGGACGGTGCGTACGGGGGAATATCAAGCCTTTTAAAATTATTTTTGGGGAAAAAGCAAAAATGAGATACAGCACACGAAAAGACGAGCTGAGGGAAAAATACTCGAAAAGATGTGATGAGCTTATAAAGAGTGTTTCTCACGATTCAAGACGGATATACCTGAGCATACCCGAATTTGACAAAAGTGCCTCGTTTGCCGAATACTGTGAAATAAGCGGAAAAAGCCTTTACAGAGGGTATTATCATCCAAATCCGCTCAGTTATTTTACCGTAGGATATTGGACGCGAGGAAAGCTTAAAAAGAAGATACCCGAAAGCTCCATTGAAAGACGTAATCAGACTTTTATCTATAAATACGACACGCATAAAAACCGCATACTGATATACGAAATGTACGGAGATAAGCCGAAAAGTATAGAGGTGCTTGTAAAAGCGGGCGACCTCACGCACGGATACAGTTATCAGGGAAACGTGCTTTATTCATATACAAGACAGCTGCACAAAGACGGTATGCCGATGCTTATCGAAAGGATAATTTTGCAGCCGTACGGACACAGACAAAAGCGTTATATATACGAGGAAAGCGTGTTTGAATACGGTGAAAACGGTATTTCTTCAGCTGTAAAAACAGATGTCAATAAATATGAAAACGGAGAAATAAAGGTCGTCGAATGTGTGTATGAATTTGAACACGATACAGACGGTTATATATCGCTATACAGAACGAAATATCCGCTTGACGAGTACGGAAACAACGAATACCGTGAATTTCCGCCGCTTAAAAAAATCAAATTTTAGGAGAATATATGCCGCTTTTTATTATCAAAGCCGATATAACGACACTGAATGTCGATGCCATAGTGAATGCCGCAAATAACACCCTGCTCGGAGGCGGCGGTGTTGACGGCGCTATCCACCGCGCCGCAGGGCGCGGACTGCTTGAGGAATGCAAAATGCTCGGCGG
>JAZKZC010000139.1:0-7310 GCA_045612465.1 Eubacteriales bacterium
GACATTGTCTTCCTAAGACCGCTTGGCCTCCGACTTCGCCCGATGCGCCCGAGTACTTTGAATGGCCCGTTACTGTGTCAAGATACGGCGATGATATAGATATGACATTTCTTGCGCAGATAAACTGCAGGGATATTGAAAGTGAACTCCTCCCGAAAGAGGGAATACTTTACTTTTTCTACAATGCCGCAGAACAGCCTGCGACTCCGAATGTAAAGGGGGCGGCAAAGGTTTTCTGGTTTAATGAAAACGAAGATGACCTTGCAACACTCCGCCTTGTTGACAGTGACGGAAATGATATGTCACCCGATGCGGTTGAGCTTCTTTTGTCTGATGATGATTACGATGTCAGTATAATTTCTGACGTTTCTGACCTTGAATTCGAGGACGAGTCCGACGATGAGTTTGAGGACGAATTTGAGGATGACGGTGAGGAATTCAACGTGTCGGATGATATGATAGTTCTGGCATCGTTCAAAGCGTATGAGGACGAATCGGTTTCCTTTACGTTTGAAAAGGGCGAGGAACTGTGCTTCCTTATAAACAAAGATGCGCTTGAAAAAAAGGATTTTTCAGATATCCGTGTGCTTATAGTTTAAAATACGGTTTTTAAAATGAAAAAGGATATTCCTTGTGGTTACAAAGAATATCCTTTTGTTTATTTACAATATTATATTTCGCAAGCGATACCTGCTCCGAGCTTGTCCGATTCAAATGCGGTTTCCATTATCTGAAGTACACGGCGTACATTTACCTCGTTTACGATAAGGTCAACCTTTCCGTCTATTGTGTCGGTAATGTTTCTGTAATAATCCGACCAGTGAGGATCGACTGTCGGAAGCGGTATTTCCTCAAGCGTTTCAACAGGGCGGGGCGCCATTGTTCTTGTCGGGCCTGCTTCTGTCTGTATAACGACGGGTTCCCAATTCATCATATGGTCCTTTGCTCTGATAATTCTGCCCTTGCAGTCCCAGGTTTCGATTATGAGTGAGCCGCCGTCGCCGTAAGCATACCAACGTGGTTGCTGAATGAGCGTGTACGTGCTTGTTTCGATCTGCGCTGTCGTTCCGTTTGAGAAACGGAGAATGAGCTTATAGTAGTCGTCAACCTCGGGGGTTCTTACCGAGTGAAGATTTGCATAAACGGATACGACCTTTTCTTTTCCCATCATTTCAACGATCTGGTCGATCTGATGAACACCCCAGTCAAAGAGCATACCGCCGCCCGCAACCTTAAATTCACGCCAACCGTGAACGACACCGTTCTGACCGTGAACACGTGATTCAATTGCGTAAGGTTTACCGATAAGCCCTTGATCTATTGCTTCCTTGACTATTCTGTAATCTCTGTCCCAACGTCTGTTCTGGTGAACGGAGAAAACTTTTCCGTGCTTTTTGGCCGCCGCTGTCATACAGTCGAAATCCTCGACCGTAATGGCAACAGGCTTTTCGCAAACAACGTGAAAACCGTGTTCTATTGCCGATATTACGTAATGACGGTGAAAATTGTTAGGAGTTGCAACCAGAACAATATCGAAAAGCGATGAGGCAAAGAAATCCTCAACATTGTCAAAGGTTTTAAGACCTGCCTTTTCGGCAAGCGCCAATCTTTCGGGATCTATATCAAAAGCCGCAGTTACGTTCAATATGTCGGAAAGCTGATTGTTTATGCAGGAGTGATGATAACCTGCCATTCCGCCGTAACCGATAATTCCGAGTGAGTGTGCCATAATAATTTTCCTTTCGGATAATACAATAATTTTATGTAATTATTATAACACCTTTTTATTATGTGTCAAGAGTTTTCGAAAAAATTAAGGCGCTTTATCAGCGGTAAATGTTGCATCGGGGCATTTTTTATCACCAAAAACCGCCGAATGCCAAAAAAACGCACAGTTTACAAATAATTCACAGAAAGATTCTAAAAACTTATTGAATAAAATCGTTTATAATGGTACATTCTATGTAAAGTTTAGCACTCGACACACCGAAGTGCTAAAAAACAAAAGGAGGCGGTCAAATGGGTATCGGAGATGAACTTTCCGAAAGAAAAAAAGCAATTCTCCGCGCGCTCATTGATGCGCACATTGAAAACGGTGAGCCTGTGGGTTCAAAGTATCTTACTTCGATGTGCGACATAGGCTGTTCTTCCGCAACCATCCGAAATGAGATGAGTGAGCTTGAAAGTATGGGCTATCTCGAACAGCCGCATACGTCAGCAGGCCGTGTGCCTTCAAAAGCAGGGTACAGGTTTTACGTTGACTCTCTTATGAATGCGTACTCGCTTACAGCAAGAGAACTTGAAGAGCTTAACAATATGCAGCGCGCACGCATTTCACAGCTTGATAAAATGCTCAAGGCTGCGGGAAAACTCATTACTTCGATGACGAATTATCCTACCGTGTCCGTAAAACCGAAGATCACGAATCTGATTGTAAGCTGTTTTAAAACAACTTTCATTGACAGCCGGAATTTTATACTCAGTATGATAATGAGTGATAAGACGGTAAAATCAAGGTACATTCAGTCGAAGATTGAGGTGGATGAGGAAATTCTCAACCGCTTATGCGGAGTGCTGAACAACAACATCACACACATGGTATCATCCGAAATTTCTCTGCCGCTTATAATGAAAATGGAAGCGGATATGGGAATGTACGATATGCTTATTTCCCCCGTGATAAAGTGTGTGTACGATGCAATGAACAGCGACGACGAGGGTGAGCTTAAATTCGAGGGTGTTGAAAAACTGCTTGAGCATCCGGAATTTTCAGACGTTGAAAATCTTCGCCAGCTTCTTTCTCTTATGGATAAGAAAGAGGAAATTATGGACCTCGTTGAGAATGATTCGGGAAACGACGTCAGCATATACATCGGCGGAGAGGGAAAGTCGGTTGCGTCAAACTCCTCGATGATACTCAAAACGTTCAAGGTAAACGGCAAGGTCGTGGGCGCCATCGGTGTTATAGGCCCCCAGCGAATGGAATACCCGAAGGTCGTTGCGATGGTTGAGTATCTTGCAAAATGTATTTCAAGCGCAATACAGAATCCGGAAATAAAAGAGCTTAAAGCTCCGGATGATGATTAAAATAGATCCCAGAAAGGAAATTTAGGTATGCCGGAAAACGACGAGTTGATGGATAATGAGCCGATCGGGCAGGAAACTGCGGAAGATAACGAAAAGCCAAAAAAAGAAAGAGAAAAAAGAAATCGAAGCGTTGAAAATTGAAAACCGCACGCTTTCCGAAGCGCTTGAAAAAGCACAGAAGGAAAAAGCGGAGGCATCGGACAAATACGTTCGTTTGTTTGCCGAATTCGACAATTTCAAAAAGCGCACGGCAAAGGAAAGCGAAACGATCTATTCAAGTGCTTATATGGACGCTGTTGAGGAAATGCTCCCGATATTCGATAATATTGAGCGCGCGGCTGAATTTGCCGCCGACGAGGAATCGAAAAACGGTCTTAAAATGATAATCAACGGATTCCACGATACACTTGCAAAAATGGGTGTCGAGGCGTACGGCGCTGTGGGTGATGAGTTCAATGCCGAAATACACAGTGCGGTAATGCACGAAGAAAACGAGGAATTCGGCGAAAATACGATCTCACTCGTTTTACAAAAAGGTTATAAAAAAGGCGACCGCGTAATAAGATACGCAATGGTAAAGGTTGCAAACTAATTATAGAAAGAGGTAAAGAATCATGGGAAAAATTATTGGTATAGATTTGGGTACAACAAACTCTTGTGTTGCTGTTTTTGAAGGCGGTGAGCCTGTAGTTATCCCCAATCCCGAAGGCGCAAGAACAACACCTTCCGTTGTTTCGTTCTCAAAAACAGGCGAAAGACTCGTCGGTGCAGTTGCTAAAAGACAGGCAATAACAAACCCCGACAAAACAATTATGTCCATCAAGAGAGAAATGGGCACAGGTTATAAGGTAGAAATCGACGGCAAGGGTTATACACCTCAAGAGGTTTCCGCGATGATCCTTCAGAAGCTCAAGGCTGATGCGGAAGCATATCTCGGAACGACTGTTACAGAGGCTGTAATTACCGTTCCCGCATACTTCTCCGACGCACAGCGTCAAGCTACAAAGGATGCAGGTAAGATCGCAGGTCTTGACGTAAAGAGAATCATCAACGAGCCTACGGCGGCAGCTCTTGCTTACGGTGTTGACAAGGATAACTCCGAACAGAAGATACTCATATTCGACCTTGGCGGCGGTACATTCGACGTTTCCGTGCTTGAAATAAGCGACGGTGTCGTTGGAGTTCTTGCAACAGCAGGTAACAACCGTCTTGGCGGTGGTGACTTCGACAACAGAATCATTGACTGGATGGCTGAAACATTCCAGAAAGAAAACGGAATCAATCTCAAAAACGATAAAATGGCGCTCCAGCGTCTTAAGGAAGCAGCTGAAAAGGCAAAGATTGAGCTTTCGGGTATGACAAGCACAAATATCAATCTTCCCTTTATCACGGCTGATGCAACAGGTCCCAAGCACTTCGATGCAACTCTTACAAGAGCAAAGTTCAACGAACTCACAGCAGACCTCGTTGACGCAACAATGGGCCCGACAAAGCAGGCACTCCGCGATGCGGGACTTTCCGCGTCCGACATCAACAAGGTGCTTCTCGTTGGCGGTTCAAGCCGTATTCCTGCAGTTCAGGAAGCTGTTAAGTCCATCACGGGTAAGGAACCCTTCAAGGGCATCAACCCCGATGAATGTGTTGCTATCGGTGCGGCAATTCAGGGCGGCGTTCTCGGCGGTGACGTTAAAGACCTTCTCTTGCTTGACGTTACACCTTTGTCCCTTGGTATCGAAACTCTCGGCGGTGTATTCACAAAGATAATCGACAGAAATACAACTATCCCCGTTAAGAAGAGCCAGGTATTCTCAACAGCGGCTGATGGTCAGACATCTGTTCAGATCCACGTTCTTCAGGGCGAAAGAGAAATGGTAAGCGGTAATACAACTCTCGGTCAGTTCTCGCTTGACGGTATCCCCGCAGCTCCCAGAGGTGTTCCCCAGATCGAGGTTACGTTCGACATCGACGCTAACGGTATCGTTAACGTAACAGCGCAGGATAAGGGCACAGGCAAGGAACAGCACATCACAATCACATCCTCTACGAATATGAGCCAGGAAGATATCGACAAGGCTGTTAAGGATGCTGAAAAGTATGCTGAGGAAGACAAGAAGTTCAGAGAAGCCGTTGATACAAAGAACAACGCTGAAAACCTTATATTCCAGAGCGAAAAGGCTCTCGGTGAGCTTGGCGATAAAGTAAGCGAATCCGAAAAGGCAGAGGTTCAGGCTGAAATCGATAAGCTCAAGGAAACTGTCAAGAGCGGTGATACAGATGCTATCAAGGCAGGCACCGAGGAGCTTCAGAAGAAGTTCTACGCTTTGTCCGAAAAGCTTTATGCACAGTCAGGTGCGGCGCAGGGTAACCCCGGTGATGCGGGATTCAATCCCGGTCAGAATGCTGACGGCACTTATGATGCTGATTTCACGGATAAAACAGGTGAATAATTAATATTGCCGAATATAGGCGGTGGGTTTTTTACCCGCCGCCTAAAGTCGGATTTACGGAGTGTTTTATGGCAGATAATAAAAGAGATTATTATGAGGTCCTCGGTATAAATAAGGGGGCGAGTGACAGCGAAATAAAGAAGGCTTACCGTTCGCTTGCCAAAAAATATCACCCCGATGTAAACCCGGGGGACAAGGATGCCGAGGTTAAATTCAAAGAGGTAAACGAAGCGTACGAGGTATTGTCAGATGCCGATAAGAAAGCAAGATATGACCAGTACGGTCACGCAGGTGTCGATCCCAATGCAGGGTTCGGAGGCGGAGGCTTCGGCGGATTTGGCGGCTTTGAAGGTATGGATATCGACCTTGGCGACATATTCGGTTCATTCTTTGGCGGTGGCGGAAGAAGCCAGGGCAGACGCGGTTCACCCGGACGTGACATATTCCATAGAGTCACGCTTACGTTTGAGGAAGCGGCGTTCGGCTGTAAAAAGGAAATTAAATACGCACGTGTTGAAAAATGCGATACGTGTAAGGGCGTCGGCACAAAGAACGCAAGCGACGTAAAAACTTGTGACAAGTGCGGCGGTACAGGACAGATAAAGGTTACACAGCGCACAATGCTCGGTATGATGCAGACCACACAGCAGTGCGATAAGTGCCGAGGCAAGGGCAAGACGGTTACAAATCCCTGTTCAGACTGTAAGGGTACGGGATATGTCCGCATAAACAAGAAGATCGAGGTAAATATACCCGCAGGTATAGATAACGGTCAAAGACTGTCGGTAAGAGGGCAGGGGGATGAAAGTACATCGGGAATGAGCGCAGGCGACCTTGTGATAGAAATTTCCGTAAGAAATCACAGCGTGTTTGAACGTGACGGAAGTGATCTTTACTGTGAAATTCCCATAACGTTTGCAGAGGCAACACTCGGAGCTGAGCTTGAGATTCCCACACTCGAGGGCAACGTAAAGTATACGATACCCGAGGGTACGCAGACGGGCACGACGTTCACGGTGAAAGAAAAGGGCATTGTCAACCTTAACACGAAACGCAAGGGTAACCTGTTCTTTACGGTTATAATCGAAACCCCGAAGAATTTAAGCGAAAAGCAAAAGCAGCTCCTTCGTGAGTTTGCGGAATCCTGTGGCGAAAGCAATTTCAAGAATAAGCAGTCATTTTTTGAAAAAATAAAGAAAAACAGAAAGTAAATTTATGGATTACAAACAGATACGTGTCGTATGCTCAACCGAAAAGCTTGAAGAGGTTTGCGCTGTTATGTCAATGGTCGATAACGGCTTGATGATAGAAGACTACAGCGATATTGACGAAAATCTCAAAACAATGTACGGTGATCTTATCGACGAACAAATATTGAATGCCGACAAAACAAAAGCGGCGGTAAGTATATTTATCCCCGATGAAAGAAATCCCGCAGAGGCGATTTCCCACCTTAAAACGCGTTTTACGGAACTTAAGATCGACACGGATATATCCGTTATCGGTGTTAAGGAGGAGGACTGGGCAGGTGCCTGGAAAAAGTATTACAAGCCGCTTCGCATCGGCGAAAAGCTCGTTGTCGTTCCCGCTTGGGAGAAGTATGACGCGAAGGACGGCGACCTTATACTTAAAATGGACCCCGGTATGGCGTTCGGGACGGGTACGCACGAAACTACAAGACTCGTGGCAATGCTTATTGAAAAGTACGTAAAGGAAAATGACGTTTGTCTTGACCTCGGTACGGGAAGCGGTATACTTGCTATTGCATCGGTGCTT
>JAZKZC010000140.1:0-7627 GCA_045612465.1 Eubacteriales bacterium
ACATTGTCTTCCTAAGACCGCTTGGCCTCCGACTTCAAATGTTCTTTTCAAAAAGCTCTTTGGCAGCCTGTGCCATAGCCATTGTCTGATCTTCAAGGCTTTCGCGAACCTTGAGAGGGCCTCTGCGGCCGTCAATTGTAGGGCGGATACCGATAACGGGGTAATCGCCGATAAGTCTGTTCTTTGCCATAATTATTCCTCCGTATATTTAAATATTCGTTATTTCTTATTCAATGTCGGATGCCCGACGTATCTATATACAATTCCTTTGGGAATTTGTTTTCAAAGTTAATGTCGGAATTTGCGATTTGTTTTTAAAAGCCTCTCCCTGTTTCATTCAGGGAGAGGCTTTTAACTCTTATTTAATCAAATTTTATTTGATCTTAAAAACCTTCACCCTTGAAGCTTATACGGGTCAAAGATTAGCCCATGTAGAAGATGTTCTGGTCCTTGAGTGTATCGATGTTTTCAGTTGTGTACCAAACACCTGCGATACCAACGTCTGTAACTGCTTCACCTGCGAGCTTCTTAGCTGCAAGTTCAACTGCCTTGTAACCGATGCTGTATGAGTCCTGAGCAACTGAACCAACAAGACGAGCGTATGTTGCGCCTGCGTCCTTGATCCATGTGTACTGGTTTGTACCTGCGTCAAATCCGCAGAAGAGGATATCCTTGTATGCTGCTGCATTGTCGGAGATTTCGGGGAATACTTCGTTAACAACGCCTTCGTTTGTCATAAAGATGGACTGTGCGCCCCAGTCTTTAAGAGCTACAAGACCGTTCTTGTATTCGCCTGCATTGTTAGCCTTAACCTGCTTGTTGATATCGAGCTCAATGCTGTCAGCAGCTGCGAGAGCCTTGATCTTTTCGATAAAGCCTTCAGCTCTGTCGATACCTGTTGATGTGGTGTCGTGCTGGATAACGCCGATCTTGTATCCGTTAACGAGTACGTTCTGTGCCTTGAGGTATGCATAGAAGTTTTCAGCAACAACGCCGCCTGCAGCCTTGTTATCTGTTGCAACGCCGCCAACTGTGGGGTCCTTGCCTTCTACGATATCAGCGCCGCCGGAGTAAAGACCTGAGTCAAATTCAACAACGGGAAGCTTCTTGTCAAATGCGGATGTAAGTTCATCAGCAAAGCCAAGACCGATAGTAGCGAGAACGAGTGCCTTTGTGTCCTTGTTGTTGAGAGCTGTCTGAACCATTTCGCGCTGCTGGTTTACGTATTCTTCGCTTTCAGCTGTAGGACCGCGGAATGTAACCTTGTAGCCGTACTTTGCGCCGGCTGCTTCTGCGCCTGCTTTAACTGCCTGCCAGAATGCGTGTGTTTCGCCCTTTGCAACTACTGCGATTGTGCCCTTGCTGTCAGTTGCGTCATCACCTGTCGATGTGTCAGATGAATTGTTACAAGCAACGAGTGAAGACATACAAACGATTGCCATAACCAATGCGAAAAGTCTTGTCAATTTTTTCATGATAAATTCCTCCAAATTTAATTTATAAAAACCTTTCAGGTTTTATACTTGATTATTTATTCGCCGCTTTCATTGCGGGAACGTCTACTTTAAGAACCTTCTTAAGCTCTGCGAGCTCTTTTTCGATTTCAGCAGCTCTTGCAACAGCCTCTGCATTATCCTTTGCGGAAAGCGCGTAGTCCTGCTCAACCTTGAGTGCTTCTATCTTTTCTTTCGTTTCGTTTGCGAGTTTTTCGTAATCTTTTTCGATCTTGACTCTTGCGGCTGACTTCTTCTTGAGAACGTCAAGGAGAACCGCGCCTACAACGATAACACCTGTAACAGCGTATGTGATGTTTGTAGCCGAAACAACGCTTCCGCTGCTGAGAGCCATGTTAAGACCCTGACGGATAACGACGAGAATCATTGAACCGAGAAGTGTACCTGCAACGGATGCAGCGCCGCCCGTTGTACTTGTACCGCCGATGTAAACACCTGCGATAGCATCAAGCTCCATACCGTTACCGCCTGCAATTGTAAGCGAGGGGTTGGAAGCTGTGTAGAAAAGCGCCGCAAGACCTGCGAAGAAACCACCGATAGCGTAAGCAATTATCTTATACTTATCAACATTGATACCGGAAAGACGAGTTGCTTCTTCATTACTACCGATAGCGAGAATGTAACGGCCTATCTTTGTCTTATACATAACTATCATACAGATAATGAGAAGACCGAGAACCCACACGATACCTATCGGGAAGCCGTTGTAGTTTGTGAATACCTTCTGCATCCAACCTGTTGTGGGATACTTAACAGCAGAGGACGTTTCTCTGACCGCTTCGGAAATAACCGACGTAATACCGCGGGATACAAGCATCGTACCGAGTGTTGCGATAAACGGTGCTATTTTACATTTTGCAACGAGTACACCGTTGAGAAGACCGAACAGAAGACCTGTAACGAGTATTATCGGGATAGTAAGCCAGAGTGTACCCTCATCCTGCGTAACACCTGTGCTGCATATAGCACCTGCCAGAACCGATGAACCGATACAAACCGTACCGATTGAAAGGTCGATACCGCCTGTTGCGATAACGAACGTAACACCGAGAGCGAGTATTGCGTAAGGAACGAGCGACTTACTCATCGTAAGAAGCACGGATTTATCAGCAAATCCGGGGTTTATAAGAGTAAATATAACGAAAAGTGCGATAGTTGCGAAAACGATAACGATATTCTGTTTACCGCTTGTTTTCAGATATTTAGTAAGCTTAACGCCACTCTGACGTACGCTTCCGCGCAGATTCAATTTTGCACCGAACGGTGTGTTCTGATTTTTCATAGTACCTTAATTCTCCTCTCGCATAGTGGCAAGCTGCATAATGTTTTCCTGTGTAGCCTCGGAAATATCAAGCTCACCTGTTTTCTTGCCCTCGCACATAACAACTATTCTGTCGCTCATACGAAGTATTTCAACAAGTTCAGAAGATATCATAATGATCGACTTACCTTGTTTGGAAAGTTCATTCATAAGTGTATATATCTCACTCTTTGCGCCTACGTCGATTCCTCGTGTAGGTTCGTCGAATATCAGTATATCACAGTCCTGAATGAGCCATCTTGCAATAATAACCTTCTGCTGGTTACCGCCGGACAGATTCTTTAAAAGCTGTTCCATCGAAGGAGTTTTCGTACGGAGCTTCTTGTTATAGACCTCTGCTTCATCCTTGAGCATACCGTCATCTATAAGGCCCACCTTGATATATCTGTCCATCGAAGCTATCGCCGTGTTTTCGGCAACAGACTTCATAAGCATAAGTCCGTATCTCTTTCTGTCCTCTGACAGGTATCCGATACCGTGCTTAACGGCATCGGCGGGAGTTTTTATATCAACCTTTTTACCGTTTATAAATATCTCACCGCTGTCGAACGGGTCAGCACCGAATATAGCGCGTGCAACTTCCGTTCTTCCTGCGCCCATAAGACCGGAAAAACCGAGTATCTCACCGCGGCGGAGTTTAAAGCTTACATCTCTTATGGTTTTACCGCTGCAAAGATTCTTGACTTCAAGAACCACATCTGCATCCGGTGCAACCTCACTGTGCGTTTTGGGATCCTCGTAAACGACACGGCCGATCATCATATTGATGATCTCGTCCTTTGTGACCTCTGCCGTGTTTACCGTTCCTACATACTCACCGTCACGCATTACCGTGATTCTGTCGGATATGAGCTTGATCTCATCCATTCTGTGGGAAATGTATATCATACCGATTCCCTTTTGTTTAAGATCGAACATTATCTTGAACAGCTCGTCTATTTCCGACTGAGTAAGCGCCGCTGTCGGTTCATCAAGAATGAGTATCTTACATTCTCTTGAAATGGCTTTTGCAATTTCAACCATCTGCTGTTTACCGACCGTCAGTGATCCGAGCATCACGCGGGGATCTATTTTTATTCCTATCAATTTAAAGAGCTTTTCGGCTTCCTTGACCATGTCGCCGTCCCTTATGAAGGCGCCTCCCGTCATAGGTTCACGTCCGATAAAGATATTCTGGGCAACAGTCAGGTGGTTCATCATGTTAAGTTCCTGATGTATCATACTGATGCCGAGTTTTTGAGATTCACCTATGTTTTTTACCGAATAGGGCGAACCGAGATACATTATCTCACCTTCGTCTGCCTGATGAATACCTGTAAGCACCTTCATCAGAGTAGATTTTCCTGCACCGTTTTCACCAACGAGTGCATGTATTTCACCAGCTCTTAAGTCCAAATGAACACCCTTCAATGCGTGTACACCGTGGAAACGCTTGTGTATGCCGTTCATTTCAAGACAAACATTTTGCATTATGAAATACCTCCTTCCCATCACCTTGGTTTCATTATACCTTGACGAGTCCAATTTTACAATAGTATAAATTACAAAAAAATTCACAAAAATAAACACATTTTTCATAAAAGGTATTGCATATTTCGAATAAATATGTTATAATAATTGCACAACGTTAAAGTTTGTTTTTTATCAAAAAGGGTATTTTTAACCAAACAATGCGATTTTATCTATGTTAAATGCGCCTTTCTCTAAAAAGCAAGAATCAACATAGTACAGCAAAATTTTTAAGTTCCGTTTGGGGGAAATATGAAAGAACGAGATTACAACACTTTTTCAGAGCACAGAAACGTCACCTATTCGAAGTCTGACGTCATAAAGCTCGACACGAAATGTCTTTACGCAGGAAAGCTCGAAAGAATCAAACAATGGAGTGAAAAACCGCACAATCATCCTTTTTGCGAAATCCTTTTCGTTATTTCGGGAAGCGGAAAGACGATAATTGACGGAAATGAATACGATATAGAAAAAGGTGATATCGTTATATACAATCCCGGCACAACACACGAGGAATGCACGCTCGGTTCATCGGGACTTGAACTTGCGTTTTTCGGAATAACGAATTTTAAAATAAATGATCTGCCGTCCGATTTTCTCATTGACAAGCAGGCATCTCCCGTTTTGCACACGGGCGACGATGAGGAGCGCTTCAATTTCTATTTCTCATCACTCGTCGAAGAAGTATATGACAGCAAACAATACGGCGATCTTATAATAAAGTATTGGGCGCGGCTTATATTGATAGGTATTCTCCGTCTGGCTAACATTTCCGAAGCAAAGTTTGTAACGAATGCAATATTTACGCAGATATATCAGTATTTGAATACGAACTTCACAAACATTGAATCCATGGATCAGATATGCCAGGATCTTAACGTAAGTAAGTATTATATTTCTCACGTTTTCAAAAAATACATCGGAAAACCTCCGATGCAATACGTTACGGGAAAGCGAATCGCGTACGCAAAGAAGTTACTCTCGGAAACAGATCTTTCCGCTTGCGAGATCGGAGAGATGTGCGGATATAAAGACCACACGCTGTTCTTCAAGGCATTCAAAAAATCCGTGGGTACAACACCAATCGCATTCAGAAAAGAACATATACATTTGATGTAAAATAAAAATAAGGGCAACACAACGAGGCACCCTCCGCAAGGAAGGTGCCTCAGTTATATTTGCCTACCGGCGAGTTATATTGCCGCGCAGTGATATTTGGACTAAAGTCCAGATGATATTACCTTCGGAAGTTCAGGGGCGAATATAATATAACTAAAACCGCAGGTTTTAATATCACTTTGCCGTTAGGCAAAATAAAACTGTGAGACCTGTTCACAATACCGCTGATATTTTTTTGAGATAGGTATTATTTCAAAGTATGTATTTCCTTTTATAAAAAGCGATGGAAGACAACTTCCTTACAAA
Source organism: Eubacteriales bacterium (assembly GCA_045612465.1). Classification (GTDB taxonomy): domain Bacteria; phylum Bacillota; class Clostridia; order Oscillospirales; family CAG-272; genus RGIG7213. The sequence goes on from JAZKZC010000140.1 coordinate 5,770, forward strand.
GTGCCTTCCATGACTTCCTTTACTTATTTATTTATTTATTTTACTTTATAATGACAGCATTGAGAACGAAAGCAATATCGGAGCTGTTAACTTCGCCGTCAGCGTTGACGTCGGCAAATTCAACATACTCAACAGCGTTACCGCCGATCATCTGTTTTTTAATTCTTATGACATCCTTACCGTTTACGATACCGTCACCCGTGACATCGCCCGAAATCAGTACAACGAGCGTCGTTGTCGTGGATTTATCCAAAACCTCTACGGTGTATCCGGTTTTCAGAACCGCAGTGTCGGAAAGCGGTGTTTTTCCGTATTTTTCAAACACGAAAACAGCTGACGAAGAATACATCTCTTTTATCTTCGCAACGGTCGTTCCCTCTGCAAGGCGATCTGTAAATCCGCTTATTCCGTTCAGATTGACGGTAACGGTAAATTCACAGGTTTCGCCGTTATATATAACAGTCAGCGTTTGTTTTCCGAGCTTGTTTGAATCAAATCCCGCAACCCCATATCCGTATACGGGAGTGTATATACCGCCCGAATACTCCTCTGCCACAACAAGACCTTCAATCGAGAGCTCTTCACCCTTTTCATATACGGTCTTGGTCGGAAACGAATATATCGTAAGTCCGAGGTATTCAGCAGTTTGTTTATGTCCGCACTCACACGTTCTTACGCAAATCGGATTACCGTTTGCGGACATCTCGCCCGTTTTGCTCCAGGCGCCGAACGTATGTCCCGATGTTGCCGAAATTTCGGCAAGGATATACGAACAGCCCGTGCAAATCTTGTATTTTTCTCCGTAAGCCGTACAGCTTGCGTTTCTCATCACTTTCCAGTCACCGCTGTACGTGTGTGAATGTGAGCCGTTCAGGTAATGCTTTTTGGCATCATTCAGAGAATCGTTACACTCACCGACAGCAACAGCGTTCCACTTGGCTTCCGTGCCTTGGTAATACACATTTTTCACTTCACAGTTTTCAAAAGCACCGTATCCGATAGACGTAACCGATACAGGGAAATTAACATTGACCGCTCGCGTTGCTTCCGAGAATGCAAAATCTCCTATACTTTTTACGTTTGAGCCTATCGAAATATGCTGCAGAGCAAAGCAGAATGAAAATGCATTTTTGCCGATCTCAGCGACACCGTCGCCTATTCTCACCGCACTGAGCTTTGCGCAGGAATCAAACGCGCCGACATCTATCTTTTTGACGTTGTCGGGAATAATTACGGTTTCGAGTGAGGAACAGCTGTAAAAAGCACGCTCCGATATAGTTGTAACACCCAAGCCCACACCTATATTCGTAAGCTTGTCAGCATCACAAAACGCTTTTTCTCCGATCGTCGTTACCGTGTTCGGCACAACGTACATTGCCGATGTATTCGCGGGCGGATATTTTACAAGCGCTGTTTTTTCAAAATCGAACAGAACACCGTATTCATCGCTTGAATAGTATTTATTGCCCGATGCAACGGTTATCTTTTCAAGCTCACCGCATCCAGAAAAAGCATTATTTCCGACAGATGACACAGCACTGCCGAGCGTGAGCGTTTTAAGGTTGCGGGATGAATCAAAAGCATTATCCTTAACGGTCCTGACCGTGTTCGGCACGGTATACGATACAGCGCTTCTGTTAAGCGGGTATCTTATAAGCGTCGTTTTGTTCTTATCAAACAGAACACCGTTTGAGTCACTCGAATAATTTGCATTACCCGAATTTACTTTTATCGAAGCCAATGCGCTTCCCGAAAATGCCGCATCAGCTATCTGTGAAACACTACTCGGCAACGTAACGCTTGAAAGTGTTTTACATTCATCAAATACGCACTTACCAATGGAAGTAACACCCTCAGG
>JAZKZC010000141.1:0-5440 GCA_045612465.1 Eubacteriales bacterium
CCTTACGTATTTAAGCAATCTGGCACTGACTTACAATTACCTTGGCGAACACAAAAAAGCGTTGGAGCTGCAAGAAAAGGTATATACCATCGAGTGTCGGATCCTCGGTGAGGAGCATCCTTCAACCCTTACGTTTTTAAACAATCTGGCACATACATACGATCAAAACGGTGAATATCAAAAAGCGTTGGAACTGAAAGAAAAGGTATATACCGTCCGCTGTCGAATCCTTGGTGAGGAGCATCCCGACACCCTTATGTCTTTAAACAATCTGGCGGCGACTTACGGTTATATTGGCGAGCACAAAAAAGCATCGGAAATGTTCGAAAAGGTATATACCCTCCGCTGCCGAATCCTTGGTGAGGAGCATACGGACACCCTTACGTCTTTAAGCAATCTGGCGACGACTTACTATAAGCTTGGTGAATATGACAAAGCGTTGGAAGTATCAAAAAAAGCGTACGAGCTTCACTGTAAAGTGTGCGGCGAAGAACATCCCGATTCTGTGCTGTTGCTTGAAAATTATGCATGGTTAAATAAGAAAGCAGGTAAAATATTTACCGGAGCAAAGCTTTTATTAAAACACCGTTTACTAAAGAAAAAATTGAAAAAAAGACAATAAAACGAAGTTTTGTTTTTGGTCCGAAAATTTTTTTCAAAAAATCTCCCTGTTAAAATTAAAACAGGGAGATTTTTGTTTATAACGGTTTTAACTGCCTTTTATAAGGCTTGATATTTCCTCGGCAAGTATCTTTGCCGAATACTGCGCTTCTTCAAGCGTATTTCCGTCGGTGCCTATTTCAAGGAGCATGCCGAGTGGGTAATACTGCTGGTTATACGTATTTTCCTTGACGTTTATGGGGCGGCAGAAGTCGGTATAATTATCCTCAAGTCTACGCTGGAGCTTAACGGCAAAGGCAAGATTATTTTCCCAATTCGGGTGATTTTGACCGAGACTGTTCGTGCCGACCACGCTCATAACCTGCGCGGCGCGCTTGCCGTCAACAGCGCAGATGACCTTGGCTTTTTCACCGCTTGACAGCTCAAGTCCGTCGCGGTGGACGTCAAAAACGTACTTTATCGACGGATATTGCCGCAGAGCGCGTCTTATAACGCTTGCGGATTCGGTATAGGAATCGTAAAAATCGTCAACGGTTGCATCGATTGCCACGGTGTGGTGGAGCGTTTTTATGCCGTTTTTCTCAAACACCTCTGCCATGACCGCACCGACGGATATTACGTTTTCCTCGTTGTTGTTCGACCTCGTTTTATACGGGTCGTCAAGCGGGTCGGACAGCACTCCGTCGGGTGTGTACGCTTCCGTGCCGTGGGTATGTATGATAAGAACGGTGTATTCGTCGGTTTCTTCGTATTCGGGAAGCTCGAAATCGGTGTAATCATCCGCGTCAAGCTCGTATATCGAGCCGTTTTTTATATACATCTTCCCGCCGTTTGACTCACGCGCGAGCGAAATGGGGACGATTGCGCGGTGTCCCTCCGGCACAAGATTGTAATTGAAGCCGTATATATCATCGGGAAGTACGTCGCGGTTCAGATAGTAATATTCCGAAAGTGCCGTCGGTTCGTGCTCGTCGATGCCGAGAATAAAAGGGAATTCCGTCACGGCGGACTCCGTTTCGGGTGTTTCCGTGTCCGACTCCGACGTATTTTCCAAAATTTGCCCGACTGTGACGGCGCTTGTATCCGATGCGCCCAGAACGTGCGATGCGCCATCCTCAACTGTGAAAATAAGTCCGAGCAAAAGGCACAAAAGCGATGCGGGATACAAAACGTAAGAACGCACGCCCGAATAAAATTTCTCCCGTCTTCTGCCCCTTTGTATGTTTGACGGCGTGTTCTCCTTTAATTTTGAAAAATCAATATCCGTGTTTTTCATATACTTCCTCCTTTAAGTGCTGTTAAAGTATATGATAACACGGATAATTTTATGACAAATATGATTGATTTTATTCAATGTGATAACGGTACACCCGTTTTGTTTATTTAATTCGCGGTTGATGCAGGGACGATTATCAATCGCCTGTTAATCCCGTTTACGTTCGTTTTATTCGGGACGTCGAGGACGTCGTCCCCTGCAAATTCATCGGGTTTATTTCCGTCTTTCTCCCGTGGTAAACGCATGAAATGTCCGTGTAAACGGACATTATAGGGCATACAATTCCTCGGCGTTTTCGGAATTCGGGTAGCAGGTTATATCGAGCACGCGCTGGTTTCTGCTCCCTCTGTATTTCAGCGAAAGGTCGCGCTGTGACAGTACGAACGGCCCGTCAACGAGGTAATCGGTAACGGAGAGAAGCTCACGCACGGCGGTGTCTTCCTTTGCTTTTTTCAAAAGAGTTTCATATGTAAAGCCCGAATAAGTCATCACGTGAAGACCTTTTTCTTTCGCGGCTCTGCCAAGCTCAGCAAGCGCCTCGGCTTGACAAAACGGCTCGCCGCCCGAAAAGGTAACACCCTTTATCATCGGATTTTTCTCGATTTCCGCCCATACTTTCGCTGTGGTCGCGGCAAATCCGCCCGAAAAATCGTGTGTTTCGGGGTTGTGGCATCCCTCGCATTTATGCGGACAGCCCTGCACAAAAACGACAAAACGCAAATCGGGGCCGTCAACGATAGATTCCCTGACGATACCCGCAAGCCTTATCGGTATATCTTTTACTGTATATGTACTGAATGAACGTCTTAACACGGTCATAATTCCTTTCAAATCAAAATCCGACCACCATTATATCACAAACGGACACGTTTGACAATATGAAAAAATTTTTTAATAATTTTATATTATTTCTTGTATTATTTATAATATACTGATACAATAGAATTGGTATATTATATGGAAGGCTCGGTAAATTTATGGCTTTTACGTTTAACGGAGGCACACATCCGAATGAAAATAAAAACACGAGGGATAAAAAACTCGTGCGTATCACACCGCCTGCGCTCGTAAGCATCCCGCTTTCACAGCACATCGGCGCACCGTGCCGTGCGCTCGTTAAGGTCGGCGATAAGGTGCTTAAAGGGCAGATAATCGGCGACGTTGAAAACGCTCTCGGCGTACCCGTGCACGCAAGCGTTTCGGGTACGGTCAAGCAGATAATCTCTAAAAGAATGCCCGATGACAGGGTAATTGAAAATGTAATTATTGAAAACGACTTCAATGATACTCTTTCCCCCGACGTAGTTCCCACGGAAAAACCGCTTCGCGACCTCACGGCGGAGGAAATAATCGAAGCCGTCCGCCGTGCGGGCATTTCGGGTATGGGAGGCGCAACGTTCCCGACATACGCGAAGATAAGCTCCGCGATAGGCAAGGTTCACACGATGATAATAAACTGCTGCGAGTGTGAGCCGTACATCTGCGCAAACCACAGACTTATGCTTGAAAATCCGTCGGGCATCATCGGCGGCGCCGTCATTCTTATGAAAGCGCTCGGACTCCGCACGTGCGATATTGCCATTGAAGACAACAAAATGGACGCCGTTGCCGTTATGGAGCGCGAGCTTTCGAGAAAAGATCCGTCGCTGTTCAACATCCGCGTGATGAAAACGAAATATCCTCAGGGTGACGAGCGTCAGCTCATCTTCGCCCTGAAGCACGTTGAAATCCCCGCAGGAAAGCTTCCCGCGGACGTCGGCTGTGTCGTGTTCAACGCCGAAACGTGTTATTCGGTGTACCGCGCTCTCGTTGAGGGAATGCCGCTTGTAGAAAGAATAGTTACCGTTGACGGCGACTGTATCGCAAAACCGAACAACGTCATCGCGCCAATCGGCGCATCGTATATGGATCTCATTGATTTCTGCGGAGGCTTGAAAAGAACTCCGAAGAAGATAATCAACGGCGGGCCTATGATGGGCACAGCGCAGTGGGATATATACGGAAGCGTCACGAAGGGAACGTCGGCAGTTCTGGTGCTTTCCGACCGTACGGCGGCGCCGTACACATCAGACGGCACGTGCATACACTGCGGAAAGTGCGTTTCGGCATGCCCGATGCACCTTTACCCCAGCTATTTTGCGATGTTTGCGCGCGCTGACGACTTTGAAGAATGTAAAAATTACGATATAATGAGCTGCGTTGAATGCGGAAGCTGTACGTACGGCTGTCCCGGCGGCGTTCCGATAGTCCAGCTCATACGCGCCGCAAAGGTTCGCGTAAGGGCGATGAAATGAGAAGGGAGATGTGAAAATGGATACACAGAATCACACGGAAAAACGTAAGGGCGTATCGATGCCCGAATACCTTACAGTGTCGTCATCTCCGCACGTAAGGGCAGATGCAACGTCGCGCTCGCTTATGCTGACGGTCATCATCGCACTGCTGCCCGCGCTCGTCTGGGCGATATACATATACGGTCTGCGCACGATTGCCGTGACGCTTTTGAGCGTTGTCACCTGCGTCGGCTCTGAAATTTTATACGAAAAGCTGATGAAAAAGCGCATCACCGCGGGCGACCTTTCGGCGGCGGTCACAGGTATTATTCTCGCTTTCAACCTGCCGCCCACAATTCCTTATTATCTCGTTATAATCGGCGGTATTTTTGCTATTGTTGTTATAAAACAACTCTTTGGCGGTATAGGAAAGAACTTTTTGAACCCTGCACTTGCCGCGCGTGTCTTTTTGTTCATCGCGTGGCCGAAGCCGATGGCGACGTTCGTTTCACCCAAATGGGTGCCATTCATCACAAATGAGGCTGATATTGTTGCATCGGCAACACCGCTTGCTTCAATCAAAAGCGGCGACCTCAGTACGATAAACCTCGACATCGTTCAGGCATTTATAGGCTATAAGGCAGGCTGTATCGGTGAAATTTCCTGTATGCTCCTGCTTGTCGGCGGACTTCTGATGCTGTTCCGCCGTGTCATCACGTGGCACATTCCCGTGTCGTTCATCGGTACGGTTGCGTTCCTCACTTACGTTTTTGCCCCCACAACGGCGGACGCTGTATCGTTTATGACGTATTCCATACTGTCGGGCGGTCTGTTCCTCGGTGCTTGGTTTATGGCGACCGACTACGTAACAAGCCCGATAAACCCCACGGGACGCATCATTTACGGTATCGGATGCGGTGCCATCACCGTGTTTATAAGATTTTTCGCAGGCTTCAACGAGGGCGTTTCGTTTGCCATCCTCGTTATGAATCTGCTTGTGTGGTACATTGACAAATTTACCCGTCCGAAGCCGTTCGGAAAGTATAAAAGCGCAAAAAAAGCTGACGGAGGTGCGAAATAATGGAACAAAAAAAGGTTTCCCCCGTCCGCACGGTATTGGTTCTGACGTGCATCTGCGCCGTTATATCACTGCTTGTTGCAGGAGTTTACGCTCTCACAAAGGATACAATAGCGCAAAATAACGAAAAGAAAACAGAAAAGGCAATTTCCGAAATTTTCCCGAATTATACGGAAAAAACAGCCGTTACGG
>JAZKZC010000142.1:0-23589 GCA_045612465.1 Eubacteriales bacterium
TATGCAGAGAGCTGAAGTGTCAGCCGGGTGACATTCTTGAATATGCAGAGGACGACGGCGAAAATTCAGAAATCGAGTCCAAATAAGTCAAATTCAGGGGTATATACATCGGTATCTGCCCCTTTATCCTGCGAAAAACCGTGAAAACCGAGGATTCTTGCCTCGGTTTCAACCTTTTCGAACTCGTAGGTCGTGAGCTTTCGGTTTATTTCCTTATACTGCTCCGCCTTATGACAGGGGTAGTATTGGCGCATAAGGCTCAGCGAATAATCCTCCGTGCCGAAGTTTTCGCTCAAAAAGCGGAGCACGTTGACCGATTCCGCCGAATGTGACGGCAAAACGAGGTGGCGTACGATGACACCCTTTTTCATCATTCCGTCATCACCGTACTCCTCACACCCCGCAAGCTCCAGCATCTTGCCGAGTGCTTGGCAGGCATATTCGGGATAATCATCGGCATTTGAATATTTTTTTGCAAGACTCGGCGTCACGTACTTGAAATCGGGCAGAAAAATATCAACGTAACCGCGTAAAAGCTCAAGCGTTTCAACACTTTCGTATCCGCCCGTGTTCCAGACAACAGGTATATTCAATTTATCACGGCACAAGTCAAGCGCCTTGATTATTTCATACGTATACGGTGTGGGACTGACAAGATTTATATTTGATGCGCCGAGGTCACGAAGGCGCAAAAACACTTCACTCAAGCGATGCGCATCTGTTTCCATACCGAAACCGCCATCGCTTATTTTATAATTCTGGCAGAAGACGCACTTCAGATTACAATGCGAAAAAAACACCGTTCCCGAGCCGTTTTTTCCCGACACGGGCGGTTCTTCCCACATATGAAGCGATGCTCTCGCCGCCTTTACATTTGACGGCGCAGAACAAAAACCTTTTGCTTTCGTGCGGTCAACGCCGCACTTTCTCGGACAAAGATCACAATACATATAACTTTCCAATATATTAAGAGATAAAATGATTTTTTTTGAAAAAACCGAACAACTTATTAAAGACGGGGTTAAAAACAACGTTTTCCCCGGTGCGGCTTACGCTGTAGGTGACCGTAACGGAATCATCCTCAAGGGTGTTTACGGATACCGCCGCGTTATAATGAACGAAAATGAACCGGACGGAGTTTTCAACGGTAAAATACCGAAAAAAGCGTTAAGACTCACGCCCGTCACTCTGTTCGATATGGCATCGCTGTCAAAGGTTATGGCAACGACGGTCGTAGCGCTTCGGATGATAGAAGACGGTATCATATGCCTCGGCGATACAGTCGGCAGATTTTTCGACTGTCCCGCTGACAAGCGGGATATAAATATTCAGTCGCTGATGACACATTCAAGCGGTCTTGCCGCACACATACAGCTTTACAACGTGTGCAAAACACCGGATGAAGCACTCGCGACGATACTTGGAAGTGAACTTATTTATCCCACGGGAACGAAAGTCGAATATTCTTGTATGGGTTATATTTTGCTCGGCAAGATACTTGAAATGGTGTCGGGAAAAAGCCTTGACAAGCTTGCAGAGCAGTACGTTTTCACTCCTCTCGGAATGTATACGACAGGGTATAATCCGCACACCAACCCCAAGCTTTCGGGATATGAATGTGTTTGCACGGAGTATTCTACGCACGAAAGAAAATACATCGAGGGCGCAGTACACGACGAAAATGCACGCTTTTTGGGCGGTGTTTCGGGTAACGCGGGAGTATTTTCCACACTCGACGACGTGTGCAGATTTGCCCTTATGCTGTCAAACAAAGGCATGCACGGCGACAAACAGATAATAACGTCGGCAATGTTTGAAAAAGCGATTTACAACTACACGCACGATCTGCCCGGTGAGGACCGCGGCCTCGGCTTTTACCTTTCCTCGCATCCCTTGTCACCGTCGGGCGACCTTTTCCCGTACGGCACGTACGGGCATCTCGGATTTACGGGCAATTCCCTTTTCGTCGATCCGAAAACGGGTGTGTTCGCCATTCTTTTGACGAACAGAGTACACTATACACGTGCAAACGACAAAATTTTCCGTTTCCGCAGGCTGTTTCACAACTGCGTGATGTCGGAATACTTACGAATGAAGATAACACCTGAAATTATACCAAATAAAAAATAAAAAATCAAGAGGTTTGAATATGAACACAATACCGAGAAACGAACATCCCAATCCCCAATTTGAAAGAAAGAATTTCATCAACCTCAACGGTGAATGGGATTTTGAAATTGACGGCGGAAACAGCGGAGAACAGCGAGGACTTATCGAAAAAGAAACCCTTTCGGGAAAGATAATCGTTCCGTTCTGCCCTGAAAGTGAGCTGTCGGGAATAGGCAACACAGACTTTCTGAACCGTGTATGGTATAAAAAGAAAATAACAGTTACGGAAGACCTTGATAAAACAGAAGCTATACTGACAATAGGCGCAAGCGATTACAAGACGAAAGTCTGGGTAAACGGTGAATTCTGCACGGAGCATCTCGGAGGTTTTACCCCCATTGTCACCCCCATCGGCAGTAAGCTGAAGGCAGGCGAAAACATAATAACAATTTCTGCCGAGGACGATGTCCGTACGGGCAGACAGCCCTGCGGAAAACAAAGCCCCCGCTTTGAATCCTTCGGATGCTTCTATACAAGAACCACGGGAATCTGGCAGACGGTAATGCTTGAGTTCGTTCCCAAGGCTTATCTTACAAGCGTTAAATATGATTCTCTGCCCACGGGCGACGTAACAATAACAGCAGAAGCGGAAGGCGCACACGGTATGACGCTTTCGGCAGTCGTATCGTTTGAAGGCAAAACGGTCGCATCGGGTGAATGTAAGATAGACGGAAAAGTCGGAAGACTCGCCGTTAAAATCGATGACGTAAAGCTCTGGGATACGGAAAATCCGAATCTCTACGACGTTGTACTGACGCTCGGCGGTGATACGGTATACAGCTATTTCGGCATCAGAACGATCTCGTACAACAATCACAGAATGTACTTAAACGGCAAGAGCATTTTCGGCAGATTCATTCTCGACCAAGGCTATTACCCCGACGGTGTTTTCACAGCGCCCAGCGACGAAGCGCTCAAAAACGACATTGTTATGTCGCAGAGCTGCGGTTACAACGGCGCAAGACTTCACCAGAAGATATTTGAGCCGAGATTCCTTTACCACTGCGACAAGCTCGGCTATATGGTATGGGATGAGCACGCAAACTGGGGACTCGACATCGCAGGCGCTGAAGGCTGGCGAGGTTTTATCGGCGAATGGTGCGAAATAATGAAGCGTGACTGCAACCACCCGTCGATCATCGGCTGGTGTCCGTTCAATGAAACGCAGAGAAATCAGGACAACGAGCTTATAAGAACCGTATATAAGCTTACAAAAATGACAGACCCCACACGTCTTTTCATCGATTGCAGCGGCTGGTTCCACGTTGACGGCGCATGCGATATGATGGACTGCCATTTGTACGAGCAGGACGTTGAAAAATTCACACGCCTTATAACGCTTCGCGATGAGCCCGATTTTGTCGGACTTATGATGACAGAGGACCTTTGCTTCGTGTCCGAGTTCGGCGGTGCGCATTGGGACACCGACAACGAAAACAGAAAGGAAAGCTGGGGATACGGCAACGCTCCCAAATCTGTTGACGACTTTATTGAAAGATATGACGGACTCGTTACAAGTCTTTTGAAAAACGACCGGATATGCGCATTCTGCTATACACAGCTGACCGACGTTCATCAGGAAAAGAACGGACTTTTCTACTTTGACCGCCGTCCGAAGTTTGATTGCCAAAAGCTGAAAGCGATAACGTCGAAAAAGTCTGTCTGCGAGGACTGAAATAACGATTTATTTCGCCAATAATTTCCAATTTTTACATTTTATTAGTCATTATGCACAATCAACACACATAAAATTTGTTGAAATTTAAGCAAAGAAAAGTATTGCAAATATTTCCAGAATATGGTAATATAGTGCTGTAAAAACCAATATATTACAGAAAGGAAATACTTATGGAACCGAAGATCAAGATACTTGTGGCAGATGCAAATCTTGAATTCAAAATGCAATGCCGTGAAAATTTCAAAAAAAGCATAGATTGCAGTGTCGATGAAGCGTCTAACGGAGAAGAAGCGCTTGAAAAAATAAAACACGGAAAATATGACTTTGTGCTGTGCGACACGTGGCTGCCGAGAATTGACGGGGTACATATCGTCAAGGAAGCAAAAAAACGGCTCGGCTCGGACACCTGTCCCGACTTCATCATTCTGTCGGTGATAAACAATCAGAACATTTACATCGAAGCAGATGAGGCGGGCGCATCGTACTGTATGACGAAGCCTGTTGATTTCAGCGTACTCATTGACCGTATGCGCCGTCTTTACGCGATGAAAAACGGCGGAAGCGATTCATTTTCACGCCCTGCGCTTGACGACAACGTAATGGAAACGCAGATAACGAAGATAATCCACGAAATCGGTGTGCCTGCGCACATCAAGGGGTATCAATACCTGCGCTCAGCTATACTGATGTCTGTCAAGGACAGCTCTATAATAAACTCCGTGACCAAAATACTTTACCCGGAGGTTGCAAAGGCTTACAGCACAACACCGTCACGTGTTGAGCGTGCCATACGCCACGCAATAGAGGTTGCCTGGGACAGAGGCGACGTTGACGTTCTCAACTCCTATTTTGGATATACGATACAAAACAACAGAGGTAAACCGACAAACAGCGAGTTCATTGCAATGATTGCAGATAACTTACGTTTGAAAAACAATATAAGATAATATTTAAAACAGAGGTTTACCGTGAGTTAAACCGACAGTATGGAGGTTTAACTCATTGTTAACAGCGACAATATGGAGGTTTAACTCAATGGAAACACCGACAAACAGCGAGTTCATCGCAATGATTGCCGATAACTTACGTTTGAAAAACAACATAAGATAATAACGGACAACCCATAAAAATAAAGGACAGAAAATTTAATATACACCAAATGTTAAACACATTCTGAGTATATTAAAATCTGTCCTTTTTACATTTAACATATTTCCGCAGGAAATATCTGCGCCCAGCCGAGGGAGGTGGCCGGGCGCAGGAAACTTTTGATATTATTTTACTGACATCAATTTTGTGAATTCTATTGAACGTTCAACAAGATAGGATATATTTTTTTCTTCAAAAACCGTATCCTTGCTTGTATGTATGCGATCCATATATAATATACCGCGTTTTGATTTTTTGAGCGCCGCAACACCGACACCGTTTACAAAGCTTGCCTGGTCTGACGGATAAATTACATTTTTGTCGGCAAGATCAACATTTAATACACCGTTGGGTGTATAAGCCTTTTCGAGGTATTCTTTAAGATGACTTGCCTTTTTGTTGATTGCAAAGAGAATCGTATCACCGTCTGATACGCAGTCGAAGTTTATAACAATTCCGTTTTTCTTGAAATCTTTATGCTTTGATGCGTATGAGCTTGAGCCTATAAGTCCCGACTCCTCATAGTCAAACAGTATGTATGCGGCATCGTTTTTGTGTTCGGGTGTCATACTTTTCATAAGCTCCATAACCGTTATAACGCCCGACGTGTTATCGTTTGCCGTGTGCTTATTGGCAGGTCCTGCAATTATCAAGCCTAAAATACCAAATACAATAATTTCAAACGACCAGAAAAATATAAGTCCGCTAAGTGCCTCGTCTTGCGTGGCAATTAATTTATCTATAAGCACGGCTGCACCAAACGCTATTGCGAATACAGCGACCGTTACTACAAGTTGATACAGCAAATATATACCGATATTTTTCGGTGTTATAAAGTTGGGAAAAGGGAGCCAAGCGCACGTGTCATAGTGTGCTGTATACACGACCTTTGCTTTTTCGGGATGACCGATGACGATATTTCTTGCGCCTAATGAGCCTTTTTCAACGTTTACGTCATAGCCGCATTTTGAAGCCTCGTCCTTTACAAAATCAATAAAGGCAATTTTTTTCTTTTTACCTCGTCTTACTTGATATTTTTCAAGTATTATATCTGAATAATATGACATTTTATTCTCCTCTCGGTTTATATCGGTATTATATCACAAGGGGAATATTTTTTCAAGTCAAAATTTACAATATACGATTTAATTAGACCGTCTTTTAGCATATAATTAAACAATCAACAATTCACGGAAGAATCGAAATGTATACGTTAGGTATTAAAAACAATAAAACAATATTTATACGGGGGATGAAAGACGGAATACCGATAGGTCTTGGATATTTAGCCGTTTCATTTTCCCTCGGAATTGCCGCAAAGAATGCAGGACTTTCAGCCGTTCAAGGACTTCTTGCAAGCTTTTTGTGCAGTGCCTCGGCAGGAGAATACGCAGGCTTTACGGTCATCGCCGCAGATGCATCATATATTTCAATGGTGCTTGCAACGCTCGTGGCAAACATCAGATATTTGCTTATGGGATGTGCGCTGTCGCAAAGGCTCGACACCAAAGCGCCGCTGCGCCACAGACTTTTAATGGCATTTCATCTGACAGATGAAATTTTCGGCATTGCCATATCAAGAAAGACGGAGATAAATCCGTATTACAGCTTCGGCGCCGCACTCACAGCCGCACCGCCGTGGGCAGTAGGCACAATGCTCGGTGTAATTGCGGGAAGCGTTTTGCCAAACAGCCTTGTAAGTGCGTTCAGCGTTGCCCTGTACGGAATGTTTTTGGCTGTCATTATCCCGAAAGCAAAGGAAGACCGCACGGTTTTCACCGTCGTTGTCATTTCATTTGCTTTAAGCCTCACAGCATCGCTTGCGCCTATGATCTCACAGCTTGACGAGGGTATAAGAACCGTCATTTTAACCCTTTTAATATCGACGGCAGCCGCAATTTTCTGCCCTGTCAAAGAGGAAAAGGAGGCAGAATATGACGCATAATATATATGTTTACATATTTATAATGGCGGCGGTTACGTATCTTATCCGTGTCACACCGCTTACGCTTATAAGACGGCAGATAAAAAACACGTTTATACGTTCATTTTTGTATTACGTGCCGTACGTCACACTTTCTGTTATGACCTTCCCTGCAATCATTCACGCAACGCAAACACCGTACTCGGGAATTTTGGCACTCGTCGTCGGTATAGTTGCCGCTTGGAGAGGATGGGATCTTTTCCGTGTCGCCCTTTCTGCCTGCAGTTCGGTATTACTGCTTGAATTTTTTATTATTTAAATTAGTTTTCAAAACGGGCAATTCGTAAATTGCCCGTTTTGTTTTGCTTAAAACGATAATTCACAAAACAGATTTCCTGCGGACGGGGCGCATTAAGCAGACAATACTATATTCAGAAATCACACCTTTTATACTGTCTTAATGATAAGCAATACGATATCGGAATGACACACAAAAATATGCACAGTAAAATGGTAAGCACGGGCGCCAATCCGTCATACGTCAGAAGCTCTTTATCTTCCAGAAAGAATATTCCCAAGCCTCCCGAAAGCACACCTATTAAAAAACATACTACAATAAATATTTTAGACTTCAGCTTAAAATAAAGCGGAAGCAAGCAAAGTGTAATTATATAAAGCACAAGAATAATTAGCAAAGCAAAAACGGATACACTGCTGAAAAACGGCACGTCAAATATGATGCTTCTCAAGGTTATCGACAAAAGAAACATAACAAGCATTAAAATTTTAACACCTACATCGAGTATGTATTTTGACAAAAGCACCTCTTTTGCACTGCACGGAAGTGAAAATATATATTTTCCAAAGCCTCTTTCATCAAGATTAAATAAGCTGAAACCCACCAAAGCACCTGCTATACAGGGGTAAAAGAATATAGGTGTGAGGATGTCAATAAAAATTCCGCCCAGCCAGATGATGAAAAATATAATAGAGGTTATTTTAACATTCTTTTGTAAGGTATACCAATCCTTTAAGATCAAGCCTTTTATTTTCATTTTTTCTCCTTAATCAAGCTCTTGTTTTTCGTAGAGTTTTACGGTGATGTGATACGTTACGGGAATTGAAATGAGCATCACAACAAGCAAAACCATCACAGGAATCGCACCAATATTCAAAACTATATTTTCATTAAAAAACAGCATATTAACAGCGATTCCAGATACACCGCCGATAGCTGCGCAGGCAGCCACAAGAGCTTTGTTTGCCAATTTGAAGTATAATGGAATAAGACAGTACATTGCAGTATACACCGCAAAAATAAGCACCAAATTAAATGCAAATTCATCTGACATAAATTCAAAATCGAATACGAGGCTTCCAAGAAATCTTGCGCTGACCATTAATAATAATGTTGCAAAATTCCAAGCTGAAGCGAATATATATTTTGATAAAATTATCTCTTTTGTACTGCACGGCAAACCGTAAGCATATTTTTCCCATCCTCTTTCATCAAGGCTGAAGCTGTTAATACCTACGCTGCTTGCTATAAAGCAAGGAAAAAGCATCATAGGACCAAGCACATCAGATAAAAACAAAGCGACAGAAAAAGCAGCAAGCATTATAGAATATACTATGATCGTGAATTTCTGTGCATAAACTTCTTTTAGAAAAAGTCCTTTGACCTTCATTCCTTGTTCTCCTTTATCATAGACACGAACAGCTCCTCAAGTCCGACAGCGCTTACAGAAAAGCCGTCGGGCAAAAGATCACGCTTAACTATCGCTTCCGCACCGTAGGGTGTTATTTTTTTATGCTTTATGGCATCCTCTGAAACGTCTGACAGTTCTTTCTCTGTACAGCGAAGTATGCCGTACTGTGAAAGCAATACGTCCTTTTCCTCACAAAGCATCAATTTACCGCCGTGTATGAATGCGATATAGTCACAGAGCTTTTCAAGGTCGCTGACGATGTGAGATGAAATCAATATCGAATGTGATTCATCACGTGTGAAGTCATAGAGCATTTCAACAAGCTCGTCACGCACAACGGGGTCAAGCCCTGCCGTCGGCTCGTCGAGCAGTAACAGCTTTGCATCGTGTGCAAGGGCAACAGCTATGCCGAGCTTCATTTTCATACCCTTTGACAGCTTTTGTATTTTTTTGTCGGTAGGTACAGAAAGCTTTTCGAGAAGTCTTTTGTATTCCCCGCTGTCCCAATTTTTGAAAATGTATTTCATTACCTTATCGACCTGGAGTGCGTTCATTTCGTTCGGTATTCCAAGCTCGTCAAACACAACGCCTATGTCTTCCTTTGTAAGCGCTCCGCCGTCTATGTGGTCTTTGCCGAGTATTTTGATACTTCCCTCGTCTTTTTTCACGATGTTAAGTATCAGCTTAAAAATCGTGCTTTTACCCGAGCCGTTTTCGCCCACAAGTCCCATTACACAGCCCGACGGCAGAGCGAGCGTAACACCGTCAAGTGTAAAACCTTTATATTTTTTCGTAAGATCTTTGATTTCAAGTGCGTTCATTTTACTTCCTCCAAGCTGAATTTTACCATTTCAACAATTTCGTCTTTACTTAAATTGCATGACACGGCAAGCCTTGCTATTTCATCAATGTGGCTTTCGATTTTTTTGAGGTTTTCCTCACGTAAAAGCTCAACGTTTTTCGGCGCAACGTAGCACCCTTTTGCCATAACTGTATAGATGAATCCCTCTTTTTCAAGCTCATCATACGCACGCTTCGTCGTGATAAAGCTTATTTTAAGGTCCTTTGCAAGCCCTCTTATTGACGGCAACGGATCGTTTTCTTTAAGCGTTCCGTTTATTATCTGTTCTTTTATCTGCGAATATATCTGATCGTATATCGGACACCCGCTTTTATTATCTATAAATATATTCATCGCACGTCTCCTTTCATCTGTATATATACAGTATATACAGTTATATCAGTTTTGTCAAGTACTTTTGCAAAAAAAATCGGGAATTACCTGTCGGTAATCCCCTTAAATTTCATTTTTTTGAGAATTTTTCTTTAAACTGACGCTTTTTTACTCTCATTAACCATCTTATATGCTGGTATTTCTTCATAATCTTTCTGAAATAGTAATAAAGCACGGGCGAGAAGCGGAACAGCTTTCTTTTGAAGGACTTGGCAAAAAGATTCCGGTCGTACATTTCATTTACGGTATCAGCCAGGCGCTTCGCTTCCGCGCGGTATGTTTTATCTTTTCTTTCCGCGTAGCAACGGCAATAACAACTGTAATACGAGCTGTAATAAATATCCCTCGTATATTCTGAAATTTTCAGAAGGCGGCTATCCGTTTTACATTTTTCTTCGAAAAAGTCTGCAACACTCTTTCTTGCATTTATTGCAGAAAGGTCACGCAATTTAAATTTACTTCTCGACAAAGATGCCGGTCGGATATTGAAATTATACCAATTAGAATTTATCTTAACTATTTTTTTGCAAGTATGCAGTATCTTCGGTGTTAATTCGGAATCCTCGGCAACAGAAGAATTTATCAATCTCATTCCGGAAAGTACGGATTTTTTATATAATTTATTCCATAATACGATTGAAATTCCGCCCCATATCTGGTCACCGAAATACAGTGCATCAAGCGCACTGATATTATCGTATTCACGAATCTCTCCCGTATTTTCTCTGCTCACAATCACACTGCCGTTTTCTTTTATGTATTTGTACCCACATTCGACAATATCGGCATCGTGTTTCAATAAAATTTCCATCATATCGGTATACATATTACTGTCAAGCCAGTCATCACTGTCAACAAATGCAATGTACTCACCGCTTGCCATATCCAATCCTGCATTACGCGAAGAAGATGCGCCACCGTTTTCTTTATGCAAAACAACCACTCTCGGATCTTTTTGTGCATACTCATCGCAAAGCTTCGGTGAAGCATCGGTACTTCCGTCGTCGACCAGAATTATCTCCAGATTACGGTACGTCTGATTTAAAATGCTGTCGACACATTTCGGTAAATACTGTTCTACATTGTAAATGGGAACTATTACACTTATTTTATTCATATCATCATCCTATAAATATTATTTCCAAACATAAACATTCTTCTATTATATCCTACATCGTATGTTACAGTTTGTCAAGTTATTTTTCTAAAAATATTTTTTGTTAAGCTTAAAATACCGACTCAGGCAAATGAGTCGGTATTTTTTTGATATTATTCAGTTCTGAGAGCTACGACGGGGTCTTTCTTCGCCGCGCTTCTTGAAGGAATAATTCCTGCAAAGAGTGTCAGAAGCATACTTATTATAACGAGTATAACCGCCGCTGCCACGGGAAGCTGTGCTGACAGATTATTGATACCCGTTACGTGGTGAAGTATAATATTTATCGGTATGCAAAGCAGATACGTTATCAAAACACCCATAAGTCCCGATGTAAAGCCTATTATCATCGTTTCGGCATTGAACATTCTTGAAACGTTCTTCTTTGATGCGCCGATAGCGCGGAGAATACCGATTTCTTTCGTTCTTTCCTGAACGGATATGAGCGTAATAACTCCTATCATAATAGATGAAACGATAAGCGACACCGCAACAAACGAGATAAGAACGTATGTTATCGCATCTATGATAGTCGTGACGGATGACATAAGAAGTCCCACGTAGTCCGTGTAACTGATGCGTGAAAGCTCCTCAACACCGTCGTTATACGACTGTATTACCTCCTCAACAACGTCCTTGTCGGCAAACGATGCAGCATAAAGATTTATCGCCGTAGGCTTATCGAGGTCAATGTAACCGAGTGTTTTAAGGTTTTCTTCGTAAGTTGAATCGGAAAATTCAAGTATTTCATCATAGTAAAGCGCGCACATTTCGGTCGTGTAGGACTCAAGCTCACCGTCAAGAAGAGCTGCAAGCTGTTCTTTCGGAAACTGTGAAAGGCGTGTTTCCACCTCAGCGGCATATCTTTGCTTGAGCTGTTCTACTGCCATTTCGGTGAAATACTCCTTTATATCCTCATCGGACATTGCATTTATATACTGTTCAACGTCAACGCCGCTCATTCCCATCTGCTGTGTGAAGGCCTGCAAAAGTGTTGCACGCATATCTTCAACAGACATTGATGAAAGTGTTTGTTCAAGCGTTGTCTTTATGAAATCTTCTGTCGGGATAGACTTGATCTTTATATAAGCTTCCGCTTTTTTGTCTGTATCGAGAGATTTGATATATTCTCTGAATTCATTTTCTTTTACGTCGTTTGCAATACCGCCCTTCGATGTCTTGAACGGGAGATTTGTGAAAATATCAAGTGTGGGAGCATCAAGCTGTGCCTTTATCGCCGCAGAGTTTTCGGATTTTTCGACAATATGCTCCGTCAGAAGATGTGTATAACCGATTGAGCCCGTGAGCATTGAGGAAACAGCATCCTCGGACGGCTTTATGATACCCGATACTTTAAGCGCCATACCGTTATCGTAAAGATATTTGAGACCCGTTTCAGTATCGCGCAAGTCGGTATAAGTACCGCTTATTTCATCGTACTTGAAGCAGTCTGAATTAAGGATTACCTTATATTCCATTGAACATATCTCCTCGTACGTCCACTTGCGGCTTTCGATATTGAGCTCTGTGCCGTTCATCGCGGCATCCATTATCGCATCAATATCCGCCTTCGGTTTAAGACCGAGCGCGTAAAGAGTAAGGTCGTCAAGCTCGTTGTTTGCATCAAGAACAAGCACGACCTCATTGTATTCATCGGGCCAAGCACCGTATACAACGTCATACTGTTTGTCAAGCAGCTCGCTTACGGGTGTACCGTCACCGGGAAGCATTTCCTGCCAGAGCGTGACAGATGACATACTTGACGATGACAATGACATTATACCGCTGCCCGACGATGCCATACCCATCATGCTCGACATATCCATTCCGAAAATCTCTGCCATAAGCTCCTGAAATATAGCCTGCGAATCAGAACGGATTATATCACCGTCAGCGCTTTCCGTATACACGAGCATATCAAGACCGTATGAATACTGAACTCCGCTGAGCGCTTGGCTAAGCTTGCTTTCTTCGTCTTTTTTCTGTTCTTCTATATACTTTTTGAATGATGCCAAATCGTTTTCCGACGCTTCCATATTGTTAAGCGCGTTTATCATATCGTACATCATCGCTTTCTGATATACGGCATCGTTTTCGTGCTTTTCAGCCGCCTTTGCCGTACCCAAAAACGTCGTCATGATAGTGCCGAAATCCATATGCTGTGCTTCAAGCATAAGCGGATAGGATGAGAGAGTATCCTCCTGCACCGTATCGATATATGCCGTCGTTCCCTGCGACACGGCAAGAATAAGCGCAATACCTATAATACCGATACTTCCGGCAAACGACGTGAGCACCGTTCTTCCCTTTTTGGTGAAAAGGTTTTTGAGGGAAAGTGAAAACGACGTTGCAAATGACATTGACGGCTTTTTATCCTTCTTTGTCTTTACCGTTTTTTCCTCTGTTACCTCGGGAACAGCGGGTTTTGTGTCGCCCGTTATCTCACCGTCAAGCATACGGATTATACGGGTTGAATACTTTTCCGCAAGCTCGGGGTTGTGCGTTACCATAATAACAAGACGTTCTTTGGAAATTTCTTTAAGTATCTCCATTACCTGAAGGCTCGTTTCCGTGTCAAGCGCACCCGTCGGCTCATCGGCAAGAATGATGTCGGGGTTGTTTACTATCGCACGGGCTATGGCAACACGCTGCATCTGACCGCCCGACATTTCACCCGGGCGCTTGTTGTACTGCGTTTCAAGACCGACAAGCGTGAGAGCTTCCTTCGCCCTTTGACGTCTTTCAGCCTTACCGACACCCGAAAGCGTCAGCGCAAGCTCAACGTTTTGCAGTACAGTCTGGTGCGGAATGAGGTTATAGCTCTGGAAAACGAAGCCTATTGAGTGATTGCGGTACGCATCCCAATCTCTGTCCTTATAATCCTTCGTGGAAACGCCGTTTATAACGAGATCGCCGTCCGTATAACCGTCAAGACCGCCTATTATGTTGAGAAGCGTCGTCTTTCCGCAGCCCGAGGGGCCAAGGATGGAAACAAATTCACTTTTACCAAATGTAAGATCAACTCCCCGCAGAGCGTGAACCACACCGTCACCCGCAGGATAATCCTTGATGATATTTTTAAGTTCAAGCATTTATAAAATACTACCCCTTTTTATATTTAAACGTTTTTATACAGTATACGTATCATTTTATCAAATAAAAATAAATAATACTATAGCAATACACAATACTTCTGTTTCTATTTTTTAAAATATGTAAAAACAACGGTATATAAAATGTAAAAAAGGGTTATATTTGTACGAAGTCGGCGCATTACAAATCCGATACACACGAAACGAAAGGCAAGGCTGTCACAGTGCTCATAGGCGATACGCAAACGTCCGTTTGCAGATCATATCCGCCAAAAAAATTCACGAAACAATTTTACGCACGCGCGGATATGACAAAAGGCACCTTTGAAAAGGTGCCTTGGTATCGCCTGTATCATATGAACTTTTTTCGGGATATGTGCGCGCTTATGTCGTACTCATCCGCCTTGCCTGCGCCGATAACGGTACACGATATGGGTTTTTCGGCAATTTTTACAGGTGCGCCCGTTATAGATGACACCAGCTTATCAAGCCCTCTTATAAGGCTTCCGCCGCCCGTCATCAGAATCCCGTTTTTGGCAATGTCAGAAACAAGCTCGGGCGGTATTTTTTCAAGCAGCGAGCATACAGCCTCTGCTATTCTCGTTATGGGTTCTTCAAATGCTTCGAGTATGTCCTGCCCCGTCACATTAACGCTTACGGGTGTGGGCGTGCGTTCGCCCTTACCTTTAACGACAACGTCGCAAAGTCCCTCATTAAGCACAGCTCCCGCCTTTATCTTCGCTTCCTCCGCTGTGGCATCGCTTATTGAAACACCGTATTTTGCCTTGACGTACTTGATAAGCGCTTCGTTGAAGTTGTTTCCGCCGCATTTGACCGAAACAGATTCAACTATACCGCCGAGGGAAATAACAGCCGCGTCAGTTTTTCCGCCGCCTATATCGATGACCATATTGCCCGCAGGCGCCAGAACGTCGATTCCCGCGCCGATAGCCGCGGCAAACGGAGCATCAACAAGATACACGTTTTTTGCCCCGACCTCCCTGGCAATATCCTTGAACGCCATTTCCTCAACGTCCGAAATACAGCACGGCACCGAAATGGTTATATCGGGACGCACTATGAATTTTCCGCAGCTTCTTTCAAGAAACTTCTTGAGCATAACAAGCGTGTGCGTATAGCGGTTTATGACGCCCGCGCTCATAGGAAACACCGTCACAACATTTTCCGCGGTGCGTTCGTTCATCTCCTTGGCTTCGCGCCCCGCTTTTATCACGCGGTTGGTGATATTGTCAACGGCAATAACCGTCGGCTCCTGCAAAACGAGCCCTTTTCCTTTTATATAAACAAGTACGGAAGACGTACCTATATCTATAGCAATTTTTTTATTCATATCAATCGTCCGATCTTTTTGATACCTTATTATAACTCATAAAGCGTCATATTGCAACAGAATAAATGACATTTTTACAAATTTCTTTTCCGCGGTGCAGGTGTTTTGGCGCATGATAAAAACTTCACGCTTTCGGCACCCGAATTATGTAAAAATGCGGCAACACACACGGCTGTGGCACCCGTCGTTATAACGTCATCGATAAGTATCACCGTTTTCCCTTTGAGTTGTGAGGATGCCTTTTCGTTATCCTTTATGTAGAAGCTCTCGAATGCATTTTGAGCTCTTTCTTCATAGTTAAGATACTTCTGCTCCTTGACACCGCGGTGGCACATACCGTGGAACACGGGCACGTCTGTTCTTTTACCAAGCTCCACAGCAAGCATTTTTGCATGGTCAAAGCCGTATTTTTTAAGTGATTTCTTACTTCTCGGCGGATATGCTATAATACATTTTTCAATGTCAACACCGTACATCGAATAAAAATTATTGCAAAGCTGTTCTGCCATAAATTCTATGAGCTTCTTTTGCCTTTTGTATTTCAGCGCGGAAATTATCTCCTTTGAAAACTCACTTTCGTAAATAACGCAAGAGGAATAATACGAAATTATCGCCGTTTTATTCAGCTTCGTGTTGCAAGTGCAGAACGAAGCGCTTCTTTTACAGCTTTCGCACGTTTGCTCCCTTTCCGAATTCCACTTTTCAAGACATTCACCGCACAGCGCTCCGTCATTTATATTGAGCAATTTTCCGCACACCGCGCACTTTGGAGGAAACAGAAATTCAAGCAAAAATTCCGTCATCTTCGATATTACCGACTTTTTACCGCTTTTATTCATACACAGACAGCATCTCCCCAAGTGAGGTATAACGCATCGCGCGCTGATTGTTGTCAACCATTTTCTTGACAACCTCCTCGTCACCGACGAGAATGACCATTTTCTGCGCTCTGGTCACAGCGGTATATAAAAGATTTCTCGTCAAAAGACGGCTTGAATAGCTGTACATCGGGATTATTACAACGGGATACTCACTTCCCTGGCTTTTGTGAACGGTTATTGCATAACCGTGCTCGACCTCGTCCATCATCGTAAAATCATACTGCGCGATGCGGTCGTCGAAATTTATCGTGACGTACTCACCCGACGGATTTATCTCAATTATCGTTCCGATGTCGCCGTTGAAAATACCGATGCCCTCGCGGTCATCTTTATACCACTGTATATTATAATTGTTTTTTATCTGCATCACCTTGTCGCCCTCGCGGAAAACAACGTGGCGCAGTTTTTTTTCTTTTTTGTCGGGTGACGGGGGATTAAGAACAGCCTGAAGCTTTTCATTGAGAAGCTCCGTTCCCGCATTTCCCTTTCTTGACGGTGTTATTACCTGTATCTGACGTATGATGTCGTGCCCGTACGCTTTTGGCAGTCTTGTCTTGCAAAGGCTTGCCACGGTGTTTGCGGTGGCTTCGTCATTTTCTCTCGGTATAAAGAAGAAATCGTTTGATTTCGTTGCAAGATCGGGGTATCTTCCGCTGTTTATCGCGTGAGCGTTCGTTATGATAAGGCTTTGCTCCGCTTGGCGGAATATCTCCGTAAGCTGTACTGTATTGAATCTTTCCGAGGATATAATATCCTTCAGGACGTTGCCCGCGCCGACTGACGGAAGCTGGTCAAAGTCGCCTATTAAAAGCAACTTCGCCCCGGGCTTTATCGCCTTCAAAAGCGCTTCGGCAAGACAAATGTCTATCATCGAGGCTTCGTCAACTATTATAACGTTTTCCTCAAGCAGATTTTTTTCGCATCTTATAAACTTCGGCTCAATACCGTCGTTATACTCCATTTCGAGTAAACGGTGAACCGTCTTCGCCTCGCAACTCGTTGCCTCGGACATTCGCTTTGCAGCTCTGCCCGTGGGGGCGGCGAGGGCGATTTTATAACCCATTTTTTCAAATATGCTTATGGCGGCTTTTATGACCGTAGTTTTACCCGTACCGGGGCCGCCCGTCAGCACCATAACACCGCTGTTGATCGCTGACGCTATCGCTTCTCTTTGCTTCGGAGCGTATTTTATACCCTCGGTAAGTTCGATATTGTTTATCGTGCGGTTTACATCGCTTATTCCGTATGCGATATTTTTATCTTCAAGAAGCTTTAACTTTTCGCAAACGTACACCTCTGCATCGTAAAATTTCTTCAGGTATACGCATTTTCTGTCACCGATACGCTTTTTGCATACCTTGCCTGCCGAAACAAGCTCATCAAGTATGTCAGACAGCGGTTCTTTGTCCATATTGAGTATCTGCACAGCCGCGCCGAGGAGCTTTTCCTCGGGAATATACGTGTGTCCGTTCTGGTTTGCGTTGTGCAAAAGTATATATTTAAGCGCCGCTTCAACACGCTCAAGACAGTCTTTTTTCATTCCGATGTCCTTGGCAATGCGGTCGCAGTCGGAAAATCCCACACCGTATATTTCGTCACTCAAGACATACGGATTCTGCTTTATAACGCTGACAGCGGATGAACCGAAGCGTTTGAAAATCCTCACCGCGGTTGACGGTGGAAAATACTCACTGCAAAACGTCATAACCGAGCGCATACCGTGCTGACGCTTGAAGTCCTCGCTTATCTGCTCGGCTTTTGAAGCTGATATTCCCTTTATATCGGTCAGCCATTCGGGGTGGTTTTCTATAACGTCAAATGATTCCGTTCCGAACTGCTCAACGATCTTGCGCGCCACAGCCTTTCCGACACCCTTTATCGAGTTTGAGGCAAGATATTTAAGTATCGTGCCTTCCGTTGACGGAAGCTCCTTTTCGTAATACTCGACCTTGAACTGTCGGCCGAACTGAGGATGCACGGTGAACATGCCGTAAGCCTTTATCGTTTCGCCCTCCGCGATGTACGGAAGTATGCCGACAACGGTCAGAAATTCCGCCTCGCCGACGGAAAGCTCGGCAACGCTGTATCCGTTTTCCGAATTTTGATATATAACGCGCTCGACGGTTCCTTCCGTCATTTCCAAATTGTCCAAAACGGGCAAACCGTCTCACCTCCGTAAGCTTCAGCATCTCGTAACAAGCGCAAAAAATGCCGTAAACACAAAATACTGAAAGTAAAATATCACATATAACAGAACAGAACATATATTTCTCCAAAATCAGATTTTGATATCAATATATGTTCTCTGTTTTATTGTGGTTAAATTAAATTTTTAAGAGCTTCTGCGAGATCTCTTTCTTCCCAAGGAGCCGCAACATCCTCGCGTCCCATATGACCGTACGCCGAAAGCGGTGAGTAGATAGGACGGCGAAGATCAAACTTCTTGATTATCGCCGCAGGTCTGAAATCAAATGACTTCATTACCGCATCATAAATTTTAGCTTCGTCAACCTTTGCCGTACCGAATGTTTCGATAAGTACGGAAAGAGGCTTTGCAACGCCTATTGCGTATGCTATCTGAACCTCGCACTTTGCGCAAAGTCCTGCCGCAACGATATTCTTTGCAACGTATCTTGCGGCATAAGCGGCGCTTCTGTCGACCTTTGTGGGATCCTTACCCGAAAAGGCACCGCCGCCGTGACGGGAATATCCGCCGTACGTGTCAACGATTATCTTTCTGCCCGTAAGACCGCTGTCGCCCTGCGGACCGCCGATAACGAATCTGCCCGTGGGGTTAACGTATATTTTCGTATTCTCATCCATAAGCTCGGACGGAATAATGGGGTTTATAACGTATTTTATAACGTCTTCTTTTATCGTTTCAACCGTTGTGTTTTCATCGTGCTGTGAGGAAACGACGATAGCGTCGATTCTGACGGGCTTGCCGTCATCGTATTCAACCGTTACCTGCGTTTTACCGTCGGGACGGAGATAGGAAAGTGTGCCGTCTTTTCTTACATCGGTAAGCTTTTTGGAAAGCTTGTGAGCAAGTGAGATAGGAAGCGGCATAAGCTCGGGTGTTTCGTCGCACGCAAAGCCGAATACCATACCCTGATCGCCCGCGCCCGTATCAAGACCGTCTGTCATCTCGCCGTTTTTCGCTTCGTAAGCCTTGTCAACACCCATTGCAATGTCGGGTGACTGACCGTGTATGCAGTTTATAACCGCACACGTGTCACAGTCAAATCCGTACTTTGCACGTGTATAGCCGATCTCTCTTATTTTTTCTCTTGCGATGCTCTGAACGTCTATCACTGCGTTTGTTGTGATCTCGCCCATTACCATCAAAAGTCCTGTCGTTGCGGTACATTCGCACGCAACGCGCGCCATAGGATCCTTTGCAAGAATCGCATCAAGCACGGCATCGGAAATGCCGTCGCATATTTTATCGGGATGTCCCTCAGTTACAGATTCAGATGTAAAAAATTCTCTCATTTATATATCCTCTTAAGTATAATTTACGCAACGTTAAGCTTGCTGCCAAGCATCCAATTAAATGCTGAAAGCGCACCCGTGCTTATTAACGTAACAATAGTACCTGCGATAAGCACGCCTATAATACAACAAATTATCGCGCGGCCGAATTTCATGTCGGTAACAGCCGCGACAAGCGCGCCCGTCCACGCTCCCGTCATAGGAAGCGGAATGGCAACAAAAAGTATAAGACCGAAAACTCCGTATCTGTTTACTGCGTCTTTGTTTTTATCAGCCTTATTCTGTATCCAGAGCGATGTCTTTTTGAAAAGCTCAACCTTTGATTCTCCCATCCATTTTATGACCTTTTTGATAAGAAGCAAAATAAACGGGACGGGTATAATGTTTGCTATACAGCAAAGAATATAACATTCATACCACGGAATATTATATCCTATAATACCAAGCGGAATAGCGCCTCGAAGCTCCGATATGGGAACCATCGCAAGACCGAACATCGTCAAATATTTTAACCAAACAGCCACGAATAACCTCTTAAAATTACGTATTTTATACTATTATAAAATATCGAAGGTATTTTTGCAATATATTATTTGTAAATTATTTAGTTTCAAACTTTGCAAAAAGCGGTTTTACACTCTTATAAAGCACAGCGGCAATAATTACGCAAATCACACCCTTTACAAAATTAAAAGGTACGTTGAATATCAGAAGTGCTTCAAACAGGGAGTTTACGGACGAATTAAGCTCTGCATACATTCCGATTATTGCATCTATCGGGAGCATTTTTGAATATACGGGATAAGTTATGTAATAGTTTACAGGCAGACTGACAATCGCCATGGCGATCGAACCCGTTATTCCCGAAACGATAAGAGAAAACTTTTTCTCTTGTAAAAATTTGAAAATATATCCCGTACTCAGCACAAACACGGCACCGAGAATGAAGTTTGCAACTTCACCTATACCGCCCGTTGTTGTAACGATAAGATGCACGGCATTTTTTATAAGGCACACCAGAACGCCCGAGAGGGGAGATATGGCAATAGCGGCAAAAACACCGGGTAATTCGGAAAAATCAAATTTTATGAATCCGGGCATAAACGGTGTTGAAAATTCAAACATCATAAGTATTGCGGCAAGTGCACCAAGCATAGCAGTCGTTGTAAGCTTAAGTACGGAATTTCTGTTTTTCATAGTAGTTCTCCATAATGAAATATCAACGTGTATTTGTAATCACGCAAGATCGAGTGTTACTTTTTCCCGTTTGGGAAAATTTATAGTTTTGTAAAACAAATTATCGTTTGTCTTTATTTTCGGTTATGTATATGCTGTTTATATGCAAAACTGTCGTGAACAAGCATTGTTTGTTTTCAGGGGCGTCACAATTCACGCCTTCGTGAATTTGACGAGTGCGCCGAAAATATTATTATCTTTCTTATATTCTGAATAAGTCTTCGGCGCACCTTCAGTTTCGCATTCTGCGAAACGTGACGCCCCTCGACTATTCCATATAAAAGGCGGCAAAAGCCTCTTTGGAACCACCCGCTAAGCGAGTGGTTTTCTCTAACCAAAAACAACCCCTCGGAAAAATTCCGAGGGGTTTATTATGTCGGATATAACACGGCGCAAAAACACCGTTTGATCTGACTTAATCATTTTCTGTCATCCGGACTTTACCGTCGGCACAGGAATCTCACCTGTTCGGCACACATTTCTGTGTGTTAGCGGGCTTTACCGCCGGTTTGGATTTTCACCTGACACAAAATTTTGTGTCCCTCGAAAATAATCTTTATTGAATTTTGAGTTTAATTACTCGATGATTTCAGAAACGACGCCTGAACCAACTGTTCTACCACCCTCACGGATAGCGAAACGAAGACCCTTTTCAATAGCGATAGGTGTGATAAGCTCAACTGTCATATCAACGTTATCGCCGGGGCGGCACATTTCAACGTCAGCGGGAAGACCGATAACGCCTGTAACGTCAGTTGTTCTGAAGTAGAACTGAGGTCTGTAACCGGGGAAGAAGGGCTTCTGACGTCCGCCTTCCTTTTCTGTAAGAACGTAAACCTGACCTACAAACTTTGTGTGGGGCTGGATGGAGCCGGGCTTACAGATAACCTGACCTCTTTCGATCTCGTTCTTCTGGATACCACGGAGAAGAAGACCGATATTGTCACCTGCCTGAGCAGAATCAAGAAGCTTTCTGAACATTTCAACGCCTGTAACAACTGTCTGTCTCTTTTCGTCGGAAAGACCAACGATTTCAACAGTATCAGACATGTTTACGATACCTCTTTCAACTCTACCTGTAGCAACTGTACCACGACCTGTGATGGAGAATACGTCCTCGACAGGCATAAGGAAGGGCATGTCAGCCATTCTGTCAGGTGTAGGAATGAAGGAGTCAACTTCGTTCATAAGTTCGAAGATAGGAGCGTAGCATGCGTCGTTAATATCTGTGGATGCGGATTCAAGAGCTTCTCTTGCGGAACCTCTGATGATAGGTGTATCATCGCCCGGGAAGTCGTACTCGTTAAGGAGTTCACGAATTTCCATCTCAACGAGGTCGAGAAGTTCGGGGTCGTCAACGAGGTCGCACTTGTTCATGAATACAACGATTGCGGGAACGCCAACCTGACGAGCGAGAAGGATGTGTTCACGTGTCTGCTGCATAGGACCGTCTGTACCTGCAACAACGAGGATAGCGCCGTCCATCTGAGCAGCACCTGTGATCATGTTCTTAACGTAGTCAGCGTGTCCGGGGCAGTCAACGTGAGCGTAGTGACGGGGCTCCGTTTCGTACTCAACGTGTCTTGTGTTGATTGTGATACCTCTTGCTCTTTCTTCGGGAGCGTTGTCGATCTGGTCATAAGCCATGAATTCGATGTTACCGTTCTTCAAAGAAAGTGTCTTTGTGATAGCTGCTGTGAGCGTTGTCTTACCATGGTCAACGTGGCCGATAGTACCAATGTTAACATGGTCTTTTGTTCTGTCAAACTTTTGCTTTGCCATTGGTTTTTCCTCCTAAAATATGAAACAATGTTTCAAAAATTTTTAATTTTATTGTTTAGCTCTTCCGGAAATAATAGCTTCCTGAATGCTCTTGGGAACTTCTGTGAAGTGGCTGGGCTCCATAGAGTACATACCTCTACCCTGTGTACGGGAACGGAGCTCAGTTGCGTAACCGAACATTTCCGCAAGCGGAACCATTGCGGTTATCTGCGATGCGCCTGTCATGTTATCCATGGACTGGATAGCACCACGGCGGGAGTTAAGGTCACCGATAACGTCACCGAGGTAATCATCGGGAGTTACAACAACAACCTTCATGATCGGCTCTGTAAGCACGGGGTCTGCCTTACGCATACCTTCCTTGAGAGCCATAGAACCTGCGATCTTGAACGCCATTTCGGACGAGTCAACTTCGTGGTACGAACCATCGTAAAGAGTGATCTTTACGTCAACAACGTTGTAGCCTGCGAGGATACCGTTCTGCATTGCGCTCTGGAGACCGGAGTCAACTGCAGGGATGTATTCCTTCGGAATAGCACCGCCGACTACCTTGTTAACGAACTCGTAACCCTTACCGGGCTCGTTGGGTTCCATTGTGATCTTAACGTGACCGTACTGACCCTTACCACCTGACTGACGTGCATACTTGTGGTCAACGTCCGCGCTCTTGCGGATGGTTTCCTTATATGCAACCTGAGGAGCACCAACGTTAGCCTCTACCTTGAATTCACGG
>JAZKZC010000143.1:0-3096 GCA_045612465.1 Eubacteriales bacterium
GGCGGCAAACGCTTTTATGAAAGCGAAAAAGCTATACAGAAATATATGTATTCAAACGGAATGATAAGCAAGGGCAGGTACGGATTTAACCTTTTCGTGCGTTATATCGTTCAAAGACTGATGCCGACGGCAATCAGAAAAAGATTTTATAATACTTTCTTGAGGAAGCGGTAAAATGAAGAAAATATGTTTTATAACGACTGTTCCCGGAACGCTTGAGTCGTTTGCCTTGCCAACTGCAAAAGGAATGTATGAAAACGGTGGATTTGACATATCATTCATTTGTGCCGACAACGGCAATTTTGCTGAAAGATTGCCGAAATATATACATTATTTCCCTGTGAATATGAAAAGGGGCATAAATCTCTACGGAATTAAAGCTACATACGAGATGTATAAGATATTCAAAAATGAAAAATTTGATCTTGTACAGTATTCAACTCCGAATGCTTCTCTTTATGCTTCAATTGCAGCGAAGCTTGCAAAGGTTCCGGTTCGTCTTTACTGTCAATGGGGGATAGTTTACGTAAGCTTCAAGGGAATAAAGAGAAAAATTTTCAAGACGATTGAAAAAACGGTCTGCAAACTTTCCACGTGGATTGAGCCTGACAGTTTCGGAAACCTGAAATTCAGCCGAAGTGAGGGCTTGTATAAGGAAGATAAAAGTTCTGTTGTGTGGAACGGAAGTTCTGCGGGTATTGACCTTGACTGTTACGACATTACTCGAAAAAAATCATGGAGCAGAGATATAAGAAGAAAATACGGTATTCCCGAAACAGCGTTTGTGTTTGGTTTTGTCGGACGAATTACGAAGGATAAGGGTATTTACGAGCTGTTTGAGGCTTTTGACAGAATCTCAAGAGACAGAAACGACGTATATCTTCTTACAGTCGGAAGACGTGAGATAGACGACGGGGCACTTGAAGAAGCCGAGGAAATTTCCCGTATTATCTTCACGGGTAATGTTGATAATCCTGAAATGTATTACTCTGCTATGGATGTCTTTGTTCTTCCGAGTTACAGAGAGGGAATGGCGAACTCCATAATGGAAGCTGAGGCTATGGGATTACCGGTTATTGTAACTGATATTCCCGGTACAGTGGATGCTATGAGTGTCGGTGTCACAGGTCTTACAGTAAAAAAAGCCGATGTGGATACTTTGCACGATGCAATGCTTACAATGTATGATGATGAGAAATTAAAAGAGAAATTTGCATCCTCCGCACGCGATTTTGTCAAAAAGAATTTTGAACGAAAAGAGCTTATTTCTCATATCATCAAAGATAGAAAAAGGCTGTTGGAAAAGAAAAAATGACAAACACACCGCTTATTTCCGTTTTGATGGGGATATATAACTGTGAGGCGACACTTGCCGATGCCATAGACTCCATAATAGGACAAACGTATGAAAATTGGGAGCTTATACTGTGCGACGACGGCTCCTCTGACGGAACGTTCAGTATTGCCGACGGTTACGTAAAGAGATTCCCCGATAAGATAAAGCTTATAAAACACGAGAAAAATGCAGGACTCAACAAAACGCTCAACGACTGCCTGAGGGAAGCAAAAGGTGAGTATATGGCGCGTATGGACGGGGACGACATTTCGCTTCCCGACAGATTTGAAAAAGAACTTTCCGCGCTTATCTCAGATGACAGTATAGCGCTTGTGAGCTGTCCTATGATATATTTCGATGAAACGGGTGAATGGGGACGCGGAAATGTGGGCGCTGAATATCCGCAGCCTGAAATGCTTGTGCACGGTACCGTGCATTGCCATGCGCCGTGTCTGATAAGAGCGGACGTTATGCGCGCGGTCGGTGGATATACGGAGTATAAAAAACTTTTGAGAGTTGAAGACTGGCATCTTTGGGTTAAGATATACTCGCTCGGTTACAGAGGCAGAAATTTAACGGAGCATCTTTACAAGATGCGCGACGACAGAGATGCCGCATCGCGCCGCAAGTTCAAGTATCGTTTTAACGAATCGTACGTTTCGCGTCTTGCGGTCAAAATGCTCAAGGTACCCAAATGGAAGTATATTTATTCACTGCGTCCGATAATAGTGGGCTTGCTTCCGAAACCGCTTTATATGTACCTGCATAAAAGAAAATTGAATTCAAAGGCAGAAAAAAATGATACCTAAGAAGATCCATTATTGCTGGTTCGGCAGAGGGAAAAAGCCGAAGGATGTTATAAAATGTATCGACAGCTGGAAAAAATACTGTCCCGATTATGAGATAATCGAGTGGAATGAGGATAATTTCGACATCTCTGCCCATCCGTATACAAAAAAAGCGTACGAGCTTAAAAAGTGGGCATTTGTTTCCGATTACGCAAGGCTTTCTATCGTTTATAACGAGGGCGGAATTTACCTCGATACAGACGTTGAGATGGTCAGAAATTTCGACGGTTTGCTTGAAAATGAAGCCTATATGGGTTTTGAAGACGAAAAATACGTTAATACAGGATGCGGATTCGGTGCGGTAAAAGGGCATGCTTTTATATCTGAAAACATGAAGGTGTATGACAGTGAAACTGTTGTTGATGAAAACGGTAATTTCGCTGCTATCAGTTGCCCTGTGTATACAACTAAGCTTCTTAATGATGCGGGACTTGTAAACGACGACGGAAAGATACAGACAATTTCAAGTGTTACGGTATATCCGCGTGATTATCTCTGTCCGTATAACTATATAACGGGTGAAATGAAAATGACGCAAAACACGTATTCCGTGCATCTTTATTCAATGTCTTGGCTTGGTAAGGCGCAGATATACAAGAGTAAATTTACAAGGGTGTTTCACCGCTTGTTCCGTAAATGATCGACGGGGAGAAGTAATTGTGTTTTTGAAAAAAATTTTAAAAAGGTTCGTTTATCGCTTGCGCGGTGAATATACAGTAGAGAAGCTTGTGCAAATGGGACTGACTGTAGGAAAGAATTTCAATCCGCAGTTACGTGTGACGCTTGATCCGTCACATTGCTGGCTCATTACAATAGGCGATAACGTTACCATAGCGCCCGACGTGCACGTGCTTGCTCACGATGCGTCAACGTGCGCGCATCTCGGATATGCCAAGATCGGCAGAGTTGATA
>JAZKZC010000144.1:0-4436 GCA_045612465.1 Eubacteriales bacterium
TTCCGTAATCGATGAGCCCAAAAAAATCTTTATGACCTTTTTCATACCTCTCCGCCTTTTTTATAATTTTCCAATATAATTATATTATATTTTTCGCCCAAAGTCAACACATTTTGCACATCGGAAAACACAGTTTATATAAAAAAAACGGCAGGAGCTCCTGCCGTTTTGATATTCACCGTTTTTATTCGGTTATTGCCGCATCAGCCGCCGTTTTTACAGCATCGGGATTTTCAACGCTTATCATTATAACGTAACTGCCCTTTGCGTAAACCGTCATAAGGGGAAAAATGCGGTCGCATTCATCGGGTGCGTAAACCTTTATATCGGATTCCTTTATCTTCTGTATGCGGTCTTCGCAAAGCTCCTTTACAGCGTCCACGTCAGCGACATCCTTTACCTTGAAAACGTCGATTTCAATGGGGGATTTGCCAACGGGCATCAAGAATGCGTATTCTTCGATCTTGTTCATTATTTCGGGGTAGATCGGCTCGAAATTCTCATCAAAATCAACCTCACCGCCAAACGATGAAACGAAGTTTATTGCCGACAAAGGGGAATTTGTGCTGTCGTACACGTTGGCAAGCGTCATATTTTCGCTTGCGTCCTTGATTGCATTGAGCAATATAGCAGCGTCATTATCAGATGCGGGTACGTCGCTTTCGCCGTCCGTTTCACCCTCATCATTCGTTTCGCCTTCTGCCGTTTCTTTCGCTTCTTCCGTATCCGCATTTGTTTCAGCCGCTGTGTCGGGTGATGTTTCGCCGACAGTCGTATCGTTCGAACCGTTCGTGCAGGACACGGCAGAAACTACCGTAAGGGATATAAGAATTGCCGATAAAATTTTCTTAAACATAAAATACCTCTTTCTTAATATGTACGTATTCCGAGCTGTATTTCGGAACACCTCGCCATTTTACCAAGATTATACCATAACAGTGTATAAAATCAAGGACAAGAAAATAAAAAAATAATATATTCCCTCTTAATAAATTGGGAATATATTATTTATTCATCATTTTAAGGATCCAGAAATCGTATTCAGGACACCGCAAAATATCTTCAGGTCGTCCTCGGAAACAGCACCGAAAACATCCGCCTGAAGCTGTTTTATAGTGTTTTTTGCCAGAGCATCCGCCGCTCTGCCCTTTTCCGTGAGCATAACGTGCGTTTTGCGCAGATCGTAGTCATCTACCTTGCGTTCAACAAGACCGAGCTTTTCCATTTTACGAAGCATTATGCTTACTGTCGGTGCCTTGATATCTGTACGCTCTACAAGGCTGAGCTGTGTGCCGCCGTCTTCCTCCGCAAGTGCAGACAGCAATCTGCAGTATAGAACCTTGAGTCCCTCTTTTTCAAGTTCCTTTTTAAGTTTTTCCGAATAGCTCTTGCTCAGAGCAGACAATTCGGAAATGATCTCACCGTATTGCATGTGCACCTCCGTTTGTTAGTTTTCTTACATTTATTATATTACACAAAAAATATAACTTTGTCAATACCTCACAAATTTTTTTCAATTAAAATTCATTTTTTTCACACATTTACCATAATAAAACGGGAGTAATTCACTTTTATTTTATGATTTCTATTAATATTTTTAAGTTATGTAACACACAAGATACAAAATTTACTGTTATAATTAACCGATAATGTAAAAAGGAAACAAATGGATGTCAAACAATACCATAAAAGAAAGCGACATATTTCCATCCGGATTTATGCGTAAACTGCTCATACCGCTTATTATTGAGCAATTTTTGCACGTCACCATAGGACTTGCCGACACGGTGATGGTCAGCAGTGCGGGAGAGGCGGCAATATCGGGCGTTTCGCTCGTTGACCAGATAAATGTACTTCTGATACAGATATTCGCCGCGCTCGGAGCAGGCGGTGCCGTCATCGTTTCGCAGTACATAGGGCGCGGCGAAAGTGAGCCCGCGAAAAGATCCGTAAAACAGCTCACGCTCGTCACGTTTTACGTGTCGGGAATTATAATGATAACGTGTCTTTTGTTCTGCCCTCAGATACTCGGAATGATATTCGGCAGCGTTGAAGACAGCGTTATGGAAAACTGTAAAACGTATTTTTATCTGTCAGCCGTGTCGTATCCGTTTTTAGCGCTTTACAATTCAGGCGCGGCTGTGTTCAGGGCGATGGGCAAAAGCAAAGTAACAATGACAACATCGGTAATTATGAACGCTGTAAACGTCGCGGGCAACGCGGTGCTTATTTTCGGTTTCGGTCTCGGTGTGCTCGGTGCGGCGGCGGCAACGCTCGTGTCACGTGCCGTCGGCGGAATAATTATGACCGTTCTGGTGCGAAACAAAAACAATGAAGTTTATCTTGAGGGCTTAAGACGTCCGACACTTGAATTCACTCTTATAAAAAAGATACTTTACATCGGGGTGCCGGGCGGCATCGAAAACGGTATGTTTCAGATCGGAAAGCTGCTTGTTGCGCGTGTTGTTTCAACGCTCGGCACATCCGCCACCGCCGCGAACGCGGCGGCAAACACGATTGCGATGATGTCAAATATCCCCGGCGCCGCAATAGGACTTGCGCTCGTATCGGTCGTCGGACGCGCAATGGGCGCAAGACTTCCGCAAACGGCTGAAAAGTATACGAAAAAGCTGGTCGGACTCACCTTTTTGCTGATGATCGGAATGAATATTGTCATTTTCGCATCTGTCGGACCCGTGTCGGGACTTTTTTCGCTGTCGGATGCGGCGCGGACTGATGCAATTACCATAGTGCGTGTGTTCTGCATTGTTTCATCGGTCTTCTGGCCGCTCGCTTTCACGGTGCCGAACTGCCTGAGAGCGTCGGGTGATGTCAAATTCACGCTCACCGTGTCAATGCTGTCAATGTGGATCTGCCGTGTGGCGATGAGCTATGTATTCTGTTACTCGCTCGGCTTGGGACTTCACGGTGTCTGGCTTGCGATGTATACCGACTGGGTGGCAAGAACCGCGTTTTTTGTCCATCGCTTCCTGAAAGGAAAATGGAAGAACTTAACAATCGTATGAAATATTAACATTTTTCAATTTCTCAAGATTTACAATGTTATATTATTTCACAAACTTGCAATATTATATTGAAATTCAGTCGGATATGTGATATAATTCTCACATCGGACTGAATTTTGTTTGGAGGATAATATGCGGGCAGATGGAAAAAAACTGAAAAATGCAGATCCCGAAACGATCATCAGCGCACACGTTATGTCCAGGCGCACTGATGCAATGAATATGATCACGGTAGATATTCCCTTGTCTCCGATGAAAAATTATATTACTGAAAAACGGGATAAAAAAATAACATATATGGCGCTTATCGTGTGCGCGTATCTGCGTACCGTCGCCGAATATCCGAAGCTGAACCGCTTCGTGGTTAACAAAAAGGTGTATGCAAGAAATGAGATATCGATCGGAATGGTAGTTCTGAAGGCGAACGAGACCACCGAAGGAACTATGTCGAAGATGTATTTTGAGCCTGAGGACACCGTATTTGACGTTCAAGAGAAAATAGATAAATTTATAGAGCAAAACAGACAGTCAGGGGATACTAACACGACCGATGATTTTGCAAAAAAGCTCGTCAAGATACCCGGACTGTGCGGAATCGGGGTAAGCCTTTTCAAAACGCTTGACAAATTCGGCCTTTTGCCGAAAAAGATAATCGATCTTAGTCCGTTTCATATGTCTCTCGGCATAACGAATCTCGCTTCAATAAGAACGAACCATATATACCACCACACGTATGAATTCGGCACGACGAGTATGTTTATGTCTATCGGAAATATGCGTTACGTACCGAAAATGTCGGATGATAAGATGGTATTTGAAAAAACGATACCTCTCGGCATCGTAATGGATGAAAGAATCTGCACGGGTTCGTATTATGCGGTGGCATTCAGACGCATCAGCGAATATCTGAAAAAGCCGGAGTTGCTTGAGCTTCCGCCGAGAAAAATAGTGAAAGATGACGTTTGACGGAATCGTTTCCGAAGTCACGCAAGTTGATTTGCAGTGAAGGAAAGACGGGGTAATCCGATAAGGGGCGGCACGTTTCGCTTTCAGCGAAACCGACGGCGCGCCCTTTTGTTTTGCTGTACGGTCTTGCCATCACGCGCCGGCCGAATTCACGGAAGACGTGAATTGTGCCGCCCCCACGATAAAACGAACGAAAAAACGATTCATATCATTTGCAGATGAAATGAGCAAAAATGGGATCAAGCGGGCGATCGATGATCGCCCCTACAACGGTATCGCCCCGAATCAAACAAAACAAACCCGATAATTTGTAGGGGTCGTGCGCCCGGTAGTTCGTGGCTACCACGAACTACACGACCCGAATGAAATGAACGGAAATGGGTTTAAACGGACAGTCGAGGACGTCTGTCCCTACAACAACACCACCCCGAATTGAACGCCGTT
>JAZKZC010000145.1:0-5772 GCA_045612465.1 Eubacteriales bacterium
GCTCATCTCCGCCTATAACGGAAAATTTTATATTATCTATATTCATAAAGAAGCTCCTCATATAATGATGTTACATTATATGAGGAGTTTGAGTTTTGGTGCTTTAGAACGGTCTGTTTCCGCCGCCCGAGCTGAATCCGCCCGTGCTTGCGATCTTACTTGAAGATGTGGTTATGCTTGCGCCTGATGTGCCGCCTGAATATGTACCGCCCTGACATATATTATTTGTTACCGTGCCGCCCGTATAGCTTCCGCCGTATGAAACGCGGTAGGTATTATTCTGCGAAAAGGCGGGAGAAGACACGAGAACAAGCAGGGAAGAGCTGTACGATTTCGGTAATTTTGCTGTGATATCAGCGCCGTTTATGTTGATGTATGTTCCTGCGGTAAATGATCCTGATGATATTGTATATCCAAGTACATACTGGGTTGCGTTTGTTGCCGTCTGAGCCATATCCTTGTTTCCGACAGCAAGAAATGTTCCGCCGTATATCTCAAATTTCGAGTCGTAGTCTATAATTCCGTTTCCGCCTGATGTCGGGCCGAAAACGTAAACTCCGCCGTCGTATATATACATATATCCGTTAGCATCAAGTCCGTCGCCCTCGGCGTATACGTAAACGCTGCAACTGCCGTCAAAGCTAAGATAATATGATGACGATGCTTCAAGATCGCCTGCGGCATTTATTCCGTCATCCGAGGAATTGATTACGGTCGTTCCGCTGTAAAAATCAATATAAATACCTTCAACACCCTCGTATGATTCGGTAATAGTTATGTTTGGCGAGCAGCTTGTATCAGAAAGACTTCCGATCATAACGGAAAGCTCAGCGTGAAGCCCGTCGTCCATTGTTGAAAGCGTCAAATCACCGTTTCTTACGTAAAGCGAACCGTCACAGTGAACGTTGTCATCTATGCCGTCAATGATTATTTTGCCTCCGTTTATGTAAAGCTCTGATTCAGCCTTCAAACCTTTTCCGCTGTTGAAAAGTGCATAAAGCGTTGAGGATGAAGAACTGCCGGGACGCATACCGCCTGAATCACTTGATGTACGTACATATTCACCGTTCTGATACTTGAATTTACCAGACGTGCTGTTTTGATAAAATGCACCTACACCGAGAATATTTATCTCACCGCCGTTTACCGTGAGCACAGAATCCGATTGGATTCCGTCGCAAGCAGTCTTTATGGTGATTTTACCGCTGTTATGAGTAAACAATCCGTCTGCTTTTATGCCGTCATCAAGGCAGTTTAACGTAATATCGGCATTTGAAATGACCATATCTGTGCCTGATTTTATTCCCTTTGAGGAATTTCTGTCATACAGAGTTGTATATGATGAATAGGTGGAATAATTCGTTTCATCAATTTCTACGTAAGTCGTTCCCGAAAGAATGTAAAGACCGTAGTATTCCTCTTGCGAAGCAGGCATATCCGCTTCTTCGACTATCTCATACACCCACGCGGACGATGCGGAATTACCGCTGTTTGAAAGATAACCGCCGCTTGTTGTTATGTTATACGTACCGCCGTTTATCGCAAGTGCGGTTTCTGCCTGAATACCGTCACCACCCGATGATATTGTGAAATTACCGCCGTTTATAACGATGTCTGTTTTGCTGTTTTTAATGCCGTCTCCGCCTGCGGTAATATCAAAGTTTCCTCCGTTTACCGTGAAAGATACACCCTTACCCTTTGGCTGAATACCGTTTTTGACTGCATTAATAATATAAGTACCGCCGTCAATTACGAATGCTGTTTTTGAAACGGTTATACCCTCGGAGCTTTTTCCGTTGATTTTAAGTACACCGTCACCGATAAGCGTAAGAGGCGCTTCGGAATAAATTGCAGATTCGGCTGTGTTTGCGGATGTGTCCGAAATACAGCTTGTGCCATCCAACGTGCGCAACGTTACGCTGTCAGCTGACAAAATGTTTACCGCCGCACCTGCGCCTGCATAAGTCATATCGGCTTCTGAAAATACAAGATGCACTTCACAGTCGGGTGCGTTGACGCTTATCTGCGTGTTTGCGGATGTTCCTGTGAAAATATGCTCACCTGCGCTTGTGATTTCTATTGTTTCATCGACGTATTCCGAAAGAACGTACACGTTTGATGAATTTACGGTTATAGGAATCGTTGTGCTGAAGTCCTTGTATGATACGGTAACGAGAGTATCGTCTTCGGAAATACTGTCACCGTTTTGATAAGTAACGGTAAAACCGTCGCAAATGGGATATTTATCTCCGTTTGAGTATGTTTCAAGCAGTATCATACCATTACACGAGAATTTTTGAGAGACGAAATAAGCTGTTTTGTCGGGAGCTTTGACCATAGAAATATCTACGGAATTTGCCGTGATCTTTTCAGTTATTACGGATTTGTCATCAGCGTCAACGTCGCCGTCGCGATCTGTATCTGCTGCACGGAGATTGATTTGTGTGTCCGGATCATTCAGATATTTTGCGATGCGTACAGTATCTTTACCGTTTATAATGCCGTCGCAATTTACATCACCTGAGATTATTACGGTCGCTGTTTCAATCGACGAACCGTTTTGGATAAGCGAAAGTGTGCTGTCGGTGGTCAAATACGCATAGTTTGATGAAAAAGAAACTTCATCTTCAAAAAAATACTCTGCGCTCTCTGTGGGAGTCATCGGCGGAATGCCGTAGATAAATGTTCCGTCATCTGTTGCCTCGACTGTGATACCGCAGCCGCTTACGGGAGTTATCTCTGTTTGCGCGGCCGAAGTAAATGGGGAAGTCATACTTAATGCAGATGCCACGGAACAGACAACTGCTATAAGTCTTTTGGAAATCGCCATGGAAAAACCTCACTTTCAAAAATATTACTTGTGAATATTGATTTATTCACATAAAAGAGTTTATAATGCTGTATAAAGTAAAGCATTGCTTCGTGAAAGTAATGTGAAAAAAATGTGTTTACA
This sequence comes from Eubacteriales bacterium, assembly GCA_045612465.1. Classification (GTDB taxonomy): domain Bacteria; phylum Bacillota; class Clostridia; order Oscillospirales; family CAG-272; genus RGIG7213. The sequence continues at coordinate 2,954 of JAZKZC010000145.1, forward strand.
TTTTGTTTTTATACAGAATATTTTATGTTTAATGTGAGGTAAAAAAATAAAAGATGATGTTTGCAATCGGTGAAAATAAAAAAACGGCCTTAATACTTTTGATATTCGCACTTATATGCGCTTTGTTTGCGTCTTGTACGACGGAAAGTATTGATACATCCGCTTCGAATGTTACAAATGCTCCCACGACGAAGGCGCCTGCCACGGAAACTACAGCACCCGCTGAAACGGAAGCGCCCGAAGAAGCTCCGGAAAAAGAGGGAACAGCAGGGGATTACTCCTACCTTGTATATGATGACGGCGCATATATAAACGGCTACAGCGGCGAGGGTAAAGAAGTTACCGTGCCGTCCGAGGTTGATTCATACACGGTTATAGGTGTTTATAAAAACGCTTTTGCAAATAAGGATATAACGTCGGTTATTATCCCTGAGGGTATCAGGACTATCGGCGGAGGTGCTTTTTCTGGTTGCAAAAATCTTGAATCTGTAAGCCTGCCAAGCTCCCTTGAAAAGATTGAATACTGTGCGTTTGAAGGCTGTAAGGCTTTGGCTGAAATTGCGCTTCCCGAAAGTGTTGAATATATCGGTGAATGTGCGTTTGAAAACTGTGAAAAGCTCACAAAGGTGAATATCCCCGCGGCGGTTACTGAAATTTCTTTCGGAATTTTCAGGAAATGTACTTCGCTTTCTGAGATAATTTTACATGACGGTGTGACGAAAATAGGCGCTGATGCTTTTGCTTTTTGCGCTGTTACAGAGTTTTCCATGCCTGATTCGGTAACTGAGATCGGCGACGGTATTTTCGCAAACTGCAATAAGCTTGCAAGTGTTACTCTTTCCGAAAATCTGACGGCTGTTTCCGAGATGATGTTCTATGAATGTGAAGCGCTTGAAGCTGTTGAAATACCGAGCGGTGTCACTCAGATAGGCGCAAGAGCATTCTTCTCCTGCCTTAAAATAACGAAGCTGACGCTTCCCGACGGTGTTACAAAGATAGGCGAAAGCGCATTCTTTAACTGTGCAGACCTCAAAGAAGTCAATATCCCCGACGGTATCACAAAACTTAACGACAACCTTTTTTACAACTGTCGTTCATTTAATACAATTACAATTCCGTCAACTGTTACATACATAGGACAGGACGTGTTTAAAGAGTCGGCAATGACGACGATAAACTTCCTCGGTACTTCCGACGAGTGGGAATCGTGCAAGGGAACGGGAGATTATTCAAAAATCACGGTAAATGTGAAATAACAAAAAACAAAAAATGCACTGATTTTATCAGTGCATTTTTGCTTTTGATTAACCAACGTTTTTTGAAAGATAATCAGCTACGTCTTGAACTGTGATGAAGTTTTTGATATCGTCGTCGTCAATTTCAATATCGTATTTATCCTCGCAGGACATGATAAGATCCGCAAGCTCTATTGAGTTTACTCCGAGATCGTTAACAAGCTCAGACTCAGGTGTTATAGTATCGGGATCAAGATCGAGCTGTTTTACAAGTGCATCCTTAATTTCTTCAAACATAAAATCACTCCTTATCATTTAACAAGAAATCTCTTTATTTTTCTTGTGGTTGTTTTTTCGAATTCCGTACCTCTTATTTCAACGTCACGTATCTGCTTGTATACGGGCAACGTCTTGTTGAGGTTGTTTATATCTTTTTTGAGGTCTTCCAAAATATCCTCTCTGTTTACACCTGCGTATATATCGAAATTGGGATAGATAACCGCTGTTATAACAGTATTTCCATCCGTTTGTCTTCCGATAACAACTACTTCGGATATTTTTTCGTTTTTGAGCAGATGCTCCTCAAGTTCCTCGGGGTATACGTTTTTGCCGTTGCTGGCAATAATTACGTTTTTCTTTCTTCCCGTAATATATATGAAGTTATCAGAGTCCATATGACCGATGTCGCCCGTGCGGAACCACCCGTCATCCGTAAACGCTTCTGCGGTTGCTTCTTCATTTTTATAATAACCGATAAATACGTTCTTACCTCTGGCAAGTATCTCGCCGTCATCACTTTGATTGGAAGCGTCTATTTTTACTTCCATACCCAAAGCGGGAAGACCGACGGAGCCTATCTTTCTCCAGTGAAACGGGTTTACCGATATAAGCGGAGCGCATTCCGTTATTCCGTAGCCCTCGGCGATAAGAATACCGAAATCATCGAAATCCTTGATATACTGCGGATCAAGCGGAGCACCACCGCAGACGATGGTCTTGATGTTACCGCCCAAAGAGTTAAGAATTTCGGCAAAAAACTCACGGCGTCTGTCGATGCCGATTTTACGCAAGCCGTTGCTGACCTTGATAAGAGCGCGAACCTGCTTTTCCTTGCCTTTTTTGCGTATACCTTCCCATATTTTCTTGCAGATAGTTTCAACGTACAAGGGAACCACGATGAGTGTTGTCGGCTTGAAGTCGGCAAAGTTACGAAGGGCGCGCTTGACGCTGTCGTTCATAAACGTCGTACCGCCTACGTTGCACATCGCGAGATGGTTACACGTCATTGCGAACGTGTGATGTATGGGAAGCACCGAAACGAATGTGTCGTTTTCGTGAATATCCACCATTTTACAGCATGACATAATTGCGCCGATAAGGTTTTCCTCTGTAAGCATAACACCCTTGCTTGTACCCGTCGTGCCGGAAGTGAAGAGTATTGCGCAAAGTCTTGCGGGATTTCGTCTGTACGAAATAAAATCTTTTGCACCTCCGCTGAGCGCGCGCATACCGAGTGCTATAACGTCGTCAAATACCATAACTCGCTTGTCAACGGCGATCTTTTCTCTGTCAGGGGAAGGACCT
>JAZKZC010000146.1:0-2127 GCA_045612465.1 Eubacteriales bacterium
ATTAATAAGTACGCAATTTAATTTTAGCACAATGCATATATTCATTTGTGAATTGACTGTTAAAATAACAAAAGAGAGATAAATAACCCGCACGGTCGAACCGTACGGGTTATTGCTTATTAATTTAATGAGAATTTTACGAACACGGGGTGGTGGTCAGACGTCCACGAGCCGTTTATGTATTCGTTGCAAACCTTGTAGTAGTTAAGTTTGAAGTCATTGTTTGAATAATAAATGTAGTCGAGTATTCTGTTTTCCGCGCCGTAATTCGTAAATGTTGCGCCTGTTTTGCTTGTTGTTGCGTTCGATGCGTTAGTGTATCCGTACTGTTCCATTTTTACGCAAGCCGCACTGCCGAAGTCGGCATTGTAGTCACCCGAAATGTAAACGGGATAATCGTTACCGTACGTTGCGACGAAGTTCTGAATTATTGCAAGCTGTTTAAGTCTTATGGCGTCCGTTGTATATTCAAGGTGTGTATTTATGACGAGTATCACCGCGTTGTCGGATTTTCTCTGTAAAAATGCATATGTGAATATACGGTTATACATCGATTCGGGGTATCTTGAAACCTTGTCCGGAGTATCGGAAAGCCACTTTGTACCCCAGCTTAACAAGTTGAAAATGTGCTTGTTGTAAAGTATCGAGCTGTGCTCACCGCTTGAACCGCCGTCGCGGCCGAGTCCTACGATGTCGTACGTGTCGCCGAGAGCTGACTTCAGATGATTTATCCATGTGGGCGTTGCTTCCTGAATACCTATCGTGTCGGGCATATACTTTTTCATTTTTGTAACGACTCTGTTCATTCGGTCTGTCGTTACGTTTCCGCAGTATACGTTATAAGACATCGCTGTCATTTGCGTGTTGTCTATCTTGAATATCTGCGCGTCGGTAAGGTTGGGGGAGTAAACGTCTATCTTCGTGCCGTCCTGCGTACTTGCCGCGTATATATCAACTACGGCATCCTTTGAAAGTGCCGAACGGAGTATGAAAGCGTCTTCCTTGGGGCACAGATACCAACGCTGTGATTTTGAACCGTTATCTGTTGCAACCTGAAGCTGTGTGCCCGCTGTTGTGTTGCTGTTGGGAAGTGTCAGCACTTTGTTGTTTGAGTTGTTTACGATCTTATACGTATTATCAGACTGATATTCAAATCTCCAGACCTGCTCGGAATATTCGCTTGAGCCGTAGAGAATTACATTCGTACCTCCGCTGAGAGATATTCGCTTGTGTGTAGCAAATGCAGGTATGATTCCCGCGTTGAAGTGCGTTCCGACGTAAACGGGAGCTGTATAGTCCATATAATCACCCGTGAATTCAGTTATACTGAATCGCTGGGAAACAAAATTGTTTTTATATTCTCCGAGCTGTACGTTTGCACCGTTTTCAGCACTTGCTTCTTCAACGTCAAGCACGCATTTTGATGAGGCTTTGGGTACAAGCGTATATCCGTTTGAATCTTCGATTATAAACCATCTCTGTGCATTTGAAGCGCTGTTGGTTGAGGAAACTACGTTTGAGCCGTTTTCAGCGCTTGCATCAAGCGCCGTGCCGTTTTCCTGGTTTATAATGACGTAGCTGCCGTCGGTCTGCTTTGAAAATCTCCAAAGCTGGCGCACGCTCTTTTCGCTCGTTTTCATTGCAACGTTTGCGGAGCCCTGCGCGGCAAGTCCGACGTTGTTATTCGATGCCGTACCGGTAAGGGTTGCAATAAAGTCGGTTCCGAGGTCAATTATTGACTCGTTTTCTATCTTCTTTTCGATTTCCGCCACGGGTTCAATGCAGAATGACTGCGCATTCGTGCCGTTGGGTGTGTATATCTGCACCCTGCTTCCGCTTGCAATATTGCCTGCGTAAATGTCCATTGCGTACTCACCGAGGCACGATGTTACGGTATAAGTGCCGTTTTTGTTTCTTTGGATGTTCCAGCGCTGTGAATATGAGTCATTGTCGGCAGCGACACACAGATTCTTACTGTTTGCGGCAACGCCGCCCTCAACTCCGATGCACCTGCCTGTATCTTTATTCTTTATCTCAAAACTGCCGTCAGCTTGTCTTGTGAATGCCCATATCTGTGAGGATAAGAGTGCTGTATCGGATAACTCAACGTACGTACCATTGAATGAA
>JAZKZC010000147.1:0-10349 GCA_045612465.1 Eubacteriales bacterium
GGGCCGTTAAGCTCGCTCATTCCGTAGTTGTCGGTTACAAAGAAGCCGTTACCCCATTTCTGCTCTATTTCGTTACGCATTTCGGGTGTACAGCCCTCGCTTCCCAGAAGTCCGAGCTTCAGCTTGTAGTTATCAAGCGGAAATTCATTTGCGTGCTCTGCTGCAGCCTCTGCAAGGTACAGACAGTAAGAAGGAGTTGCAACGAGCGTATCAGTGCCGAAGTCACGCATAAATTTAAGCTGTTTTTCGGTATTGCCCGACGACGTGGGGGCAACGGTTGCGCCTATTCTTTCAAGACCGTAGTGAAGACCGAGCGCACCTGTGAACATACCGTAGCCGAAGCATATCTGAACGATGCTTTCGTCTGTTGCGCCTGCCGCCATACAGATACGGGCAACCTGCTCTGACCAGTTGTCAAGGTCTTCTCTTGTGTATCCGACAACGGTGGGATTTCCCGTCGTACCCGACGATGCGTGAAGACGTACGATTTCCTTCATCGGCGCACCGAACATACCGAAGGGGTATGTGTCGCGCAGGTCTGTTTTGTTTGTGAAAGGAATGTACCTGATGTCGTCAAGCGTTTTTATCTTTTCTGACGTAACGCCTGCCTTTTCAAGTCTTTCACGGTAGAAAGGCACGTTTTTCGCGCAGTAGTCAACCATCGCGCGGAGCCTTTCAAGCTGGAGCGCTTCCATATCGGAGCGCTTCATACATTCCATATCTTTGTTGTATATATTGATCTTCATCGATTTGTCCTTCTTAATCTTAGATTTATTTTTCCGTTTGATAAAATTCTGTGTTTACTTTGTTTGTTTTTGTAACAAGGTTATATATTTCAGTGCCGATAAAGCACAGCGGGAACGAAATTATCATCGCAAGGCAGGCAAAGTGCGGACCGAGGGAAGAAAGCTCGCCAAGGGGTGTCGCCACGGTAATTCCGAACAGCTTACACACAAGCGGAGGGAATGCCGTTAAAAATCCGCCGAGCATACCCACCCATGCGCCCGCGCGGTTCAGCTTCTTCCAGAAAAGGCTGAGAATGTACGGAGCCATAAACGAGCCTGAAATGATGCCCCACGAATACGACATCATAACGAGTATCGGTGTGCCGGGTGTAATTGCGATAATGAATGAAAGAATGATAAACAAGACTGAAACTATCTTGCAGGCATTTCCGACCTTTTCGGCGGATGCCTTTTTCATTGCAACGGGTGCAATGAAGTCCATCGTAAGCGTTGTCGATGCCGTGATGGTGATTGATGCAAGCGTTGAAACCGATGCCGAAATAAGAAGCACGAGAATGATACCCAAAAGCACCGTCGGAACGCTTGCCGCTTCAAGCACGTTCGGGATTATATTGTCATATACACCGTCGGCAAAGGCTTCGGGGAAAAGTCTTGAAAGTGAGCCGATAAAGTAACCGCCGCCTGCAATTATCAGACAGAACAGCGTTGAAATGACCGTGCCGCGTACGACCTCGGCTTTGTCCTTGATGCCGTAGTATTTATGTATCATCTGGGGAAGTCCCCACGTACCGAACGACGTCATGAGCACCGTTGCCCAGAGGCTTATGTGGTCCTTCGGCGCGAGCTGAAGCTCGCCCGTTTTGTTTATTATATTGCTGATGCCCTCTGTAAGACCGCCTACCTGCTCACTTCTCATTATAACGACGATAAGTGCGATAACACCGCCGACCATTACGATGCCCTGCAAAAAGTCCGCTTTAAGCGTCGCCATATAACCGCCGAGCACGACGAGCACCGCCGCAACGCAGGCAATTACGATACAGCACAGCATTTCGTCAACACCGAGGAGTATACTGCACACGCTCGTAAGTCCCTTGTAAACGGATGCCGAATACGGAAGCAGGAATACGAAAGTAACGAATACGCAGAACTGCTTCATCGCCTTGTCGCCGAAGCGTTTTTCGAAGAACTGCGGCATTGAGCGTATGTCGTGATGTCTTGTTATGTTTCTCGTTCTGTTGGCAAGCACCAGCCACGCGAACAGCGCGCCGAATATTGCGTTGCCTATACCGGGCAAAACGCCCCACAGACCGTAATTCCAGCCCGTCGTTCCCGCATATCCGATGAACATAACGGCTGAAAAATAAGCCGTTCCGTATGAAAACGCCGACAGCCACGCGTTTGCGTTGCGCTTGCCTACGGCGAAGTCACTTACGTTTTTGGCGTTTCTGCTTGATAAAACGCTGACTATTACCATTACGGCAACGTATACGGCAATAGTGCCGTATATGATTACTTCTTTGTTACCCATTGGGTTCTCCATTCTGCCGTCCTACGGCTGACCTCGATGCGCGGGGTTTATTGTTTCGTTTTCTTGTCGGGAAGCAATTTGATGTTTTTATATCCGAGCATATATACCGCAAACGTCGCAAAGACGGAAATAAACGGTGTTATTGTGTATGTAAAAGGATTCGCGTTAAGCTCCATTCCGTTGATGACGATGTTTTTGAAAAGTCCGATATATACCGCCTGAATCATACGGAGCACCGCGTTTGCCACATTGTAAAGTCCCTCTATTTCACCGAAATACGACACGAGCGTGAGAATTGCAAATATAAAGTTGGGAATGTTTGCGATAAGCGCAATATATACGGGCTTGCCGAAATTCGCCTTTTCGCCCGACACGTCATTTTTTATGCGGTCGCGTCCGCCGACATCCCACATAAAGTCGTATATGATGACCAGATAAAGAAATATACCGAGTATGCCCGCGCCGAGCATAAGCAAGGGCGACGAGCTCGTTGCGCCCGCCGTAACGAAGCCGAACATCGCCATGGCAACCTGCCCCAAAAACAGCTTTACCGCATCGTACAGCGAGGATTTGAAATAAGACATATTTTGACACCTTTAAAAATAATTATACTAATGTATTATATCTCATGTGTGCGTGTTATTATAGCCTTATATCTTTAATAAAATTTTAACATTTACCGAAGTAAAGCGGTAAACACCTTGATATTTCAGACTTAACTTAAAATTCCGGAATGATGTGTTAAGATGTAATGCTTGAAATCCGTATTGAATATTTCCGCAGGAAATATCTGCGCCCCGCCGAGGGGGGTGGCAGGGCGCAGGGGATAAAAAACACATAAAGGTTTTATAAGAGCTTGCGTATGAATAAAAACAAAATCCAAATTTTCTTCTTTCGATGTTTAAAACCGTGATTTTGATGAAAAAATAGGTGTAGAACATATCAAAAGGAGTAATCAAAGGTGGTCATAAAAAGAGGAGATATTTTTTACGCGGATCTGTCGCCCGTCGTCGGCTCGGAGCAAGGGGGAATGCGCCCCGTGCTGATAGTGCAAAACGACGTGGGCAATAAATTTTCCCCCACGGTCATTGCCGCCGCGATAACAAGCCAGATTTCCAAAACAAAACTGCCCACGCACATTGGAGTGTACGCCGACAGCTACGGCCTTTCCAAGGATTCGGTCATATTGCTTGAGCAGATACGTACGCTCGACAAGCAGAGGTTAAAAGAAAAAATGGGGCATCTCGACGAGGACGTTATGGAAAAGGTAAACGAGGCTATCTTCGTCAGCTTCGGGCTTTCCGAAAACAGCTCCGACGGTGCGGCAATATCGTAATCGGCTTATGATAAACGAAACTAATATTGATGCAAAAAGAGAGCATTTCGACAAGGCTTTGCGGATAAACGAAAGCTTTGACACGGTGCGCCGCGACATTATAACGTGCGGTAAAAAATGCAGTTTTTACTTCATTGACGGACTGACGAAGGACGAAGTAATGCTTCGCATAATGGATCTGTTTATGAAGCTGACAAAGCTTGACGTTTCAAGCGTTTCCGACCTTAAAACGTTTTACGATACGTACGTTCCGTACGTCGAGGTAGAAAGCGCAAAGGATGAAAACAACGTCATCACGGGTGTACTTTCGGGTATGACGGCGATGATGGTTGACGGCATTTCCGGCATTGTGCTTATCGACTGTAGGACATATCCCGTGCGTGGAATCGAAGAACCCGAAAACGACAAAGTCCTGCGCGGGGCGCGCGTGGGGTTCGTCGAAACGCTCGTTTTCAACGCCGCCCTGATAAGACGGCACATACGCGACAGCCGTCTTACGATGAAGATAAAAACAGCGGGTACATCATCAAAAACCGATATTGTTTTATGTTATCTTGACGGTGTTGCGGATAAAAAGCTGATAGAAAAGATAGAACGGAAAATTGACGGAATAAACGTTTCCGCCTTGTCGCTCGGTGCTGAGTCGCTCGCCGAATGTCTTATAAAAACGGGGTGGTACAATCCGTTTCCGAAGATAAGATACACCGAGCGTCCCGATGCCGCCGCGGCATCGATAATGGAAGGAAGCATTATCGTTTTGTGCGATAATTCCCCGTCAGCGATGATACTTCCGACTTGCATTTTTGACTTTTTGCAGGAAACGGACGACTACTATTTTCCGCCGCTTACGGGAACGTATCTGCGTTTCGTCAGGTGCTTCGTGTTCTTTTTGACGATGTTTTTGTCACCTCTGTGGTATCTGCTCATCACGCATCCGCAGTATATCCCGAAAGGACTTGAATTTATAACCGTGGAAGCGTCGTCCGCGCTTCCGATAATCGTTCAGCTTTTCCTGCTTGAATTCGCCGTTGACGGACTGAAGCTCGCCGCGCTGAACACCCCGTCCGTGCTTGCGGGGAGCTTTTCGATAATCGGCGGTCTTATCCTCGGTGATTTTGCCGTAAAAGTCGGGTGGTTCGTGCCCGAAACGATACTTTATACGGCATTCGTAAGCATTGCGAATTTTGCCCAGCCGAGCTATGAGCTTGGCTACGCTTTCAAATTTATGCGTTTGATATTGCTTGCGCTGACCGCGCTTTTCGCCGCGTGGGGATTCATTATCGGCGTTATTTTATCGCTTGTACTGATAGCCTCAAACAAGACCGTTGACGGTCAAAGACATTATCTTTACCCGCTTTTTCCGTTCAACGCACGTGCGCTCTCGCGCCTTATCATAAGGCGCAAATTATGACGGTATGCGCGTAAATTATATCTTTCGTTCATTTACCTCGGAGCGCTTACGGTATTTTCTGTGCTTATACAAAATCGGAGCAAGGACTCATTCCCTGCTCCGATATTTTTATTTCTTCATTTTTTTCGCAATAAACACGACCGCCGTAATTACAGCCGTAAGTATAACCGCCGACACGGCTATCACCGTCGGAAAATGCACGGTATCATCAGGCTCCGTCGGCGCGGGTGCTTTCGTTTCGTCACCGCCGTCCGTAGGCAAGTCCGTATTTTCCTTTTCCTGCGTATCGCCGTCGGTGTGATTCGGCTCGGAATCATCGGGCGACGTTGTCACCGCTGACGTTGACGTGTCAAGCGGGCGCACCGTCGTTACAGGTGTCGTTTCCTTTGCCTCGTAAACCGTCGTGAACGTTACGTTTTCAGACGGTGTATCGCTGTCACCGTTTGAAAAAAGTCCCTCGCAAAGCATCACGTCTGCGCTTTCCTGCACCGAAATCATCCTGAACTGCATCTCAAGAAGCGGTGTATTCGTTGTGACAGCGCTCAATGAATAAAACATAAATCTGCATTCGCCGTCGCCAACGCTGTATTCAACCATTATGCCTTCCGGCGCGTACGGCAAAACGGAAACAAGCTGTATTTTCTCCGCATCGAAAACTATCGTACCCTCACCGCCGAAAATACCGCCCTCCTGCTCACCGTCAGAAGTATCGGCGCCTGTTTCTGTGTCCGTGTACGTGTCCGTACTTATATCAGAATCAGTATTCGTTTCCGTATCCGTGTCCGTATTTGTATCTGCGTTCGTATCGCTGATTTCATCAAGAGGCACTATATCGACCGCCGGATCGGTCGTTTCCTCTGTCAAAGCGGAGTCCTCCCCCGTTGACGTCTGTCCCTCCGTTACCTCATCGGTTATCACCGTGTCGCTGTCGGCCGTGTCGGGAGATGTCGTATCTTCTTCTTTTATTTCCGTCATTTTTGCTGTAACACGCACCACAAAAACATCGTCCGACGTTAATTTCTCGCCCGTCAGCGCGTACGACGGAGTGTATGCAAAAGTATTAACGGTAAGTGCGGTAATGACCGCAAACAAAACAAATAATTTTTTCATAGCTTACCCGTGGTATGTTGTTATCGAGTCCTTCAGTCTTGAAAAGCATATATAATCGCTTACCGTCACCGCGCCGTCCTCGTTCAGATCGCAGAACTGCGCAAACTGCCCTGCAGCTTCGCTGTCGGTTCGCAGGATTATATCCCTCACGATTTCAATATCATCATCCGTTATCCGTCCGTCACCGTCGGCATCGCCCGAAACGCAAAGCGTGAGCGACTGCAGAATACAGCCGTTTACGTCAAGCACGAGCGTACAGCCCGAGCCTACCAAGGTACTGTCGGAAAGCACCGCGCCGTCTTTTCCGATGAACTTGAAAAATTCACCGTCAAGCGACAGAAGCGTTTTGATGTATTCAACGTCCGACGAAAGCGGAATACGCGACATCATACCGTTTTCCACGTGGAAAAATTCGCTCGGAATCTCGCTCGGCGCGCCTTCAAAAACGTAGTTGTAGACAGCCTTTGAGCACACGTCCGCATACTTTTCGTCAGGTGTGCGGTTCATTGACGCAACCTCTGTTGAAACGAGCAAAAAGTCGCGCGTTATCTGCACGTGCGCACCGTTTTCGTCAACGGGGCCGTTGTGCAGAATGTCGAGATGATACGGTCTGTTATTTATATAAACAATGTTCCAGACATGCTTCGTCTGTCCGACCGTGCCCGTTATAAGCTGATTTTTGTATCCCATTTCATCAAGGAAAAGCGCTGTAAGACCTGCGTATTCCTCGCAGACACCCACTTTGCCCGTGATGAACGCATATACGCTTGAACGGTTGACAAAATCCATATCGTACGAAAACTGACCGTTCAGTATAAATTCATTGAGTTTTATGAACTTTTCGCCCTCTGTAAGTCCTTCCCACGAAGCCACGGCGGGGCGCACGAAATTCGTTATTACCTCTGCGCGTTCTTCGTTGCTTTCACCCGTGGCGATGAGAAACTTCACCGTATAGCTTTTATACGTATTGTTTTCTTTGTCCGGCGTACCCGACACGCTGATACTGTAAGAGCGCGCGATGCACTTGATATAAGTCGATGAAAGTATCGATTTTATCTCGGCAAACATCTTATCGGCAAGGCTTTTTGCCTCATCTATCGTGTAATTTGAAATATCGGTAATCGAAAACGTGCGCATATAAACGTAACATTCCGTTGAAACACCGCCGACAGTTACCAAGCCCTTAGTTGAGTTGTTTTCTTTAAGGTCAAATATCTCCTTGACCGTTGAGTTTTTATAAAAACCGTACAGCCCGTCAACCGTCACGTTTTTAACGAAAACTGGTTTTTCCGACACAAGCTGTTTATAAGCGGGGGAGTCCGCGGCAAAAGCGGGATATGCAAGAATACACATCCACAGCGCAAGACAAAAACAGACAAAACGTGTTTTTTTCATTCAAATTCCCCCTTTAAAATCAGTATATATAAGCGACTTGTATTATATCATATAACCGTATATTAATATGATATTTTAATTTAAATAATTTAAAAGAATATTGGTGTTAATTGTTACGACAATATTATGTTGTCGTACGCGTACGTTCCGCCGTTTCCGCACCGTTTGAAAAACCGTTAGACATAAAGAACGATAAACCTCGTTTTTTATGTTTTCCACCGCGTTTTATTTTCACTTCCCCCGATTTTCCGAAGAAAACTTATAAAATTTCCCCTGTGCGTTTCGACAGTTTAATTGAGATGTGTGGGGTATTATATTTACAAATGAAAGACGGTGTCAAATGAAAGGAAATCGTAAAATGAAAGATGAAAAAAGAATGAAAAATCCCTCCTTGCTATTCGAAAAATATACGAAAGAATCGGAGGCAAAGGAGCTGTTTACGGCTGTTTTTTACTGCGCCTGCTCCTATTTGTTCGGATGTGCGGAAATGATGTTCGGAGTGTATCCGCTGGGTGTCGCGTTTATGTGCTCCGTCAGGCGCCACGTACCCTTTGCCGTCATCGGCGCGCTTCTGTCAGCCTTCGCGTGCGGTGAGTCGCTTTCCGTTTCGCTTACAGCCTGCGCCGTGTCGGTGCTGTTCCGCTATACGCTTGCATACGTTTTCAGCGGCGGAAAGAAAATAGATTTTTTAACGCTCAGCGACAGCGTTTTAAGCCGAATCTGCGCCGCCTCGTCGGGACTTTTGGCATCGTCGTGCCTGCGTATGATTTCGGGCGGTCTTACATATTATGACCTTTTTTCGGGCATTTTCAACGTTTTGTTCGGCGCATTTATGGTGTACGTTTATTCGCTCGTTCTGGACGTGGAAAACCGCTATACACAAAAGTACGAGGCAGGTGTGGGTGCTGTGTTTTTCTCCTGCGTCTGCGCGCTGGACACGCTCGAAATTTTAGGTATGTCCTGCGGCGCGGCGGCATCTTTCATACTGCCGTTGTACTCGGCAAGAAAAGGCGGCGCGCTCCGCGGTACGGTCATCGGATTTTTGTGCGGCGCCGCGCTTGACATCACGCTTTGCCCGATGTTCGGCGCAGCAGGCTTCGTCTGCGGAATACTGTCAAGCCTGCCCGTATCGTGGGGTGCCGCATCGGCTGTCATCTCCGCGCTTCTGTGCGGTTACTACATGGGAGGTATCGAGGCTGTGACAGCATATCTGCCCGAGGCGATAGCTTCCGTGTTTATATATATTCCGCTTGAAAAAGCGAAGCTTCTGCCCCATTTGCGCCTTTTCCGCGACGATGTTTCGTACACGCGCGCCGTGTCATCGGACGACATCGCCGAGGAGCTGAAAAGCAAGTCCTACAAGGACAGCCTTTCATCGCTTTCCAAGACGCTCAGCGACATTTCCGAGGTGATGTGCGCACTGTCGGAAAAGGAAAAGCGCCCCGCCGTTCACGAAATTTGCGAGCTTTGCGAAAAAGAATTTTCAGCTTTCTGCAAAAAATGCTCAATGAAAAAGCTGTGTTTTCCCGACGGAATACGCGGAAATTCCGTCATCCGCAAAACTTCTCACGCAATATACGAAAAGCATGCGCTTTGCACGGACGACCTGCCCGAAAAGATAAAAACAAACTGTTATTTTGCAGATAAAATAACAGTTTCCATAAACATAAAGCTCGCCGAATACACGGCAGAACGGCTGAAAAACAACAAAACGGAGGTAATGGCTGAGGACTACCGGGCGCTGTCATCGCTCATTGGGCAGACCGTGCTGACGGCAGAAGAAAAAAACGGGTTCAACGGAGAGCTTACCCGAAAGCTCCGCGCGTCAACCGTATACAAGGACTTGTTTGCAAATAACGTGGCGGTGTACGGACGCGAGGACATCACCGTCATCGCCTGCGGTGTTGACACCGCGAGAATAAAGCGCCAGGCGGAGGAGGTCAGGCGGAATTTCAGCAAAGCGCTCGGCGTGCGCCTTGCGCCTGCCGATTTTTCGCTGTGCGGTGATTTTTTAGCCGCCGTATTCAGCCGCGAGGCAAAATTTTCCGCTGAATCAGCGTACGCGCAGTGCGTAAAGGACGGCGAAGCCATAAACGGCGACAGCGTTTTTTCATTCACGGCGGACGGAAAGCTCCACGTCTGTATATGCGACGGCATGGGAAGCGGACACCTTGCGGCGCTTACCTCGAAAACAGCGGTGATATTTTTGCAAAAAATGCTCCGCGCAGGGTGCAATACCGAGGGCGCTCTGAAAATGCTCAATCACTTCGTAAGGAGCAAGGCGGGCGAATGCTTCACAACCGTTGACCTTATGACCGTTGACCTTATGACGGGAAATGCATCGTTTACAAAAAGCGGCGCGCCTCCGTCCTACGTCGTGCGCGACGGCAGGATATTCAGGCTCGCCTCGCATACTCCGCCCGTGGGAATTATGGCGGAGCTGTGCGCTGAAAAAATAGATTTCGTCTTAAAAAACGGCGACGTTGCGGTAATGGCAAGCGACGGTATTGCAGACGGCGAGGACCACCTCGTATGGCTTTATAACACGCTCACCTACGAAAGCGACACGTCCGCCGAGGAGCTTTGCGAAAAAATAATCAACACAGCAGGCACCGAGGGCACGGGGCGCGACGACGTCACCGTTTGCGCCGTAAAAATCCAAGGATTGTAAACGGTATTCGTGCAAATACCGTTTCATTCGGACAATGCTCGCCCCTATGAATTTATAACGATATTCGTGTTTACACGAATATCATTTCATGTTTGCCTCGGCAAACATTTCATGCGGCTGTGCCGCATTTAATGCCAACGGCATTTCAT
>JAZKZC010000148.1:0-3771 GCA_045612465.1 Eubacteriales bacterium
CATCTTCGTTGCTCTCGGTGAAGGTATTGCCCTTTACGGACTTCTTGTTTCGATTCTTATACTGAATAAGATATAATGAGATTTTTCGTAATAAGCGACAATATCGATACCGTTACGGGTATGCGCCTGGCAGGAATCGAAGGTGTCGTTGTTCACGATTCCGAGGGCGTGACGAGGGAAATTGAAAAAGCTTCAAACGATGAAAGTATCGGCGTGCTTCTTATAACCGAGCTTCTCGTTTCGATGTGCCCCGAACTTATATACGATATTAAGCTTAACAGACGCCGTCCGCTTATAGTCGAAATTCCCGACAGACACAGCGCGGGGCGTTCAAAGGATTCGATAAAAAAATATGTCCGTGATGCAATAGGAGTAAAGGTTTAATGCCCGAATTGGATAAAAAAATAAATGAACTGATTGCGGATATACGGCATCAGTCTGAAAACGAAAACAAAACCACGGAAAAAGAAATGGCTTTATACAAATCGGTTTGTATAAAGGAAGCCGAAGCTGTCTACAAAGCCGAGGCAAAGAAAAAGGTCAGAAGAAGCGTCGAGGCGGGAAGTGCTGCCATTTCTTCCGAGCTTGCATCAAAGCATATGCAGGCGCGCGAGGAGCTTGTAAGACTCAGAAGCAAAATGACCGATGAAATAATTGAATGTGCTGCAAAAAAGCTTACGGAGTTTGCCGGAAGTGAGGATTATCCCGCATCCCTTTGCAGATCTGCCGAAAAAATGGCGGGGGTACTGCACAGTAACCGTATAGTGCTTTATGTAAGACCGGATGACCTTGTTTACAGCGATATGATAAAAAGTGCTTTCGGAAAATACTGCACGGTTGAAGCCGATAGCAGTATAGTCATCGGAGGTATCAGAGGGTATGACAAGATACTTTTCAAGCTTGCGGATGAAACACTCGATGAAAAGCTTGCAGCACAAAGAGAGCGTTTTATACATAATTCCTCTCTTACCATCTCAATACGTTAATACGGTTAATGTGAAAGGCGTTTAAAATGAGTAAAATGAATTATGTAGTTTACGGTATAAACGGCCCCGTTGTAACCGTAAAGGGCGTAACACCGTTTGCTATGGAAGAAATGGTGTACGTCGGACATGACCGCCTTATAGGTGAAGTCATATCAGTTAATAAAGAATACGTAACTATTCAGGTCTACGAAGATACCGTAGGACTGAAAACGGGTGAACCCGTCGTCGGATGCGGCGCATCAATGTCGCTTGAACTTGCACCTGGACTTATGTCGAATATTTTTGACGGTATAGGCAGACCGCTTGGTGATATGTATGAGGCGCAGGGTGCTTTCATTGACGTCGGATATGAAGAAAATGCAAGCGCAAAGCTCTGGGACGTATCGGTTAAGATAAAAGAGGGAGACGAGGTAAAAGAGGGCGAGATATTTGCAACTCTTCCCGAAACTCCCGTAATCGAATACCGCTGTCTTGTGCCGTGCGGTGTCAACGGTAAAGTGACTAAGGTACAGCCGTCGGGCAAGTATTCGAAAAACGACGTTATTGCATACGTTTTGTGCGGTGGTACTGAAGTACCGCTTAAAATCAGCCAGAAGTGGCCCATAAGAACTCCAAGACCTGTAAAAGAGAAGATTCCCCCGTCTATTCCGCTCATAACGGGACAGCGTGTTATAGATACGCTTTTTCCCGTTGCAAAGGGAGGCACTGCCGCAATTCCGGGCGGTTTCGGCTCGGGTAAAACGATGACGCAGCATCAGCTTGCAAAGTGGTGCGATGCGGATATTATCGTATATGTCGGATGCGGTGAGCGAGGAAACGAAATGTGTCAGGTGCTTGATGAGTTTTCACACCTGACAGACCCCAAGACGAACAGACCTATGACGGACAGAACGGTGCTTATAGCAAACACGTCAAATATGCCCGTTGCCGCACGCGAAGCATCGATTTATACAGGTGTTACGATTGCGGAATTTTACAGAGATATGGGTTATCACGTTGCAATGATGGCAGACTCCACTTCGCGTTGGGCAGAGGCGCTTCGCGAAATAAGCGGACGTCTTGAGGAAATGCCCGCAGAAGAAGGATTCCCCGCGTATCTCCCTTCAAGACTTTCGGATTTTTACGAAAGAGCTTCATACGTGAAAACACTCGGCGGAGATACGGGTTCTGTTACGCTTATAGGAGCCGTTTCACCGCAGGGAGCCGACTTTTCGGAGCCCGTAACGCAGAACACCAAGCGTTTTACAAGGTGCTTCTGGGCGCTCGATAAATCACTTGCTTATCAGCGCCATTATCCTGCGATAAACTGGATGCTCAGCTACAGCGAATATTTTTCGGACCTTGATCCCTGGTATGATGAAAAGGCGGGGCACGAATTTATTTCGTTGCGAAAAGAAATTACCTCGTTGCTTAACGAGGAAGACGGACTTATTGAAATCGTAAGACTCATAGGCTCCGACGTGTTGCCCGATGAGCAGAAGCTTATCATTGAGGTCGCGCACGTGATACGCGTGGGATTTTTACAGCAGAATGCATTTCATAAAGAGGATACGTACGTTCCGCTTGAAAAGCAGAAGTTGATGATGCGCACGATAATATACCTTTATCACAAGGCTTCATCGCTTATTTCGCAGGCTATACCGATATCGGATATAATCGCAACGGGACTTTTTGAAAAGCTCGCGACGATGAAATACGATGTGGAAAACGATCAGCTTTATAAATTTGACGAATATATAAAAGAGATTGATACAAAGCTTTCGGGCTTCGGCAGAGAGCTTTAATGGTGAGATATGTTAATTGAGTATTTGGGCGCAAAAGAGATAAACGGTTCTCTTATTGTTCTTGATAATATTGAGGATGTCGCATACGAAGAAATGTGCGATATTGTTCTTGCGGACGGAACGGCAAGACAGGGAAGAGTTATTCAGATTGACGGTAAACGTGTTGTCATAGAGGTTTTTGAGGGTACACGCTCGCTGTCGCTTCATAACATGAAGACAAGAATGAAGGGACATCCCATGCAGCTTCCGCTGTCAATGGAGATACTTGGAAGAACCTTCAGCGGTGCAGGTGTTCCTATAGACGGACTCGGCGAAATATTTGCTGATAAAATCTGCGACATAAACGGACTTCCGATAAACCCGATAGCGCGTGAATATCCGCGTGATTATATCGCCACGGGTATTTCATCCATTGATGTTATGTCAACGCTTATAAGAGGACAGAAGCTTCCTATTTTTACGGGAGCCGGTATGAAACACAATGAGCTTGCCGCGCAGATAGTGCGTCAGGCACATTTGCAGGGTGTCGAGGATGATTCGTTTGCCGTCGTGTTCGCTTCAATGGGTATAAGCGCAGACGTTGCTGAGTATTTCAAAAGTACGTTTGCAAAAGCGGGAGTTCTTTCGAGGGTTGTAATGTTCTTGAATCTTTCGTCCGATCCCGTTATTGAAAGAATACTTACACCTCGATGCGCATTGACAGCCGCAGAATATCTTGCATATGAGCTTGGAATGCATATCCTCGTTATTATGACGGATATGACCTCGTATGCTGAGGCTGTGCGTGAGTTCAGCTCGTCGAAAGGAGAAATTCCCGGCAGAAAGGGATATCCCGGATATCTTTATTCCGACCTTGCTTCGATATATGAAAGAGCGGGTATCGTAAAGGGTAAAAAGGGCTCTGTAACACAGCTTCCGATACTTACGATGCCGAATGACGATATAACGCATCCCGTGCCTGACCTTACGGGGTATATCACAGAAGGTCAGATCGTTCTTGA
>JAZKZC010000149.1:0-8293 GCA_045612465.1 Eubacteriales bacterium
TGCGGAAAGATAAAAGAAGCTATCAAGCTTATGTAAGCTTTTGAGGTAAACTATGTACGTACTTGGAATAGACGTCGGAACAACGGGTACAAAAACCGTTGTTCTCGACAAAGACGGAAAAATACACGGTCTTGCGTATAAGGACTATCCGATAACCTCCGCCCCCGGCGGCATTTCGGAGCAGAGTGCGGAGGACTGGTGGGATGCCGTGGTTTATACGGTAAGGGAAAGCACGAAGAATATCGACAAAACGAAGATACTTGCTTTATCCCTTTCAACACAAGGTGCTACAACGGCGTTCGTTGATGAAAGCTTCAACTCTATCCGCCCTGCTATCACTTGGATGGATATGCGCGCAACAGAGGAATGTAAGGTTCTTGACGACGCCCTCGGTGAGGATGGAATATACAACCGCTGCGGCTGGATGACTGATGCGGGGAGTGATGCGGCAAAGCTTTTGTGGATAAAGAAGCACGAGCCTGAAGTGTTTGAAAAAACGTACAGCTTTTTGTCAACGATAGAGTTTGTAAACGAAAAGCTGACAGGACAAAACGTGGTAGACCCCACGAACGCATCAATAAGAGAATTTTTCAATATCAACACGGGCAAGTGGGATAAAGAAATACTTGATATAATCGGAATTGACGAATCAAGACTGCCCCGTGTTATGCCCTCGGGTGCATATATCGGAACGCTGACGAAGAAAGCCTCCGATACCCTCGGTATTCCCGAAAGCGTCAAGGTATATAACGGTGCGCACGACCAGTACTGCGCATCCATCGGATGCGGTGCGCTGACAGCAGGCGATATGATGCTGTCAACGGGTACGGCTTGGGTGCTTCTCGGCATCAGCGACAAGCTGACGTACTCGAAGGCTCACATCGTTCCCGGTATCCACCCCAAAACGGGACTTTACGGCAATATTGCCTCCCTTTCGGGTGTCGGAAACGCTATGAAATGGGTGAAGGACACGTTTGAAAGCGATTATAAAACGCTTGATATTGAGGCTGAAAAACGCCTTGAAAGTGCAAAGGACATTATTTTCCTGCCTCATTTTTCGGGTGCTTGCTTCCCCCGCCGTGACAGCGCAATGTCGGGCGGTATATACGGTCTGCGCCTTGGAAATGATAAATACGATATTGCAAGAGCGCTGATGGAGGGCGTTGCATTCAACGTCCGTGCGGGACTTGAAAAGTATGCAGAGCAGGGCGTTGACATCTCCGCACTCAAGATAATGGGCGGCGCATCAAGAAGCGACCTCTGGTGCTCCATCGTCGGCTACGTTACGGGCTGTAAGATAACGAGAATGGAAAATGCCGAGGCTTGCGCTGTCGGCGCTGCGGCAATAGCCGCTGTCGGATGCGGTCTTACAGACGGTTACGTGTCACTTTCAAAGGGTGAGGTAATGAACCTCGATGACGAAAAAATTTATGAGCATTACAACGAAAAATATAAAAAATACATCGCTATGTATGAAGCGGTAGAAAAGGCGGTACACAAATGATAGTAGATTATTTTGAAAGAACAAAGGTAGACGAGGAATTTTATAACGAGTTTATCAAGGACAGAATTCCCAAGAAAATTATTGATATGCACATTCACATCTCCGATGTTGAAATGCGTAAAAACTGCGTGGCTGACCCCACAGACTGGTCAAACCAGTGTAACTCCATAATGCGTTTCCAGGATTATGAGTTCTACCGTGACGCTTTCTACCCCGATTCCGAGGTTGAAGCAAACGTTCTTCCCTGCGTTACAAGAGGTCTTGACGTTGTTGCAAACAACAACTACCTTTCCGACCTTAAAAAATCGGGCAAGGCAAGATACGCTCACATGATGGTTGACCCCACTTGGGACGTTGAATTTACCGAAAAAATGCTCGTTGAGGGTGAATTTACAGGCTTCAAGCCGTACCCCGACTTCGTTTCGGGCGTTCAGGGCGCTGAAATCGGTCTTCTTGACTTTATCCGCCCCGACCAGCTCGCACTTGCAAACAAGTACAAGAAGTCCATCGTGCTTCACTTGCCCCGTGCAGGCAGATTCCCCGATGACAACAACATCAAGGAAATACGCTACATAAAGGATAAGTTCCCGGATATCAAGCTCATCATCGCTCACGTCGGCAGATGCTATTCTATCGACTGGATAGTAAGAGCAACGGAAAAGCTCGGTGATGACCGTAACTACTTCCACTATGACTTGGCGGCTCTTATCAATCCCGTAGTTCTTGACTACGTATTTGAGCATTATCCGCTTGACCAGATCATGTACGGTACAGACCTTCCCATATTCCTCTGGCACGGTAAGCGTCAGTGGACAGACGTCAAGTACATCAATATGCCCCGTGAGGACTTCCCGTTCAACAAGCACATCGAAGGCCCCGAGGCGGAAGCAAAGTATACGTTCTTCGTATACGAACAGCTCAAGAGCATACTTGACGCAACCTACAAGGTAGGCGGCAGAAAGTTTGCCGAGGACATTTTCTATAACAACGCAGTTAAATTCTTGGGTTAAGAAAGGAAATATTGAAATGAGCAATCCTAAAATAGGTCTTTTGCCCCTTTACGTGGCACTTTATGACGAAACAAGCCCCAAAAGACGTGTATGGCTTGAGGGATTTTACCAGCAGATATGTATGGAGCTCCGCTTCAGAGGCATCGACGTTGTCGAGGCTGAAACATGCCGTATCAAGCCCGAATTTGAAAAGGCTGTATCTGATTTCGAAGCGGCGGATGTTGACGCTATCGTAACGCTTCACCTTGCTTACTCACCCTCGCTTGAATCCTCCGACGTGCTCAAAAACACACGTCTTCCCATAATCGTTCTTGACACAACACCTCACTTTGAGTTTGACCACACCATATCGTCAGATAAGGTAGGCGCAAACCACGGTATCCACGGTGTTCAGGATATGTGTAACCTTCTTATCAGAAACGGTAAGGACTTCCAGATATTTGCAGGCCACTGGGATAATTCCACGGTTCTTGATGACGTTGCAAATGCCGCACGCGGCGCTAAAATGGCTAAGTCAATGAAGACTGCAAAGGTCGGACACCTCGGCGGTCCGTTCGTCGGCATGGGTGACTTTGCAATTCCCGCTGACGAGCTTGAAAAGACGATAGGTATGCAGGTAAAGCCGTTTGTTGACGGCGAGCTTCCCACGGTTACAGAGGAAGAAATGGAAGCCGAATATAAGTCTGACTGCGAAAAGTTCGCTATGAACAGCGTTACTTACGCACAGTACAAGGGCTCCTGCCGTACAGCTCTCGGTATCAGAAAATGGATAGAAAAATACGGTCTTACAGCGTTCACAATGAACTTTATGGGCGTTGACGGCTCAACACAGTTTGACCATATGCCTTTTGCGGAAGCTTGTAAGGCGATGGGCAGAGGTATCGGCTACGCAGGCGAGGGCGACTGCCTTACAGCCGCATTTGTCGGTGCGCTTCTGTCTGTTTACGACGATACGACGTTTGCTGAAATGTTCTGCCCCAACTGGAGAGATGACACGATCTACCTGTCCCACATGGGCGAATACAACGTAAAATGTGCAGGCTCTGTGCCCGACTGCCGTTTGAGCAACTTCCCCTACGGTAAAAACGCAGGCAAGCCCGTCAGCATGATGACGGTGTTCAAGCCGGGTAAGGCAGTTTACGTTGCGCTCAATCCCATCGGCGGCGGTAAGTACAGACTTATCCTTACAGACGTTGAGGTGCTTGAAGTTCCTTACGAAACATCGTTCAGAAACGACGTAAGCGGTTGGATGAAGGTATGCAAGCCCCTGACGGAATTCCTCCCCGAATTCAGCCGTCTCGGCGGTATCCACCACGGCGCAATGATCTACGGCGGCGACATCTCCGCTCTTACTTCATTCGGTAAGATAATGGGCTGGGAAGTCAGCGTTATCAAATAAAGAGGTTTTTGTATGTATTATGTAGGTATTGACCTCGGCGGTACAAATATCGCCGCAGGTCTTGTTGACGAAGATAATAATATCGTTAAAAAAATGTCTGTGCCCACGCTCCCCGAAAGAGGAAACGATGCGGTAACGGCAGATATTGCAAAGCTTATAAACGACCTTGCTTCCTCTTACGGCATCACTCTTGATGAGGTTGCGTACGCAGGTCTTGCAACTCCCGGCGCTATCGACTGTGATACGGGTAAAATTGACAGAGCGTGCAACCTTCTTATGGAGGATTACCCCATCGTTGATAAGCTTTCGGCTCTCACACCCGTCAAGATATATCTTGAAAACGATGCAAATGCGGCGGCACTCGGCGAGGCTGTTGCAGGGGCGGCAAAGGGTGCGAAATATTCCGTTATGATAACGCTCGGCACAGGTGTGGGCGGCGGTATCGTTATGGACGGAAAGGTCTATTCGGGCTTCAACTATGCAGGCGGTGAAATAGGCCATATGGTTATTGAGCATAACGGCAGACAGTGTAACTGCGGCCGCCGCGGCTGCTTTGAGGCATACAGCTCCGCAACCGCCCTTGCCGCAATGACGAGAGAGGAAATTGAAAAATACCCCGATTCCGGTCTTGCGAAGATTGCGGCTGAAAAGGGCAAGGTCAACGGCAGAACTGCATTTATCGCCAAAAATCAGGGCGATGAAGCAGGTATAAGAGTCGTTGAAAAATACCTCGATTACCTCGCTTGCGGTATCACAAACGTGATAAATCTGTTCCAGCCCGATATCGTCTGCATCGGCGGCGGTATCTCAAACGAGGGCGCAGGTCTTATTGAGCCGCTTCTCGGCAGAATAAACAACGAAGTGTTTACAAAGACTATCGCTCCCGAAAGACAGACCGTTATCCGTCTTGCAACACTCGCAAACGATGCGGGTATCGTCGGTGCGGCAAATCTCGGTAAGTGATATGAAAATTAAAAATTGTTTTATACCCGTTATACTGTACGTCCTGCTTTTTGCAGGACTTGCAGTGGGTACGTTTTATGACTACCAAATATCCTCCACCCTTACACAGATGGAGGATTCGTGGGCTCGTTTTATGGAAATATGGGCAGAGCCGCCGTCGCTTCTTTTTGTCGGCTTTGCGTTTGCCGCACTTGCGGTGTACGTTATAAGACAAAAGGTAAAAGGACACGTTTATCTGTCGGTGCTTTGCATCATCGGCGGTGCTATATCAACGTACTCGACAATAACGAGAACGGTTGAATATTACAGCGCAGAGGTCTATGAAATGACTCTGACGAAGGTGCTTTCGGGCGTCGGCACGGTTATTATTCTGGCGCTGTTTCTGAAGCTTGCGTCGATGATAAAGGACGAAACGCTCAAAAAGATAAAGCCCGCACTTGTTACCGTTGTCGCTGTCGGACTTGCAACGCTTGTTATTATCTCATCGATAAAAACGGTGTGGGGCAGGGAACGCTTCCGTGCAATGGAGGACATTTCTCACTTTACAAGATGGTACATACCCGTAGGGCGTGCACTTGACGATGCGCACAAGTCGTTCCCGTCGGGGCATACGTCAAATGCGGTCATTCTTTACACGCTTTCGTTTATCTTTGACAGGCTCGGCGATAAAAAGAAAGCGACTGCGGCAAAGGTGCTTGCGATCCTTTGGGTTGCGCTCGTTATGTTTTCGAGAATGGTGTGCGGCGCGCACTTCCTTTCCGATACGTGCGCAGGCGCAATTATTACAATGACGATCGTTATTGTGTGCCGAAAAATATTCTGTAAGGACGCGAAAAGCCTTTAAGGTGTTATGAAATCGTTTAAAACTACGAAAATTGCCTGCTACATAGGATTTTTCACGCAGGCTGTTATAATCAATCTTTTGCCCGTGCTGTTCATTGTTTTCAAAGGACAGTTCGGGCTTTCCTATGAGGAGCTCGGACGGCTTATTCTCATAAACTTTGCCGTGCAGATAACGACGGATGTCGTTTCCATCAAGGTGCTTGAGCGTGTGCCCGTCCGCATACAGCTTCTGACAGCGCACATACTGTCATTTTTGGGACTCATCGGCTTGTCGGTATTTCCGAGTATTATGACACCGTACACGGGACTCGTCTGTGCGGTCGTTCTGTATTCTGTCGGCGGAGGACTCATTGAGGTGCTTCTGAACCCCGTCGTGTCGCATCTGCCCGAAACAAACACAAAGGTGGAAATTCCGCTTTTGCACTCGTTTTACTGCTGGGGACATCTGTTGACTTGCCTTTTGTCAACGGTGTATCTGTATTTTTCGGAAAATTGGCAGATTTTGCCCGTTTTGTGGTCATCGGTTCCGCTGACGGCTACGGTTTTGTTTGCAAAAGCACCGCTTCCCGAATTTGAAAAAGAGGGACAGAGAACACCCATCGGCAAGCTTCTGAAGTCACGTGCGTTTCTGACGCTGATGCTCGTTATGGTATGCTCGGGCGCGGCAGAGCAGGCGGTGGCGCAGTGGGTTTCCTACTTTGCCGAAATCGGCTTGCAGATACCGAAAATATACGGCGACGTTATCGGCGTGTGCGGTTTTGCGCTTTGTATGGCGCTTTGCCGTATGCTTTACGGGATTTTCGGCGAGCGCTTCGATATAAAAAAGGTGCTTTTGTGTTCATCGATTCTTTGTATCGTTTCGTATGCGCTCATCTGCCTTGTAAATTCGCCCGCAGTGTCGCTTGTCGGCTGTATTTTGTGCGGTATTTCCGTTGCGCTTATGTGGCCGGGAACGGTTGCGGGGGCGGACGGTGACTTTCCTCACGGCGGTGCCGTGATGTTTGCGATTTTGTCTGTAATGGGCGACGTCGGCTGTTCGGCAGGGCCGTGGATAACGGGAATCGTTTCCGATGTTATCGAGAAAAATACATCGTTTTTTGAAGACCTTGTGTTTTTCGGCGGTATGTCAGGCGAGCAGATCGCACTCAAATGCGGAATATTCGTGATAATCGTATTCCCCGTCACAATGGCGCTCTGTCTTGCGCATTATATAAGGAATAAATAAAATAATAATACGGTATTTGAAAATTAACATTATATATTTCCGCAAGGAAATATGTGTGCCCTTCGCCCTACGGTCGGTAAACCTACCGTGGGGCGGGCGGGGGCTGTGTTTTATAAAATGAAAAAAATAACCAAAACCACTTGACAAAACAGAATAAACGTGGTATTATATCTTGTACAAAAAAGCAGAAACGATTTTCCGTTCTCACCTTGACCGCTTAAAGCTGTGGGTTAATACTTACAAACGGCTGTACTGTGCCGTGGTTTTGGTATGCGGGAAAATGTTTCACCGCATTTTTTTAATCTATTTTGGAGGTGTTTGGCAATAAGCACTAAGGATCTTTTAATCAATGACGACATCAAGCTCGCACAGGTGAGAGTTGTCGGTGACGACGGCGAAGTTTTCGGAATAATGAGCGCCGATGAAGCACGTGAGATCGCATATGACAGAGGACTTGACCTCGTTCTTATCGCACCCACTGCAAATCCCCCCGTGTGTAAGGTTATTGATTACGGTAAGTACCGCTTCGACCGTGACAAAAGGGAAAAGGAAGCAAAGAAAAAACAGCAGAATGCCGAAGTCAAGGAAATCCAGCTTTCGCTTACTATCGACACGCACGATTTCATGACAAAGGTTAAGCATGCCCACCGTTTCTTAAAGGGAATGGATAAGGTTAAGGTCGTTGTCAGATTCAGGGGAAGACAGATCACTCATCAGAGCATGGGTTACGATATTCTCCAGCGCTTTGCCGATGCTTGCGCCGAATACGGTGCTTGCGACAAGCCCCCGGTGGCGGAAGGCAGAAACATCACGATGATGCTCTCCCCCATCAAACCCGACGCGAAAAACAAAGGCTGATACCTGCGCCCCTTTGATGCGTAGTATCACAGAATTTATTTACAGGAAAGGAAAAAATCATGGGAAAAATCAAGTCACATAAGGCCTCGTCCAAGAGATTCAGTCTTACAGGCACAGGCAAGGTAAAGATCAATCACACAAACCGCCGTCACAAGCTCGGCAAGAAGAGCACAAAGCGTAAGAGAGACCTCAGACAGAGAGGCTACCTCAGCGATTGCTTTACGAAGACTGTTAAGTCACTCATCCCCAAGGACTGATTTAGGAAGAATAGGAGGAAATAGAAAATGGCAAGAATTAAAGGCGCATTAGCAACTCGTAAGAGAAGAAATAAAATGCTCAAGCTCGCAAAAGGCTACTGGGGTGCAAAGAGCAAGCACTTCAAGATGGCTAAGCAGCAGGTAATGAAGAGCGGTAACTACGCTTTCGCAGGCAGAAAGATGAAGAAGAGAGACTTCCGTCGCCTCTGGATCACAAGAATTTCTGCTCAGGCA
>JAZKZC010000150.1:0-14777 GCA_045612465.1 Eubacteriales bacterium
CGGTGTAAAGTCTGTCGCCGAAAATGCACATATCAGCCTTGTCGATACCCGTTATCTCGCATATCATATCAGCGGTTTCGGGGTAAGGCTTGCCGAAATATCTGGGGCTGACACCCGTTGATGCTGTCACCGCCGCACAAATTGCACCGCTGTCAGGAATATAACCGTCCTTTACGGGACAGTTGAAGTCGGGGTGCGTTGAGAGAAATTCTGCACCGTTACGTATATACGTGCAGGCGTTTTTCAGCTTCTCATACGTGAGCGTTGTGTCAAAACTTACAACGGTAATATCGGGCTGTTTATCCGTCACAAGCGGTATCTTGTGGCTTATAAAATGCTCTTCAAGGGCAAGTGTGCCGAGCAGATACACAGTTTTATCTTTTCTGTATTTGTTCAGAAATTCCGTGCAAACGTCGGCAGAGGACATAATTTCCTCTTTTGACACACCGAAGCCCATTTTGTTGAGCTTTTCATAATATACGGAAATGTTTTTCGATGCGTTGTTTGTAAAAAACAGTATTCTGCGCCCCGAATTCCGGAGCTTATGTATGAAATCAACGGCAAACGGGAAAACGGAATCTTCAAGATATACCGTGCCGTCCATATCGAAAATGTAAAGCTTTTTGTTTTTAAGTATTTCGTTCATTATCTTTTACCGTCCAGAAGCGCCGTGCCGATAACCGTGCCGTATTCGGAGTTTTCGGGGATTATGAAATTAACGTCAAACAGCTCCGATAAGGCGGGGAATATCTTCATACCCTGCGGGATTCTCGTCATGTGTCCCGTCAAAACAATGTCACGTATTCCGTTTGTGCGTGCGGCAAAAATGCTCATCATTCCCGCCGTTTCAAAAACGAGGTTGATAAGACCGAGGGCAATGTCGCCCTTGGTTGCAAGGTCGCTGAGCTTGCCGAAGTTGGATGCTGTGAGATTTTCGGCAAGACCGATGTTTTTTTCGGTCATATCCTTGATGCGAAGGTCGATATTTTCAATGTTGCCCTCGTTTGCAAGCATAACGACCGATTCAATGCTTCCCACGCCGAGCATCTGCTTTGCAAGTCCCAGAAGCGTACCGCCGCCGACACCCGTACCGCCGAGATAATTGAAATTATATTTGCCGTCCTTGATCGTTGCGTGCGTGATCGAAGTACCTGTACCCATGCTCACGATTACGGCATTTTCAAGTCCCGACAGATAAAGTCCGCCGAGTCCGACGCTTTCAAATTCGGGAACGTGACAGCATTCAAGACCGTATATCGGCTTTGAAAGGTAAGATGAGCCGACACCCGTTATCATAACTCTCGAAACGTCGGAAAGCTCAAGAGAGTTTGTCTGTGTGAATTTGCCGAATGCGCCGTACACCGACGTGATCGGGTCAGTCGCTTTGACGCACATGGGCTTTATAAGGTTTTTATTTTCATCAAAGCCGACTATTTTCGTGGTGCTTCCGCCCACGTCTATTCCTATAACAGCTTTCATAATTTCTCCTTATGCGTTAAGATATTTTTCCTGTTCTTCGGAAAGCGTATCGATGCTTATGTTACCTGCTTTGAGCTTTGCTTTTGCAACTGCCGTGTCTATTTCAACGGGAACGCTGTAGAGCTTCTTTTCCATATTCTTGCCGTTCTTTGCAAGGTATTCAAGGCCCTTTGCCTGGATTGCAAATGACATATCCATAATTTCAGCGGGGTGTCCGTTGCCTGCGGCGAGGTTTACAAGTCTGCCTTCCGCGAGCAGGTTGAGGATTCTGCCGTCGTTAAGCTCATAACCCATAATGTTCGGCTTTCTTTCCCACATACGCTTCGCCATTGAAGCAAGAGCAACTTTATCGATTTCAACATCGAAGTGACCTGAATTTGCAAGAAGCACGCCGTCTTTCATCACTTCAAGATGCTCACGTCTTATAACGTCACGGCAACCCGTGAGAGTTACGAAAAGGTCGCCGAGGGGCGCTGCCTTTTCCATGGGCATAACGAGGAAGCCGTCCATTGTTGCTTCAAGCGCCTTGACGGGGTCGATTTCCGTAACGATAACAACTGCGCCCATACCCTTTGCTCTCATCGCAAAGCCTTTGCCGCACCAGCCGTAGCCTGCGACAACGACAGTCTTGCCTGCGATCATAAGGTTAGTTGTGTTCATTATTCCGTCAAGTGTTGACTGACCTGTACCGTAGCGGTTGTCGAAAAGGTGCTTGCAGTCGGCGTCGTTTACGTTTATCATAACGTAATCAAGCTCGCCGCGTGCTTCGCGTGACTTCAGACGGTGGATACCCGTTGTCGTTTCCTCGCATCCGCCGATGAGGTTTTTGCCGTAATCTCTGCATTTGCCGTGAAGCAGATTTATAAAGTCACCGCCGTCGTCAATGATGAGGTGGGGGCAGAACGAAAGTGTTTTTTCAAGGTGTCTTTCGTAGCCTTCCATATCTATTCCGTGTATTGCATTTACTTCAAATCCGTCGTGCGCAAGTGCGGCGGCAACGTCGTCCTGCGTTGAAAGGGGGTTACAGCCTGTTACAAACACTTCAGCGCCGCCTGCGCGGAGTGTTTTGGCAAGATAAGCTGTTTTTGCTTCAAGGTGTATCGACATTGAGATGCGCAAGCCCGCAAACGGCTTGTTTTTCTCAAAATCCGCCTTGATGAGATTGAGCACGGGCATATATGATGCCACCCAATCGATTTTGTCGTTGCCTGATTTATATAAATTTATATCCTTTATCTCACTCATTTTAATTCTCCTATATTTCAATATCTTCCGGATCGAAGTCCGTGTTTGTGGGCTGTTCGTCTTTCTTTTCGGTGTTAAGCGTTATGACGTTTGTTTTGAGCACGGACGAAACGTCTGCCGTCGGGTTTTGCATAAGAATGTTCAAAAGCGTGATGTAATCACGTATTATCTCACGTGGCGTTATCATAACGTCAGCGCCCGCACGCTTTAAACAAAGCTCAAGAAACGTGCGCATTTCGTCTGTTGTTATGCGCTCGTCTATTCCGTAGAGCTGTCCGTGAAGCCTCGTTATTCTTGCAATGAGAGCAAACAGCTCGGCATCGGATAAACGCTTTAAGCGAATAACGGGACCGATGAGATTTTTGTATTCCGTATTGTCAAACCGTCCGTCAAACAAACGGCTCCGAAGCGCCTCGTAGCTGTATATGCCACGCCTTGAATCCTCAAGAAACTGCGGTGTTCCGCCGAGTATCAGCTCCAAGCCTTCAGCCTTGCACTGAAGTGTGTCGTTGAACATTGCAAGTATTTTTTCGTAGTTGTTTTCACGTGATATTCTGTTTGAAATTTTGTAAAGGTTCACACATTCGTCGATGAACACCACGAAGCCCTTATATCCGATAAGGCGGAAGAAAACAGCGTAAAGCTTGATGAAGTCGTACCAGTTTTCGTCATCGATGATGCTTCCGACGGACAGATAATTTTTCGCTTCTGTTTTCGTAGTGTACTCACCTCTGAGCCATTTGAGGCAGAGGGCGCACATTTCGTCTTCACCCTCGTGCTGTGCTCTGTAATACTTCATAAGCACACGGGCGAAGTCAAAGCCTCCCACCTGCTCCTGCAGTATACGCAGGGCGGACACTACCTTGCCTGTTACCGCACGTTCAAATTCCTCGCTGTCGGGGGAGATGCCGTCGCAGGTGACCTCGTACTGTAAATTGGAAAACCATTTCGTGATTATTCCGTTAAGCGCACCGCCGTCGGGACTTGACTTTGATGCAAGATTTTTCATTATTTCCTTGAACGTCGCACGGCCCGTACCTTTCGTACCGCACAAGCGTCTTTCGGGGGATAGGTCGGCATCGGCTGTTATAAAGCCTTTTTCAAGGGCATAACCCCTCATAAGCTGTATCAAAAAGCTTTTACCCGAACCGTATTTACCGATGATAAAGCGCATACCCGCACCGCCGTCGGCTACGTTTTCAAGGTCGGATGCAAATGTCTTTATCTCGTCCTCACGTCCTATGGCAATGAACGGCGCACCCGTTCTCGGCACGACACCTGCGGAGATGGAGTTCATAAGAGAAGTCAGTATTCTTTTCGGTATCTTTATCTCGTCCATTCAGTTTCCCCTTTCTGTCAGCGCATCTGCGAGCATTTCTCTGTAATCATCAATGACATCACATTCTTCGATGATTATATCGTCTGTGTCAGATGCGGAAATATCGTTTATTTCATTGGTAATTCCCGAAAGTATCGCGCCGTTTTTACGGCAGAGCGCATCGGCTTCGGGAACGTTTCCTTTATATAACAGCTTTAAAACTTCAAGCTGTAACGGCGAAAGATGCGAAAGTAAAAGTGCGTACGGTGAAAGCTCCGTATCTTTTTCTTCCGTTTCTTCGGCGGTTATTTCTTCTTCCTCGGTCCAATCGGGTACAAGCTCACGTGTTATCTGCCACGAGCGTTCTTCGATCTCAAGCGCATCGCCCGTCGTGAAATCCGATGTGTCCGTTTCGTATAAAGCGTACCGTATATCCTCGTCCTTTTTCCGCTTTTCCGCAGACGTTTCGGACGGGGGAAGATTGTTTTCAAAATATTCGTCGGCATATTTTTTCAGCTCGTCGCACAGTCCTGTCGATGACAGCCTGCTTTTTATACCGAGGTGCGCACGCACACCGTTTTCACAGTATTTTACAAGCTGTGAAAGCTGGGATTTGTATTTTGTTTCTCGGCTCGTGCTGTAATAAGTTACGTCTATTCTGCATTTCACTTCGTTCACGCAAAGCGCGCCTGCGTAAATGTCACGGCTCGTTTTGGTTTTGCGCGGTTCATTTTCTTCTGCCTGGCTTTTGTCAGCACTTGATAAAGCATAAGAGGCGGCAGGAATGACGTGCGCATCAAACACAGATTTGTTTCTTTGGTAATATACCGATTTTTCGTATTTGTAAGCGGACGTGAGAGAAATGTATTTTCCGAGCGTTTCTTTGACGTTTGAAAAATAAAATCCTTTAAGCGAGGCGGACGCTGCCGCGTTCGGCAGGATAGAGGAGAGCTTTTCTGTCGGCGGCGGAAGCTTATGAAAAAGACAAAAGTCACACACCCATTCGGAAAGAATCCTGTCAAGCTCTGGAAAAACGCTTCTGTAAGCAAGCCAGACCGTGCACAGCGCGGTAAGCCTTTTTTCGGGAGTTGACACGTTTTCAAGATTTAAAAGCTCGTAAATAAACAACAGTATATAGCTGAAATCCGTTTTCAAAAAGTGTCCGTGGCGAAGCCCCGACCGCCATTTTAAATAATATCGGAGCTGACCGACTGTAAGCTGATTGTACTGCGGCATATACGAAAAGAACGGTGTATACGTGCAGTCGGTATACGTTGCGCGGTAGTATTTTTCCCCGTCGCTTACGAATTTTTCGTAAAACGGGTATTTTGTGGGCCACGCAAATATGCTTACCTCCTCAAATAAAGGTATGTCGGGTTTATACGAAAAGAGCAGGCGCGATGTCTTTTTTTCAAAGCTTGCGATTATATCTTTAGCTATTTTCCGCCGTTCGGGTATCGGCGTTCCACAGTCGCCCCGTCCTTGCCCGAAGGATATTTCCACCCCGTCTGTATCAACACTGTCGAATGCGGCGGTGACTTTCGGGGGCATAATACGTTCAATATCCCAAAAATCGTCGTTATCGTCGTACATAAGGGCGCTCCTTTCGTGTTCTTTGTATCTTATGATTTTATCATATATAATCCCGTTTGTCAATTAATTTGGTGTCGAAAATCAAATATAGAAAAATGTTTTATAATTATTTATAAATAAATGTAAAAAGTTACCCCGCATTAACATTAATTTAATTATCTTGCGTTATTATGGCTACATACATATATTTTATTTTAAAAAATAAGGAGATTCTTGCAATGGCAGAACTTAAATTTGAGATCCAGAAGGAATTTGGTTGCATTTCCGACGAAAAGGGCGGTTGGGCAAAGGAGCTTAATCTTGTAAGCTGGAACGGCAACGAAGCAAAATACGACATCCGTTCATGGGATGATGCTCACGAAAAAATGGGTAAGGGTATCACGCTTTCCGCTGATGAACTTAAAAGACTCAGAGATTTGCTTAACACAATAGAGCTGTAATTAAATGGCACTTAAAAAACGCAAACCCTTTATACTGCACGATAAAGAGGCGGCGCGTAAGGAGTATGAGTTTTCAAAACTCCTTACGCTGTCGCTCGTTTTTTCGGCATTTATTGTTCCGTTCATCAACGACGGTGCGGTGTCGCTTTTGCACGGCCTTTACGTAAGCGGTGATTATACGCTGAAATGGCTCGACATCTTTTTGTCGTATTTGATTCCGCTGATTTCCGTGTGCGCTTCTTATTTTTCGTATGCGGCTGTCGTTTTGTCGATATACTATTATACGGTGAAAAAAAGCGGCGGCAGGATCGCGTGCCTTATGGGCGGCGTCATGTTCGTTTATTTTATCGGATACGTATGTACTTGTATTGAAAACAGCTACGTTATGTTTGACGTTGCTGATGAGGGAAGCTTTGTCGCGCTCCTTTCAACGGTGATAATGACGATATTTATGCTGTCGAAAAATACGGTGCTTCTCATTTACACGTGTATCGCCGTGAAGAAAATGAGAAAAGACGCGCCGACTTTGTGGCTTGAGCCGTGCGGTGAAAATACGGGATTTTTAAAACGTGCGTTCGGAAAAACGGGCGCGAATTTAAAGCTTTCGCTTCACTTTTTCACGGTGAGTCTTGTTTGCGATATTATGGTGAGAACCGTGTCAACGTTTATGGAGATAGCATCAGACGGTGCGCCCGAGGAATTTTCTCACTATCTTTATTTTGCAGAACAGTACGCACTTGTACTTCTCAATAATATCTTCGGACTTGTCGTTATGGTCATCGCAGGCGGTATTCTCGGTAGGTTTGTAAGCGAAAAGGAAGAAAAAGCATCTCTGGGTAACGTAAAATGACAGGAGATTTTCCATGGGATTGTTCAGTATATTCAAAAAACAAAAAAACAATGAAGATGATGCGTTTATAAACGAAATCAAAGGTTTAAGCAATACCGCTGTTGCCTATGCAAGAGAGTTTAATAAACAATTTGATTATTCGGCAGAAAGCATTGAGTCACTTGAGGAAATATTGGATTATTATTCCAAGGATATTTCTGTAAGCAAGCCCACCGATAACCAGATATGGAGTATGTCATTGATATTCGGCTCTTATTTGGGTGAAACGATTTTGAAAAACGGTTTCGCTCAAAAAGGATACCGCTGGGGAAAAGAAGACACCTCGAGAATTCCCTTGCTTGTTTGCGATGAAGGTTGGAGAGTAACTCCCATTGATAAGGTTTATAAAAGACTCGTCAACGGTTCCTCTGACAGCGTTGTGTCGTTTTATGCGTATGCGATGAATAATTTATAACGTAAGATTTTTCACGCTGTATTATACAAAACAAAAAAAGCGAGAGTAAAAGGATGAGAACCTTTTATTCTTGCTTTTGTTTTTTGTCGATATGACAACTTCGTTGACTCGATATGCTTTCACTGCGTTCAAGCTCGATATATTGCCGCTGTGCGGCAATTCGATATGTGATAAATCCTCCTTTGGATTTATCACGATATTTACGGTGAAAATATAAATAAATTATTCGAATCTCATTTCTTTCATATATATAAATTCTATACTGTCGCCGTCTGAAAGTTTATATGAACCGCATCCGACGGACGGACTTTTTCCGTTTACCTTATACGTCCAGCCCGAGAGATCGCCGTACTGCAATTCGGAAATTCCGTTTATGCTTTTTACGTAAGCAAAGTCGCCTGCACCGTCGGTGCCTATGACAAGCTCGTATTTTTTCGCCGTGCGTATCAGCGCATCATACACCGTGTCACCGTCACAAACGGGCAACTCGGTACTTGGCAGGACATAACCTTTTCCGATGCTTTCCGCATTAATACAGAACGTGACGCTTCCCGTTATCTTTTCCGATTCCGCGGTGTCGTTATAATACTCGTCGGGTGTTTTCAGGTTTATGAAAAATGAGACTGTAAGAACAGCTATGCATATGAAAATAATAACGATGATGTTTGCTGCCGATGCTTTTTTGAAAAGCACAAGCAAAACGCAAAGGATAAGGCATATAAGCGATACGGCGATGATTAAAATTATCCGCCAAAGCGGAAAGGCATCGCTTTCTTTTTCGTTATTTTCAACCTTTTCCGTGTCTGCTGTGCTTACTTGGACATCGGTTATGTCGGCAGTATCTTCGGGGATTACGGTGTTGTTTGTTTTTTTATCGAAGATATAAAACGGTTTGCTTTCATTTGTAAATTTATCGTATGAAACAAACGCGCACAAGGCTTGCGAGGTGGCAAGATCTGACACGTCACCGCTTGCGTCGTGTGAATACCCGCCGCTTTTCTTGAAATCTTCAAGCGCATCAAACGGAGTTCTGGTGTTTTTAATAAATCTTTCGTCATTTTTACAGTCTATACCGAGGCTTGACAAAGCGATAATGACCTGCGAGATGCTCTCAGCATTTTCTACACCGTAGCTTTTGAATGCGCCTGTGTCGGTTTGAGAAGACGAAATAAACGACACGGCTTTTTCGATGATGTCAGAGTGAGTGTCTTTGTCAGCGGCAAGTGCCTGAAGCGCCATCGCCGTTGCGTCAACGTCCGAATTTCCTTTTATAACAGACCATCCGCCGTCCTCGTTTTGCATATCTGTGAGCTTTTGGGTGAGTGCTTCCTTTGTAACGTTTGGTGCTTCAAACCCGTTGTTGAGCAGATGAAGTGCGAATATTATATACATAACACCGCCGTCATCCGTAAGATTCTGCGCCGTTTGCGCTGTGCATTCATTCTCAACGCCGAGCGCGCGGTATACCAAAGCATATTTTAAGGCGCTGACCGACGATGGAGGATTTTCGGAAATATATTGCTCAAGCGAGGAAACGTATTTTGAAAAGTCACATTCGGTATCCGACAGCGCCAGCGCGAACCACTCCGATAAAACACCTGCGTTTTCACACATATACGTATCTGCGAATTCCTGTATGGCTTTTATATCATTTGTGTCCTCGGTTATAATACCGCCGAGGACACAGAGGGATAACAGCGATGCTGTTATCAGGATTGAAATTATCTTACGCATATTTTTTTATTTAAAATTACTGCGGACAAAAGAAACGCAAAAGCACATACGGCGAATACGTCGGATGTTTCTGGAACACTTGTGACATCAGCCGTGCAAACAGGGGGAACGAGTACCATACCGTCACAAACCGCGCTTATCGTAAAATTACCGACTTTGTCGAATTTTACGGTTACTTTTCCGTTTGCATCGGTTTTGTACTGCGTATTTTCGCCGTTCAACGTTATCACTGCGTCCGCAAGAGGGGACGTGGTGAAATTCCAATTTGTATCGTAGCCTGCTTTTGTAAGCGTGAGCGTTACACTACCTCCCGAAACGGCTGAAACGCTTGATTTGTCGAAATAACAAAACGTATCGGAAAACGTTACCATATCAGTATATACGTAGGCATATACGCTGTCGCCTGATTTTATTTCGTCGGAAAGACTCATACAAGGAGCGTTGTTTACGTAATATCCGTAACCGCTTTCGTTTTCGACACCCCAAAGCTTTGTGATGCCGAGACCGTACGCGCTTTCCGCATATCCGTACTGACCGTCCTCGTGTGCGGCGATAAGTGCATCGTTTACGGTCGTTTTGCCGTCACCGTCAAGGTCGGACAAAGCCACGCGCTCGTTCACAAGCACGGGTGAGCCGTTTGAAATCGTTACGAATACAGTTTTTTCTTCTGCGAATGATGCTATACTTAAAAGCATAGCGATGATAAATGTGAAAACCAGAGCCCTTTTCATATTTTTTTCTTCCTTTCTTCTTTCAGCCCCGCTTTTTCGAGCGCTCTCGGCCAAGGTCCAAGGTAGGCCTTTATCGCCTGAACCTGCTCGTCTGTGAAGTCGGATTTTTTCGGGAAACGTGATATACCGCACGCATTTATTTCTTTTTGCTTTTCAACCAAAAGAGAAATACAGATGTTTTTAGAATACAGCATAAAATTCTCCAATAAAAAATGCTTTCGTCATAGACAAAAGCACGACAATAAGCTGTCCGGAAAAATACCCCGACAGTTATCGGCCGCACTTTTCCTTACCCAAAAATGTACCCAAAACGGGTGCCGCATCGTGGTGAGCATTCCGACTTCGCAGTTCAACTGACTTTACGGCAATGGCGGTTGCGACGGATTTTCACCGAACTTTCCTCATTATCCACGATATTTAATTTTGTATATATTAACACAAATACTCTGTTATGTCAAGTATAACAGAGTATTTAAATGTATTTTTACTGTGCCCCTATAAGTACGGAGTAAAGCTCGCCCTTTAAGGTTGCGTATTTGTATGCGTTTTTGTAGTCCTCGCCCGAACGGCATATCGCTTCAAGGTCGGAATATACGTTGTAAAGAAGCTGGCAGGTATGCTCCTCGGAATCTCTTTTCAGAATTTCCGACATAATTTCCTTTGCTGACTGCGTGTTGCCCTTTGACATTTCATATCTTGCGTGAATGTGCATCATATACGATTCGTTTGAAAAAAGCGGAAGCTCAGAGGCGGAAAGGGCGTATTCCGCACCGCCCGACTCGATCAGCTTCAGACAGTAAACGTAAAGATACTCGCAAAGGCAGTCGTTGCCGAAAAACGAGTCATCCGAAAAGTCCGCAAAGTCGCCTGCGTATTTGCCAAAGTAGAAGTTTATTAAATTCATATAAAGCTTTGCGTTCTTACGCAGGTTGTCCGTGTTATATACGGTCTTGTCGCATCGGCTGATGCAGGCGCAGAAATACTTTTCAGCGCTCGTCATATCGCCGTAGCGGTATTTTTCAATGCCGAGCTTCAGATAACAGTCTGCAAGCATACACGATATTTCATCGGAATATACCGCCTCTTTATCTTTTTCGCATTTATGCACGAGCTGTTCATACTCACCGTGTGCATACATACTTTTCAACATCTCAAGCATCTGCGCGTTTTCGTACTGATGCGCGTCATCCTTTCCCGAAATCAGAAAGCCGTGGGGCAGGGAAAGTCTTTCGGTTATGTATTCAATTGTTGCGAGCGAGGGAGAAGCGGAGCCGTTTTCAATCTTTGAAAGCATATTTCTCGTTATGAACGTGCCTGCAAGCTGTGACTGCGTCATACCCTGCTTGATTCTGAAATACTTTATTTTTTCTCCTAAATTCATAATAACACCAAAAACATTATTTTAAATCATTTTATCACAAAGGCTTTATTATATCAACAACAATGTTTTAATAATTCGGGAAATTAAGCATTGAATTTTTATGAAATGTGTGGTAAAATCAAAAAAAGAAATCTCGGTGAACCAACAAAGGAATTTGCAAATGATAGATGACGTAACGCTTGCAAATGAAGTCCGTTTTGCCCGTGCGCAGGATGTGTATTTCGGTGATGAGCATAAAAGATACAATATCGGTACGCTTTGCGAGGGTACGCTTCATATGGTGCTGAAATATTTTGTATGCCCCGATATGGCATACCACGAAGTCCCCGTCGGCGGCTATATCGCAGACGTGCTTGAGGGCGACGTCATAACCGAGATACAAACGCGGGATTTCAGACATCTGAAAGATAAACTCACGGCATTTTTGCCAGAATACAAAGTGCACGTCGTTTATCCCGTGGCATACATCAAGCGTATATGTAAAATAGATAAAAACAGCGGTGAGATTTCAAAACCGAGAAAATCACCTAAAAAAGGACGGGTAAGTGACATCCTGCCCGAGCTGTTTTATATAAAAGAACATCTGTTACACCCGAATCTCAGAATTTTTATATGTTTTCTTGAAATTACGGAATACAGATGCGACAACCCGAAAAGACGAGGCAGAACGGTGAGATATGACAGAGTACCTACGTCTTACGTTTCTCATATGTCGGTACGGCATGGTGAATACTCAAAGCTGCTACCGTCCGAGCTTTCAGAGGAGTTTACCGCAAAGGATTTTGCACGCCACAGCGGACTTTGCGGAATGAATTTATCCTCTGCCATAAAAACGCTTTGCGAGTGCGGAGCAATAACGCGAATCGGCAAAAAAGGCAGAGCGTACGTTTATAAAATCAACGATTGACCGAAAGGAATAAATATAATGACACATCTTGAATATTTTTACGAAATATCAAAGATACCCCGTCCGTCGGGCGAGGAA
Organism: Eubacteriales bacterium; assembly: GCA_045612465.1. GTDB lineage: Bacteria > Bacillota > Clostridia > Oscillospirales > CAG-272 > RGIG7213. The sequence continues at coordinate 12,211 of JAZKZC010000150.1, forward strand.
GAAAGAATTGCAGACTATCTTTGTGAGTTTGCAAAAAAACACGGACTTGAATATTTCCGTGACAACGGACGAAACGTGCTTATAAATAAGCCTGCGTCAAAGGGATATGAAAATGCCCCGTGCTTCTGCCTGCAGGGACATACGGATATGGTCTGCGAAAAGGAGCTTACATCAGCTCACGATTTCACAAAGGACCCGATAGACATATACGTTGATGGCGGTAAATTAAAGGCAAGAGGTACGACGCTCGGCGGCGACGACGGCGCGGCGGTGTCAATTATGCTTGCGCTTCTGGCGGGAGATTACAAATTGCCTAAGCTCCAATGCCTTTTTACCGCAGAGGAGGAAACGGGACTTTTCGGTGCAAGCTGTTTTGATTACAGCCTTATCGATGCCGAATATATGATAAACATTGACGGCGAGGAGGAGGATGAGATTCTCGCCTCGTGCGCGGGCGGACTTCGCGCAAAGCTCGTCAAAAAGTATGAAACGTCATATGCGGAAAATTGCTTCAAGATAACCGTAAACGGTCTTGCAGGCGGTCATTCGGGCGCTGATATACACAAAAACCGTGCAAATGCATCGCTTTTGATTTTCAGGCTCGTTTCAAAGCTTGCTCCGTTCGGTGTCCGTTTGGCATCCTTTGAGGGCGGAAGCAAGGAAAATGCAATAACGCAGTACGCAACGGCTGTCGTCGAGTGCGATGAAAATGCGCTTATAAAGACGGTTGAAGAATTTAAAAATGAAATTTCAAAAACTCTTACCGATGAGGATAAGGGATTTGACGTGACCGTTTGCAAAGAAGCAAGCACACCTGCGATGTCAGCAGATGATACACAGGAGCTTTCGGCGCTTGCGCAGTCGCTTAAAAGCGGTGTTATAAGAATGTCGTCGGACGTCGAAGGACTTGTCAGCACATCGTCCAACCTCGGTGTTGTGAGGGTGGAGAACGGTACGGCGAAGCTCTACTATTCCGTGCGTTCCGAGGATGATGAAGAAAAACAGGCTGTCTGGGCGGAATATGAGCAAACGGCAACAAAACTCGGATTTACTGCTGAAAAAGGTCAGGAATATCCCGGTTGGAAATTCAGACGAGAGTCACATCTGCGCACGCTGTATGCCGATGCGTACAAGGCTGTCAGCGGACGTGATATAAAAGTAAATGCTATCCACGCAGGACTTGAATGCGGTATCATATCGGGGGCGCTTCCGAATCTGGATATTATCGCTATCGGCCCGCAGATGGAGTATGTTCACACAACGGCGGAAGCGATGGATATAGATTCGTTTGCCCGTGTGTTTGAGACGGTGAAGCTTTGTCTTGAAAGGGCAAAGGATATATGAGTAAGTCTGTGCTGACTTCGGATGTTTACCGCAGATATAACAGCTTTTTGCTTGAAAAATTAAGCTATATATTGAATCACGTTCCCGATTTTATAACGGAGGAATTTGTAAAAGATCTCTCTCAGAACGGAAAAATATCGGAAAGAGATATTTGCGCAGCGGTAATAGCAAGGGCATCGGGGCTTGACATTGACAAAATACCGATACATCACGAGCTTTATAAAAATTATTTTTTCGACACCGTTCATCTGCTTGACGAGGGTGAATATAAAAATAATCTTTACCTTAAAACGGTTAAGTTTCCGAAAATAAGGGGCGAAAAGTGGTCATTTGGCGAGGCTTCGTATAAACCTTACGAGATGTTTGTCTGCGATGACTTCAAATATATGCCCGACGGACGTGTTATACCGCAGATAGGATTTTTTGATACTGCTTTTTCATACCCCGTGGTGTATGAAAACGGCAGGGAATGGATGACGGTCACGCCGAATGAAATAAACACGATGAAAGATCCGATAGAAAAAGCGCACGGCAAGGTGCTGACGTACGGACTCGGACTCGGTTATTTCGCATTTATGGCATCGGCAAAGGATGCGGTTTCGTCTGTGACGGTCGTTGAGCGTGAAGATGAAATAATCAGAATGTTCTCAAAACACATTCTCCCTCAGCTTCCGAGCGGCGGCAAAATCAAGATCGTCAAAAGCGATGCATTTGAATATGCCGAAAAAACAGCGCCGAGCGAAAATTTTGATTTCATTTTCACCGACATCTGGCACGACCCGTCAGACGGTGTTGCGCTTTACAAAAAAATGAAAAAGTACGAACACCTCTGCCCTGATTCCGAATTCGAGTATTGGATATACGAAACGCTCAAGTATTATATGTAAAACAAAACGGTACGCGAAAACGTACCGTTTTTTATCTATTAAGGTATAATAATATTATTTTTAGCAATTTCGAGTAAGTAGTCGCCGCTTTTTAAAATTGAAGCGAGTGCAAATGAGCCGCTCGGAAGCTCACGGCATAAAAGCGCTGAAAGTCCGTCACGTCCGGGGTTATGAAAATCCGTTCCCGCTGTTGTGACGGATATTCCGTTTTCGCGTGCATATTTTGATGCAAGGCCTATCCTCGAATTGTGACCGGGGTGCATATTGAATATTTCCACACCGTCAAGAAGGTCGGCATTTACCGCCGATATGTTGTCACGGAACGGATGCGCCTGA
>JAZKZC010000151.1:0-1645 GCA_045612465.1 Eubacteriales bacterium
GGAAGACCTACAGCCTCACCGTGAGCCTTAAGGCGAGCCGTGGGCTTCTCTGCAAGAAGTTTATCAAGCGTGGGTGTGTTGGCAAGCGTTACGGCATCGCCGACACCCGTCTTTGAAAATCCTACACCGTCCATGATTACAAGCAAAATTTTCTTATCCATTTTTCCAAATTCACTTTCTATCGTTAAAATATTTTATTTACTGCTTTGAGTACCTTTTCGGAAACTTCCTCACACGTGCCGTCGGCATTGACAACGGCAATGTTTTCGCTGTCGGATATTTTCTCGAACACTTCGGAAAATCTCTGTCTTATCTTCCTTATCGTTTCCTCTGTTTCAAATATATCCTTCGTAAGTCTTGTCGAGCTTATTCTCTCTGCGCATATCTTCGGGTCAAGGTCGAGGAATATGCAAAGGTCGGGCTTGAGAATGGCGGGGCAATTGAGATTGCAGTCAAGAAGCCAATCTATATCCGAATCAAGCCCCTGATAAGCAAACGACGAATAATAATATCTGTCGGAAATAACGTCAACACCTCTTTCAAGGAATTGCTTTATTCCGTTTATCGGGTTTGTGTTGTGGTTTATTCTGTCGGCAAGGAACAAAGCGGCAAGCTCCTCAGTGCATCTCGGTGTCGCACCGCTGAGCGCTTCTCTTATAAGACCGCCGGTGACCGTGCTTGTCGGCTCGCACGTTACGTAAACGCGTCTGCCTTTATCCTCAAGTGCTTTTGCAAGGAGCCTTAAATGCGTGGTCTTACCCGCGCCGTCAAGTCCCTCAAGCACGATAAATTTGCCTTTGCCTGCATTTGTATTCTGTTCGGGCATAATACAGCACCTCATTTCATCTTTTTTAAAAACAAATTTTGCATAAAATCACTCCATATTATAACATCATAAAAACACAAAGAAAACTGTTAGATGTAAATTTAATTTAAATAACAATACACACATCGTTTCGTTTTATTTGCAAAAAAGTGTTGATTTTTTTCATATATTGATGTATAATATTTTGTCTGAAAATATATATTATGAAAATTCAACGCTTGAAAGGAGTTCTTAATGAAATTTGAGCATATAATTTCGACCGTAAAGCAAAGCGGATTCGACGGTGCGACGGGATACGGCATTTTGAGCAAGAGCCGCAATTTCCCCCACGGTGACTTCAGGGAATACACTTGTGCGCCAGGGCGTATAAAGCGCGATGTTTACTCTTATGAGTACAGAGGCAAGACAGCGGTATTCACGAAAAGAACGCCGAAAAACGACGTATATACTTCCGAGGGCGTGCACACTGATAACAGCATCACACATACCGTTATTTGCAAGGACAGCGAATCACTTCCCTGCGAATACATCGGTTCGGCGTCCTTCATAAGCAACGTTACGCAGGAAAGCGTTACATTCGACAGCGGAACGGATTATATAGACGAAACGGAATTTTTCCCCGCTCAGACCGTGTCGGTCAACAGAGTAATGAACTTCCTCGGCTCACACGGCAGGACTGAAGCTTACAAAAAGCTCATTTACGCGGTTTTAAAGGCTGACGACAAGGAAAAGCCCATCGTTATTTGCGACACGGACGAGAACATTCCGCTTTGGATAGGCGCGGTGTCTTATTCTCTGCCCCGTCATATTGCCGTAAAG
>JAZKZC010000152.1:0-15920 GCA_045612465.1 Eubacteriales bacterium
ACTTCAACAGCTACTGTGTTCATGATGATCTGCTCGCCGTTTGAAAGCTGGCAGTAGAACTTAACTGTATGAGTACCGAGTTCAAGGCCTGTAACATCAGCGTAGATGTCGAAACGGCTGTCGTAGTCGTAAGGACCTGCATTGATAACATCGCTACCTGTTTCAGCATCGTAGTCACCGTAAACGATTTCGCCGTCATTTACGCTGTAACCGAAAGCTGTTGCCCAATCTGCCGCCTGGTCAACAGAGATCCAACCAAAGAAGTTGATCGTGTCAACCCTACCGGGATTGTAAGTAACCTTGGATGTGGAAACATTTGCGTTAGCATTTGCTCCAGCAAGTAAAGCACTTACACCGTCAAGTGATACATGACAGTTGCCACGTGTTCTCCAGCTCTGGGGTTCTGTGCTTACAGAATACTCAACATAAGGAACTGTCAAGTCCGCGATGAGAATTTCCTCACCAGCATTTGTTACGATCATAACCTGGAACATGTATGTGGAATCCAAAACAAGTCCGAGTTCGGATGTAGGAATGCTGATAGAGAATTCAGGTGTGAGGGGAGCAACTGTTACGTTCTGACCGATAACAGCCAAACCGTATGTGCCTGTTGCAGCATTGTAGATGTCATCACGAGCAGCGAATGCTGTTTCGGGAAGAACTACCCACTCAGTATCATTGAAGTTATACTTAACTTCCTTGATGCCTGTAGCGGCAACTGCCCACGCTCTGATATCCAATGAGTCGTCATTGGGTGTTAACTGATATGTGCCTGTGAGGCAAGTAGTATTATACAGCGAGCCGCAAAGACCTGAACTGTTTACAAGACCTGCATCGAAGGAGAATATGTAATATTCACCTGCCGCAGAAGCTGTAAAAGCCATAGCAGAAACAACAAATGTCAACGCCAAAAGGATTGAGATAAGCTTTTTCATTTTGATTTTCCTCCTTTTTAATATTTTTTTAGCTTATGCTACCGTAATTATATCAAACGATTTTTTATTTGTCAATACTATTGATAAAAAAAAATTCCGTTTTGAGTTCGCGCTTTTGCTTTTTTTATCTCGAAAATATACACAAAAACAACAAAAATCATCACACAATTAAAAAATACGTAACTTTATATATTTCTTTTAATGCTTTTTATATATCGATAAATATAATTTAATAACTTTGATAGTGGTACACGGACAAGCTGTGTGTATATTTTTGATAATGAATTTTGTATATAATGCACAATAGCAATAAATAATAAAAAATACCGTTTTTTTTTACCAAAAAAAAACATTCACTTTAAAACGTTCCTACGATAAAAAACAACTTAAAAATACGGTACCCTGCTTTCGCCGGGTACCGTATTTTTAAATTATTCAGCGTTTGCTCTTTCGAGCCAGATGAGTCCTATATCGAACGCATCGTAGAGTCCCTGCTTTTCGCCCTGTCTGTAAAGCTTTTTGTCAGCCGGAGCTGCAGGATCAGTACTGATGACCTGAACGATAACTCTGTCAGGCACTTCAGCGCCATCTATCTTTTTATTTGTAAGTATTATAAGGAAAAGTACATATTTATCTTCCATACTGCCGTAGCAGATGGCATTTTTCTCACGAACAAGAGGCTTGCCCTTATACATCAGATACTTTCCTTCGAGAACAGCTTTCTGTGCCACTGTTTTTTCTCCCTTTTAGTTATTTTTTACCCTCGCCATAAGATTATGTATTCTCGTTACGGGGTTAAGCAGTTCGCTTATCGTCATATCACGGTTGAGCGTGTCGATGATATAAGCAACATACTTGCACATATTTACCTCCTGATACCAAGGACGAGCCAGAAGCTCAGGTGTGCGGTAAATGAGGTTTGTAGTGAATATCTTGTGAATGTAACCGTCTTCGTACGCCTTGTCGAATTTTTCAAGTCCGTTGCAGAAAAGACCGAACGAAACGAATACGAATATACGCTTTGCTCCTTTTTCTTTGAGCTTATATGCAATATCGATAACAGATTCACCCGAGGAGATCATATCGTCAACGATGATAACGTCTTTACCCGTTACGTCGTTTCCGAGGAATTCGTGAGCCTCGATGGGGTTTCTTCCGTCAACGATGACGGTGTAGTTTCTTCTCTTGTAGAACATACCGAGTTCAAGGCCGAGGACGGATGAGTAGTACATACATCTGCTCATTCCTCCCTCGTCGGGGGAAATTATCATCGTATTTCCGGCTTCAAGAGAAGCATCGGGAATGTTCTTAACGAATGCCTTTATCATCTGATACGTAGGCTGAACGCTGTCAAATCCGCTGAGCGGAACAGCATTCTGAACACGGGGGTCGTGAGCATCAAACGTGATGATGTTCGAAACACCCATATTTACCATTTCCTGAAGCGCGATAGCGCAGTCAAGAGATTCTCTTGCAGAACGCTTATGCTGTCTGCCCTCGTAGAGCATAGGCATAATTACGGAAATTCTGCGGCCCTTTCCCTCAATAGCTCCGATTATTCTTTTCAGATCGGAAAAATGATCGTCGGGCGACATAGGAACGGGCTTGCCGTACATTTTGTACTCCACACCATAGTTGAAGCAGTCACAAATAATATATACGTCCTTGCCTCTCTGTGATTCGTGAAGTATGGCTTTTGCTTCGCCTGTTCCGAAACGGGGACATACTGCCTCGATGCTGTACGATTCAGTTTCGTGTCCTCTCCATTCACACACATACTTATCAACCTGCTTTGTAAAATCCTCGCATCCGCGCATTCCTATTATTTGCAGATCTCCGTAAGGTAATTCACTCATTTCCGTTTTCCTCGCTTTCAGTTATTTGGTAATCGTTATCTTTTTAAGAACAGCAGAGCTGTTCGGGTCTATTCCCTTTACATCCGCCAGACAGCACGCAAAAAGCTGCATAACGGGTGCTATAAAGAACGGCGCAACAAGGTCGCTTCCGAGATTCGGAACTTTCACCGAAAATCTCTCTTTCTCGGCAAGTCTTTCGTTGTCCGTTATCACGAGCACTTCTGCGCCGAGCTCGTGCAGTCTAGTTATCATGGCAAGTGAATCGTCGTACACGGGCCCCTCAGCGGCAAGGACGATGACAAGAGAATCTTCCTCAACCTGTGCAAGCGGTCCGTGATAGAAATCACTGATGGCATTGCCCTTCATACGAATCTTGTTCGTTTCAAGTATTTTCAGCGCACCCTCAAGCGCGATAGGGTACGTCATTCCGCGTCCGAGCACGAACGCGCTGTCAAGGTACCTGTATCTTTCGCATATTTTCGCAACGGATGTGGGAATATACGAAAGCATCGAGCTGAGCGCAAGCGGAACCTTGTCAAGAAGCGCGGGCAACGCTTCGTTTTTCGTTATTTCGGCGCAAAGCTGTGCCAGAATATACATCTGCGCTGTAAATGTTTTTGTTGCCGCAATGCTTTTTTCATCGCCTGCATTGCAGAACAGATGGTATTTTGCCGCTTTTGCCAAAGGTGAGTTTTCATCATTGGTTACAGCCACGGTGAGCTTACCCTGCGCGTTCGCCTGACGGATAACGCTTAAAACGTCCTCCGCCTTGCCCGACTGCGATACACCGATGACCGCTGTGTTTGAAAACTTTATTTCGGCGCCGTACTTTGACACCGCACTCGGAGTACCGAGCGTGCACGGAATACCTCCGCATATTGCAAACAGATACTGTGCGTATATACACGCGTGGTCGCTCGTTCCTCTTGCGACAAAATATATGCTGTCAAGCGCAAGATTTCTGAACTCATCAGCTATCTGTACAAATTTTTCTTTGTTTTTTCTTTTAATGCCGTCAAGCACATTCGGCTGCTGCATTATTTCATCAAAAAGCAATGACATAAGTTAAACCTCTTACTTTAAAAATTCAGGCAGATATTCTGTCGGCACATTGTCTGTTATGTAAGACTTCAACTTATCAAGTGTTACCGTCTTCGATTCATTTTCATTGCAGCCGTGTGATTTTGCCATTTCGTCTGTATAATTTTCCATAAGGTACACCGCAACATCGCCTCTTTGCTCAAGTCCCTTGCCGCTTGGCGCAGGTGAATAGTGTGTGACGGTCGGTATAACCTTTACGTTTTTGATATACGGCTCACCGTCATTTGTAACAATGTCAAATGACACCATCATTCCCACCATATTTCTTGCGTACAGCATCGTTGACAGAAAATTACCGAGCGAATAAACGCAAAGCGTTTTTCCGTTTTCCGTTTCTATCCATTCGATAGTCTGCACGACGTGCGGATGGTGGCCGATTATGGCATCGGCGCCGTACTCTGCAAGCTTTTCAGCTATTTTTTTCTGGGAGGAATCGGCATCAAATTCATCCTCATCGCCCCAGTGCATCGAAACGATAACGAAGTCGGCAATTTCACCTGCGGCTTCTATCTGTTTCTTTGCTGTTTTTTCATTGTAATAAGTGTATTTTGCGTAATCGCTGTTATTTACAGACGACGGCGCACCGTTTATAACGTCTGTGTAAGCTAAAAGCGCAATTTTAAATCCGTCCTGCTCAAACACGGCGATGTCCATCCCGTCATTCTCGGAAAGGTCCGCGCCCACTTGTATTACGGGCTTATCTTTCCAATAGTTGACCGTGTCAACGATGCCGTCGTCGTTTTTGTCGAGCATATGATTGTTTGCCGTAACTATTACGTTAAAACCTGCATCCATAACCGCCTGACCGAGCTCCACGGGGGAAGCAAATCGGGGATAACCCGACGGGGCGGTATTTGTGCGCACCTGCGGCTCCTGATTTATGATTGCAAGGTCAGCCGCTTTCACAACATCCCTTACGTCATCGTACATAGAGTCAAAGTAATAGTCCTTGCCGTAACCGTCTTTTTTGCTTGCAAGTGTTTTTGCAAACGTGAAAACAGCCTCGTGCGCAAGGTTATCTCCTGCGGCGATGACGGAAATGATACCGTCATCCTCATCTTCGGAGGGCAACGTTTCAGTACCTTCCGCGCTTTCCGCCGTATCATCCGCCGCCGTGTCGGTTGCGGGTTTCTGCGTGCTTTCGCCGTCAGTCACGGTGTCGGAGGTAACGTCGGTTCCCACTTCCGTGGAAGAACACGCGACCGCCGTGCCAAGAAACGCAAGGCACATAAAAAGTGAAATAACTTTGGTAAAATTCTTTTTCATTTTATTTATCTCGGTTATTTAAGATAATCGGGTAAAAATTCCTCGTCTATATTGTCCGTGATATACGATCTGAACGTTTCTTCGTCGCTCGGATTGTTACAGCCGTGGTTTACCGAAAGGAAACGCGTATAGTTTTCCATAAGGTACACACATACACCGTCACGGCTCTTTGTATAATAAGTTACCGTGGGAATTACCTTTACGTTCGTTACGTAAACGTCGCCGTTTTCCGAAACAACGTCAAAACCGAACATCATTCCGACCATATTGTACGAGCCCGTCATCGTGGAAAGGAAATTTCCGAGGGAGTAAACGCAGAGCGTTTTGTTTCCGCCCGCTTCTATCCATTCAACAGACTGAACAACGTGCGGGTGATGACCGAGGATAACGTCAACGCCGCATCTTGTGAGATGCTTTGCTATTGATTTCTGACTGCTGTTGACATCAAACGTGTTTTCCTCGCCCCAATGCATCGAAACGATAACAATATCGGCTACTTCTTTCGCCTTTTTTATCTGCTTTTCCGCAACGTGGGAGTTGTAATACGTATATCCCGCGTAATCGCTTTGTGAAGTCGAGCCGTTCAGAACATCCGTATAGGCGAGAAGCGCAATTTTGATGCCTTCTTTTTCAAAAACGGCAATATCCATTCCTTCTTCTGAAGAAAGGTCAATGCCGACCTGTATTACGGGCTTATCTTTCCAATAGTTGTATGTTCCGACAAGTCCCTCGTCGTCCATATCAAGCATATGGTTGTTTGCCGTGACAATAGCATTGAAGCCGAGGTCCATAAGCGTCTTGCCCATTTCAACAGGTGTGCAGAACGCAGGGTATCCCGATGCCTCGTATCCCTCGCCGCATATCTGTGATTCCTGATTGATGATGGCAAGGTCAGCAGATGCGATAACGTCCTTTACGTCATCATACATCGGCGCGAAGTAATATTCTCCCCTTTTTACCTTGTCGGGGTTTTTGCGTCCTCTTGCAAGGGCATCCTTGTAAACAGCCTCATGTACGAGGTTGTCACCTGCGGCAAGCACAGTCACGACACCGTCAGTTTCCTCGGGCGGAAGCGTTTCGGCATCTGTCGCAGCTTCAGTCGCAGCGTCGGCAGATGACACCGCATCCGTTGTTTCTCCGTCACCTGAGCAAGCTGTTAATGAAAGCAACAGCGCGCAACACAAGAAAGATGATAAAATTCTTTTTGTTATCTTATTCATATAATATATGTATTTATAAATTCCTTATTATAACGAATGAATAGGGTACTCACGAACAAAACCCACGTACGGCATCACCGAGTTTCGTATGATGTCGTACGCAGGTCAAATTATAAATTATCTTGCGGAAAGAACTGTCTTTTCGTAGTTCTTAACTTCAGCAAGCCAAGCTTCCTTTACAGGAACGCCCTGTGTTTCGCAGTAGTAATCCCAAACAGCTGCGAAAGGATATGACTTAAGCTCTTCAAGCATAGCAAGACGTGTTGTGAAATCGCCTTCCCATTCAGCCTTTCTGAGCATATCCGTGGGTTCGAGCTTAGCGAACAGAAGCGCCTTCTGCATATTTCTTGTACCGATAGTCCAAGCTGCGATACGGTTGATGGAAGCATCGAAGAAGTCAAGACCAATATGTACTCTCTTTTCAAAGCCGCCTCTTACGATTTCCTGAGCGATAGCCTTGAGCTCGTCGTCAAAGATAACAACGTGGTCACTATCCCATCTTACAGGACGGGAAACGTGGAGAAGTACGTCGCTCATATAAAGCATTGCGGAGGAGATCTTGTCGGAGATAACTTCCGTGGGATGGTAGTGGCCTGCATCAAGTGTAAGCATCTTGTTGTTAGCCATAGCGTATGCCATATAGAACTCGTGTGAGCCTATCGTGCAGGACTCAGCGCCGATACCGAATACCTTACTTTCAACACCGCTGAGGTTGTATCTTGTATCTTCGCCTACGAATATCTTGTCGTAAGAATCCTTGAGTCTTGCTCTTGCGGCAAATCTGTCAACGGGAATATCCTTGTAACCGTCGGGTACCCAGAAGTTTGTATAGCACATTGTGCCGAGTTCCTTACCGAAGTACTCAGCGATCTTTCTGGATGCGATGCAGTGCTCAACCCAGTATTCTCTTACGCTGTCATCGGGAGATGAAAGTGTAAGACCGTCCTTCATATTGGGGTGTGAGAAGCAAGTGGGGTTGAAGTCAAGAGCGATCTTGTTCTTCTTTGCGAAATCGATCCAAGTTTCGAAGTGCTTGGGCTCGATAGCGTTTCTTTCAACCTTACCGCCGAGGTTATCAAGATAGATAGCGTGGAGGTTAAGTCTCTTTGTACCGGGGATAAGTGTGAATATCTTTTCGATATCAGCCTTGAGCTCGTCAATGGAGCGTGCGCGGCCGGGGTAGTTACCCGTTGTCTGGATACCGCCTGTGAGGTCGCCTTCGGGATTTTCAAATCCTCTTACGTCGTCACCCTGCCAGCAGTGGATAGATACGGGAATTTCAGCAACTTCTTTGATTACCTTGTCGGTGTCAATACCGAGCTTGGCATATGCTTCTTTTGCTATTTCATAAGCTTGCTTTACGGACATTTTATGTTTCTCCTTTAAATTTATTTACTGATTAAATAAGTTTCTTGAATCTTTCGTATGCTTCGTCGAAGATCGCTGTGCTTTCAGCCTTGGGCTCGTAGTGCTTGATCTCGAAGCTGTTACGGATAACGTGGCGCGCTTCAGCCATATCCTTGATAGCGCCTGCGGCAATAGCCTGAACTGTGATGTTACCGATAGCCGTTGCTTCAACGGGGCCTGCGTATACGGGACGGTTGCAAGCGTCAGCGCAGAACTGACACAAAGGACCTTCCTTTGTACCGCCGCCAACGATGTTGATGAACGGTGTCTTCTTGCCCTTCATATCGTCGATAGCTTCAACAGCCCATCTGTAACGAAGTGCAAGTGAATCAAATATAGTACGGATGATTTCGCCGACTGTTTCGGGAACGGGCTGGCCTGTTCTTGCGCAGTATTCCTGAATTCTCTTGGGAATGTTACCGGGTGCAACGAAGTCGGGAGCGTCGGGATTGATAAGGCTGCGGCAGGGCGCGGATGCCATTGCCATATTTGAAAGCTCATCAAATGTGTACTTCTTGCCTTCTCTGATCCACTGACGGCGGGATTCCTGCTCGATCCAAAGACCCATGATGTTCTTCAAGAATCTGATCGTTCTGCCGTAGCCGCCTTCATTTGTGAAGTCGTAAGCGTAAGAATCATTTGTGATGATGGGTTCCTTGATTTCAGTACCCATAAGCGACCACGTACCGCTGGATATGTATACGAAGTCTTCGCCCTTTGCGGGAACAGCAACAACAGCACTTGCCGTGTCGTGAGCCGCAACGTTGATCACGTTTGCGTTGATGTCGCCGAGTTCTTCCTTAAGCGAGGGAAGGAGCGGGCCGACAACGGAGCCGGGCATCTTTATGTCTGTGAAAAGACGTGAGGGAATACCGAACTTGTCGAAAAGTGTCTTTGACCAGTCACGTGTTTTAGCATCAAGGAGCTGACCTGTGGATGCGATAGTGTATTCTGTCTGCTTTACGCCCGTCAGGAAGTAGTTGAGAAGGTCGGGGATGAACAGAAGCTTGTCAGCCGCCGCCAGAAGTTCGGGGTTATCTCTCATTTCAACGAAAAGCTGGAACAGCGTGTTGAAATTCATAAACTGGATACCCGTGATGTCGTAGATGTCCTTCTTACCGAACACCTTGAACGCTTCTTCCTGTGCGCCGATCGTACGGTCATCTCTGTAGTGAACGGGATTTGTAAGGAGCTTGCCGTGCTTGTCAAGCAGACCGTAGTCAACGCCCCAAGTGTCGATACCGATGCTCTTGATATCCTTGTCATCGGAAAGTGCGCACTTGTTTATTGCCTGCTTGATCTCGTGGAATATACGAAGAATATCCCAGTTGAATGAACCTGCGATAGTTACAGGCTCACTTGCAAAGCGGTGGTTTTCCTCAAGTGTGAGCTTTTCACCGTCAAATTTTCCGATAATACCGCGGCCGCTCGATGCGCCGAGGTCTATCGCCAACATTTTTAATTCAGCCATTTTTCTTCCGTTTCTCCGACGAGCGAATTTTTTGTGTCCGTTACTGTCCGTCGTCGGGCAGACAGTCGGTTTTATTTTGTAAAAAAGCTATCGAATAATGTCAGAATCAGAAATCACGCCACTCGTCGGCAACGTTTTCTCCGTGTTCTTCAAGACCTGCCTCAACGGCAGAGTTGTGAATGAATTCACATATATCATCGCCCAGAACGGGATCAATAAGCTCATATTCGCACTTTTCGTTGAGCTTGTTGAGCTTCCTGACCGTTTTTTCGACAAGCGCCATTATACGCCCATCATCAGGGTCCTTTGATAACGTAGTAAGGTTTCCTATATAATTTTCAAGGATGTTGCTGCACGTATCAATATCCGAATAAGTACAGCAGGGTTCGTCGATGTAACTATCGTCGTCAAAATCAGACATATCGTCGTAATCATCCTCCGACAAGCCGAGGTATTCCGACATAGAGTTGATTATCGTATCAATTTCATCGTAGTAATTGCTGAGTGCCATAGTGTAAAAATGCGTCCGTTTCCCGGCTTTCCGCCGTAAAAGTATCTTTGATTCAGGATGACAGTTCATCCCAAGCGTATTATACCAAATATATATTAAAATTAAAAGTATTAAATCAAAACTTATATATAAAAAATGGTGTTGATTTATGTGGATTTTTTGTGCATTTTGCACAATTATTTAAATTCAACTACGGTAACACCGCTGTCACCTTCGCCGTACACTCCCGAACGGAACGATTTTATACGTTTATCCGAACGGAAATACTGTGTAAGCGCGGCACGGAGCGCTCCCGTGCCCTTTCCGTGTATGACGGTGACGGTTGAAAATCCCGCGAGCTGCGCCTCGTCAAAATACTTGTCAACGGCAAACCACGCATCGTCCCCCGTAAAGCCGCGCACGTCGATTTCGGGCTTTATGCTTTGGCGCACGACACTGCTGTATTCCGAGGGTTTCGGTGCTTTCACCTTTTGCTGTGACGTTTTTTTCTTTTCGTTGAGTCTTAAAACGTCAACGCTGACGCGCGTCGAGATTATACCGACGCTTACGGTAAGGTTGCCGTTTTTATCGGGCAGAGTCTTTACCGTTCCTACCTGACCGAGCGTTGTCACGATTACCTCGTCGCCAACCTTCAGTGGGCGGGGCAAAACGTAATCGTCGTCAAACTTTTCCTCGATTATCGGGTCGTATTTATCGGAGCTGTCGCGAAGCTCACGTCTGACAGCATCGCGCGCCGCCTTCAGCTTTTCGCCGAGATCAGCTTTTTCTTTATGCTTCTGAACGTCCGCAAGCTGTGCGAAAATAAAATCGCTCGATGCCTTGGCTGAGTTGACCATTCCGCGTGCCTGCGTTCTTGCGCGTTCAAGCTCACGCTCGGAGTCGTTAAGTCTTTTCTCGATTTCCGCCTCCGATTTCAGCTTATACGCTTCAAATTCAGCTTTCATACGTTCGGTTTCCTCGCGGAGCCGTTCCATTTCGGCACGCTCGGAATCAAGCTTCGTTATGACCTCCTCAAACCTGCGGTTCTCGGAGTTGACAGAGCGTTTCGCACGTTCTATTATCTCATCTGAAAGTCCCAATTTTGAAGCGATCGCAAATGCGTTTGACCGTCCCGGCGTACCTATAATGAGCTTATACGTCGGACGGAGCGTTTCAACGTCGAATTCGCACGAAGCGTTGCAAACACCGTCGGTATCGATGGCAAATGCTTTAAGCTCCGCATAGTGTGTCGTCGATGCGCACAAAGCGCCCGCACGTCTTACGGCTTCGATGACGGAAATTGCAAGCGCCGCACCCTCAACGGGGTCGGTACCTGCGCCAAGCTCATCAAACAGCACAAGACATTCCGAATCGACTCGGTTCATAATATTCACGATATTCGTCATATGTGAAGAAAACGTTGAAAGCGACTGCTCAATACTCTGTTCATCGCCTATATCGGCAAGAATGTCGCCGAAAACACACATTTCGCTCTTTTCATCGGCAGGAATGTGAAGGCCCGACTGATGCATCAGCGCAAACAAACCGAGCGTTTTGAGGCTGACCGTTTTACCGCCCGTGTTGGGGCCCGTGATGATGAGCGAATCAAACTCACCGCCGAGCCTTATGTTTATCGGCACAGCCGTTGCTTTGTCCAAAAGGGGGTGCCGTGCTTTTTTTAAGTCAACGCGCCTTTCACCGAGTAATTTCGGACAAACACCGTCCATTTCGACAGAGAGCTGTCCTCTTGCAAACACGGCGGCAAGGTACGTTATATTGTGGTAATCAAGCCTCAAAGCTTCCGAATAAGCGGCGGTGTCAGCCGAAAGCTCATAGAGTATCTTCTCTATTTCAGCCGCTTCTTCCTTTTCAAGCACACGAAGCTCGTTGTTTATTTCAACGACCGCCATCGGCTCAACAAACAGCGTTGAACCCGTCGAGGACGTGTCGTGGACGAGACCTTTTATTTCGTTTCTGTACTCGCTCTTTATAGGAATAACGTATCTTCCCGAACGGAGCGTGATTATATTTTCCTGCAGATATTTCGAGTAAGACGGTGAGGTGATATATTTCTGAAGCACCTCGCGTATTCGGCTGTTCGAGCCTCTCATCTTACGTCTGATAGTTGCAAGATTCGGGCTTGCGTCGTCGGAAATCGTTTCCTCGCTGACAATCGCCCTCGTTATTTTATCCTCAAGAAATTTATTCGGAATGAGCCTGCCGAACACCTCATCCAGCACCGTGTCGAAATTCCTGTCTGTCTTGAAATAATCGATAAGACCTCGGCAAGTGCGGAGAATATTCGCAATTTCAAGCAGTTCCTTGGGTGTTAAAAGCGCGCCCTTTTCGGCACGGCTGACCTGCTCTGAAATATCCTTTATGCTTCCGAATGACGGCGTGCCCTTGTACGTTATAAGGCGCCTTGCGTCCGTCGTTTCGCTCTGCAGGTGAGAAATTTTCTCACGGCTGTACGTTGCCTCAAGCTCAAGACAAATCTCCTTTGCGCCGGAAGTGCGGGCACAGTCGGCAAGTCTTTTTCTTATTTTATCGAATTCAAGCGTAGTATACGCTTTTAAAAATCTTTCGTTGTTCTGTAGAACAGCCTGCACCTTAAACCTCCTTTACACTCTTGTAAAATTCAAGTGCATCAAAACCTCTTTCCAGGTGGTGAAGCAGATATTTTTCACACGCCGATTCAAGTATCGGCATATCTTCTTCCCCGACGGAAAACGAAAATATCCTTTTGACGTCGGCATTTATTATATAGCACAGCGCAGTCAGCACCGTCGGCGTTATCGGACATATGACGGATGCCGCCCCGTCATTCACCGTCTTTTCGGTATTCAGCTTATCCTTGCATTCCGAGCAGATAACGATGCCGTTCATAACATCGAGATACGAATCACCCGAAATATCGCCTCCGCATACACCGCATGCGGAAAGATCGGGTAAAAATCCGCAGATACACGACACCGTCATTTCAAACGACGCTTTTATTATGCGTACGTCTTTTTTGCCCTCTGACAAAGCAAAAAGCGTATTCAGAAGCACGCGCATCAGGATTCCGCCCTCGTCCTCGGTCGCAACATCGTCGCACACAGCGCACGCATAACCTGCAAGCGACATCGCCGGGAGCGACGCACGCAGGTCAAAAAAGCTGGCAATAAGCTCCGCCTCGCGCAAAAACGATAGCTTTTCTTCCTTTTTCACCGTAAACGAAGCATAGCAGTAAAGCGACGTCGATGACATAAATTTACTGCCTGTCTTTCTTGCGCCCTTGGCAAGAACAGACACCTTTCCGTATTCAGCGCACAAAACGGTGATTATTCTGTCACTTTCGCCGCTGTTACAGCACCGTATGACAACGCCCGAAAATGTAGTTATCACAAATTATTCCTCGCGGAAGCCGAAGTTTTTAGCCGCCGCAACGCTGTCGCGCCAATTTTCCTTGACCTTTACCCAAAGGTCGATAAACACGGGGACACCGAAAAATCTTTCCATATCCTCTCTTGCATACGTGCCTATCTTTTTAAGCGACGCACCGTTTTTACCGATGATGATACCCTTATGCGATGCCTTTTCGCAGAATATCTCGGCGCGTATGCGTATCATCGAATTCGTTTCCTTGAATTCCTCGATAACGACAGCCGTGCCGTGCGGTATCTCGTCGTCAAGGGTGCGGAGTATCTTTTCTCTGACTATCTCCGCGGCTATCTGTCTTTCGGGCTGGTCTGTTATCATATCGTCGGGGAAAAACCAGCGTTCCTCCGTCATAAACTTTTCAGCCGCCGACAAAACGATGTCAACACCGTCAGCCTTGAGCGCGGAAATCGGTATAACGTCCGCAAAATCCATAAGTGCCGAATACTCGATAATAGCCTGACCGACCTTTTCCTTGTTCGCCGCATCAACCTTGTTTATGACGAGTATTGCGGGTATCTTCTGCTTTTTGAATTTTTCGACGAGCATAAGCTCCGTCTTGTCGGGACTTCTTCCGACCTCTGTCATAAATATAATGCAGTTTGAGCCTGTGATTGAGCCAACCGCGTTTTTAACCATTATGTCACCCAGACGTGTCTTTGCCTTATGCACACCGGGAGTATCGAGAAAGACGAACTGCGTTTCGTCCTTTGTAAGTATGCCCGTGATACGCGTTCTCGTCGTCTGGGGCTTGCTTGAAACTATCGCAATTTTTTCGCCCAGAAGCGTATTCAGAAGCGTTGATTTGCCGACGTTCGGCTTTCCTATTATCGTTATAAATCCTGATTTTTTCATTTTTCTCCTCAATTAACCAAACAAATACTCTTTGATAACTCTCTGACGCGCGAACATATCTTCCTCGTCCTCCTCGGACGTTTCGTGGTCGTATCCGAGCAGGTGGAGCGTTGAATGTATGCACAAAAATGCAATTTCCTCACCTACGGAATGTTCAAGCTCACGCGCCTGCTTTGCGCACACCTCGGCGCAGATAACGATGTCGCCGAGATTGAGTCTGCCCGAGGACATATCAAATTCCTCGTATTCTCCGTCATACATCGGGAACGAAAGCACGTCCGTTTCCTTGTCGATATTTCTGTGCGTTTTGTTAAGCTCGCGTATTTCGTCAGCGCCGACGATTGATACAGACACCTCCGCAGGCTTCGACATATCTTCAAAAATGAGTGTCGCCTCGATTGCGGCGCGCATTATAAGACGAAGGTCCTTCGTTACGGGGAGTCTGTTCTGTCTGTTTTCTATGAATATTTTGGTTTTCATTGTTCTTTCCTTTTCACTCTCGTGTATTTACTGCCTTTATTCTGATGCTCCGCCTTGCTCTTTTCGTATTTTTCATAAGCGAGAATTATACGCTGAACGAGCTTATGGCGCACGACGTCCTTTTCCGTAAAACGGTGGACGGCAATATCTTCCACACCGTCAAGTATTTTTATTGCCTCTTTAAGTCCGCTTTTCGCACCGCTCGGCAGGTCTGTCTGCGTTATATCGCCCGTGACTATCGCCTTTGAATTGAAGCCGAGACGCGTCAAAAACATTTTCATCTGTTCGGGGGTGGTATTCTGCGCCTCGTCAAGAATGATGAACGAGTCATCAAGCGTGCGTCCTCTCATATACGCAAGAGGGGCAATTTCTATCGTACCCTTTTCAAGATACTTATTGTACGCTTCCGCGCCGAGCATTTCAAACATAGCGTCGTAAAGCGGGCGCAGATACGGGTCTATCTTATTCTGAAGGTCGCCCGGCAGAAATCCGAGCTTTTCACCCGCTTCAACCGCGGGGCGCGTTAAAATGATTCGGTTTATCTCCTTTGCGCGCAGAGCCTTCGTTGCCATAGCCACGGCAAGGAACGTCTTACCCGTTCCCGCAGGGCCGACACCCATAACGACCGTATTGTTTTTTATCGCCTCAACGTATTTTTTCTGCCCGACCGTCTTCGCCTTTATCGGCTTACCGCGCGTGGTGATGCAGATACAGTCGTCATCAAGGTTGTCAAGCTCACGCTCGTTACCGTCGCTCGTCATCGATATGGCATAGTCGACATTCTGTTCCGTTATATTGTCATTGAGCCTTGACACACGTAAAAGGTATTCAATAACGTACGATGCCTTTTCAACACCTCTGTCATCGCCTCTTATGACAACGGCATCTCCACACGTTTTATCCGTCTGTCTGTTGGTAACGCTCACGCCGAATGCTTCCTCGATCCGTGAAATATTACCGTCGCACACACCGAACAGCTTTGCCGTTTGCTCTGCCGTATCGGTCAAAATTATTTTTTCCTGCATATTTTTCCCGTCTTTATATAAGATTATATTTTATAATAGCATATTATAATATAAAATGCAAGGGTTTATACAAATTATCCGAGCGATTTATCCCGTCAGAATACCGATTTTTTCCTCTTTTGCGACATTCGTTATCATACCGAGAGTGCAGGATATACTCACCTTCTCATCATCAAACGTCTTTTTGACATCGCGGTACAGCACCTGCCCGTCGTGGCTTACCTCCTTCAGCTTTTGGAGGTATTCCTTTCTTGCAAGCTGTTCTGTCTGCTCCCTTGACAGCGTGCAGGTTGCGTATTTATACTCACGGTAAACCGTTTCGGTAACGTACACGGGAAGCCCGACCGTGCCGAAAACGGAAGTCGGATCGTAGCCATGTCGTTCTGTGAGCCAA
>JAZKZC010000153.1:0-32241 GCA_045612465.1 Eubacteriales bacterium
GCTTCTTGAATTCCTCAAACTTTTCCTTGCCGCCGAGGTTGATATACTGCTTCCAAAAGTCCATGGTAAAATCGCCGTCGGCGTAGCACCATCCGCAGTAATGCTCATTGAACGTACCGTCTTTTTCGCGGCTGATGTCGGTGTCCGAAAGCTTCATACCGCAGCATTGGCAGATCAGCTCTCTCGGTGAGCCGAGAAGCGTATTGATGGACACGTCAAACAACTTGGAGAGGAGTTTGAGCGTTTCGGTGTTGGGGATCGTTTCACCGTTCTCCCAACGGCTGACCGCTTGACGGGTGACGAATACCTTTTCGGCAAGCTCCTCCTGGGAAAGTCCGTGCTTTGTTCTGAGTTCAAGGATAATATCTTTGGTTTCCATACGATTACCGCCTTTGATTACTGTGCTTTCATTATAGCAAATTTTAACGCAAGTTTCAAGCAACGCGTTGTTGCCTTTTCTTTGTCTACTGCAGGGCAATCGTTGAACTTCACTTGTATTTTCGACAATTTTATGTTATTATTAAAATACATCTTGACAAATGAAAATTTTGGAGTATACTATAACGATTTAGCAAGCAATGCTATTTGGACGGGTTGGGGAGAAAAAGGAGAAAGATATGTACGAATACGTAAAAAGAAGTGAATATCAACCAGTCCGCCTGGAACTCGAAGAGATTATTCGAAAAGTTCATTACTACATGAGAAAAGAACACGATCTTACGTTTCAGCATAAGTTGATTGGAAGCGGAAGCAGACATTTGGTTACGCGCATAAAAGGCGGAAACCAAGGGTTTGACTTTGATTATAATTTTATCATCCCACATCCCGGGGAAGGTTACCATTGGAAGGCTGATGTAATAAAAAATCAGTTTACTGAAGCTTTAAAGTTTGCGTTGAAAGGCACCAAATATTCTAATCCAAAAGATTCAACCTCTGCTATAACAATCAAAGTTATTGATCGAAACAACGCTTGTATTCCGCACAGTTGTGACTTTGCGATCATCTACTATTCCGAGGATGATGATTTCAACGGCTACTACTATCTTAAAAATTGGAAAAGACAAAACCGTTATTCATTTGAGCAACGTATTTGTAGCGATGATATAGACGAAAAGATTGAAATAATTCTCTCGTATGAAAATGGATGGAATATGATAAGAGACGAGTATATCAAGCTCAAAAACGCTAACAAAGACATCAACAAACGGTCATTTGTATTATATTTGGAAGCGGTTAATAACGTATATAATTATCTTCCCGATGACGAATGATTAACGGGCCTAACAATCTCAAAAGGACTTGACAAACCTCTGATTCAGAGTTAACATACAGACGGCAAAGCTCCCCCGAGATTTTTTTCATCGTTTCGGTGGAGCTTTTTGTTGACCACAGTTTATCCCACTTCCACGCACGGAGTACACGGAAACAGTGGGCACGAGAGGTCAGGAGAGGGCTTAAAAATAATTAGAACGCATTAGAAATGATGCGAAAGCAGTAGAAAGTAGGGACAGACCTGCGTTTGGGACCAGGAGGCACAAAGTTCGAGTCTCCGCACTTCTTTTTGAGGTGCGGAGTATTCTTCATCTACAACTGTGATTGTAATATCGTCCGTTATTACACATACAAATGAGTAAATTCTATTGACATTTCGAAAAAAAGAATATAATTATAAGCACACATCGACTCTTTCACTGTTGCGATAACAGATGCAACAGCTTCAAGATTAACATCTATGACAAGGGAGATGATAATATCAATCTTCATCTCAAGAGTTTCTGGATTGATATCGGTTAAAATCGCCTGTACCTCATCGTCAAAAGCCTCATTTTACTGCCGTTTCAGCTGAATATGAGCAATCTTGACCGTTTTTCATCAAGAAACGGATTGATACCTTCATCGGTTTCCACTCATTTATCACACTCAAGCTACTTAACAAACGCAAGCTGTGTCATATTAATCATCGTAGCAAGAACGTGACCGTCATCGTTTTCCACAATGGCACCTACTGTTTCGAGAATAGACAGTACGAATTCTTTCAGGTCAGAATCATATTGAAGTACAAACGAAAACTTTTCGTTATCGCGAGTGGTCTATGCAATTTCCTTAGCTTCGTCAAGCAACTTCACCGATGGGAAGTGAGGATAATATTTTTCTCGTAGACATTTGTTTCATCGTAGTTGTAAAATAATTCTTTATTTTGTTATTCACTATAAAATCTTTTCTTTTGAATTTTACATACTTTTCATAGGCAAACATATTATATTAATCCCTGACAATGGGTGCATGATTAAAATAAAAGCCGCATTGGAAATGAATTTTCATAACCAATGCGGTGAAACTATTAAGTTTTCGTCTGGATTTTTACATATCAATCTGAAGATATGCTGATATTTTTATTATTTTGATCAACAATATCGCAATAATGTCCAATCGGTATACTACCTAAAACAAAAGATACTATAAATGACGGCCACAGCACAAATAAACATATATCTCCGGTATAATCACGTCCATTAGCGCTCACAAAGCTAAATATTTTAAAGAAAATAAGACAATAAATAGCAACTGCAAGAAATGCCAAGCAAGCCGAAATAATGTAGCATATTCTGACCCATTTATTAGATTTGTACTTTAGCATTTTATAAACACTTCTGATAAAAGAAAGCTCTGCTGCCAAAATAGCGACAGAAAAAAACATACTCCAAAACCATGATAACTGTGATCCCACTCTCACTTGTGTTTGCGTATTTTCAGTTATAATGCGGTCAAGCTCTATTTTGGCCGCAGAATAAGAAACAATTGTTACAATTAGGGAAACAAAAAATACAGCAAGGCTTATAAATAAAAATATTGTATGCTTTTTGCTTTTCATTATTTTATTTCTCCTTTAATTTATTTAATGTTTATTATGTTATGAAGAATAGGGGTTATTTTGACTACAGTTTCCGTTACGGTAAAAATATAATCCAGCAATCCTTAATTAACGTATTTTTATTATCAGAAAAACATTTTCCTTTCTACCATTTCTCGTGCCGATGCGCTTATTCCAAGATAGATAAGCAATCCGCCGAACAGCATCAGCACCACCAGAGGATAAATTGACCAGCCTATAAACTGCAAATCAAATGTTACCGTCAGTAAAAATTCCATAAGAAGCATAAACGCTCCCAAAAGCATAAATGCACCGCCGAAAATATATAATTTTCCTCTTTTAAGATAATACAAAAGCACAACGACTGTGCAGGTGATAATTCCGATACCGCCGACAACGGGAAAAGCAAAGCTTAAAAACCAATTTCCGTTTGTTGATTCATTGATATAAAGCAAATACAGTGCCGCAGCGGCAAAATCACACGGAAAGAATATCACGGGATTGGGTTTTCTGAACCACAATGGCAACGCCAATACAACATAAGCGACCACAGATGCTCCCGCAACATAGCCAAACCATCCTAACACTCCGTCAAGTGACATATCCGCAAAAAAGCAGATCAACAGCGGAATAAAGAATAAAATGATAACCGCACCGTGTAATACCTTAGAGCTTCTGTCAGTTTTCGGCATCTTGTTTTTCGGATATAGCGGTATACCCTCAGACTGAGAAAGCTCCGGATGATAAACTGTTGTATTGCAAAGCGGGCATTTCTTTTCGGTATCTGCAAGCTTAACACCGCATTTTATACAGTACATATATTTCACCTTTCTTTCTGATTGCTCTCGACAGTAGCCGAAAGCCCCGATTCTTGCAAAACGGCAAAAAAGTGCCGTTCCAATTCCGCATCTTTTATATTGCGGATAAAATTGACATATACCGTGTCACCGTATGAGAGCATACCGCAGTTGTACGGCGCTTCTGCCTGAACGCCGAGAATGAAATCAAATCGTTCAATATATTTCACCATTTCATCGGGCACCTTTACCGCTCCGAGATTGGAAAAAGATAAGCAGGATTTTTTCTCGCCTACGCTATCAAAAACGGCTTTCATAACAGCATTTTTTATCGGAAGCGGAATAAGACGCACAAGCGGATTTTTTTCGTCATTTACGTTTGTGGCGATAACACTGCTCATATGCTTGGGTGTGAATTCCATACCCATTTTATGCTGAATTGTCTTACATATCTCGTCCAAGGTATATTCACCAAGACGGGGATCTATTTCGGGGATAGTATACATTGCAAAATTTCTGAGTGTTTTGCTTGGGAATATCTGTCTGAGATTTATCGGTATAAGCAGTTTAATTCGCTTTTGCCGTTTTACGTCGGGATTTTTTTCTTTTTGAAGATCAAGCAGAGCTTTCATCATAACAGCGCTCATAAATACCGTCAAGGTAGAATTATATTTATGCGCTGAATTCAGCGCTTCCTTGACAGGTATTTTAAAGCAGGTCACATCCAAAAAACCGTCCTTGTGTCTGTCGCCGTACATATGCCACGCATTCGTATCTTTACGACCGAACGGAACTTTTCCTGCATTTTTCAAAAAGCAGTCCTCAAGCTCTTCCTCCGTAGGTTCTTCACGTCGGTCTAAAACTCCGTGCTCACAGGGAATTTTTATATTATATTTCTGTTCAAGATACTCCGCTGTAAGGCTTTTCAGAAAGATAAGAGCGCCTGTACCGTCAGTCAATGAATGAAACAGCTCCACCGCAAT
Organism: Eubacteriales bacterium; assembly: GCA_045612465.1. Classification (GTDB taxonomy): domain Bacteria; phylum Bacillota; class Clostridia; order Oscillospirales; family CAG-272; genus RGIG7213. Next base: position 4,653 of record JAZKZC010000153.1, read on the forward strand.
ACGGTTTTTAAAAACAATTACACGAAATGCGCATTTCTTCATTTCTTCATTGTTCATATACGTAAGCGGATAACTGTATTCCTCTCTTATCTCGGGAGCCTCTTTCACCTGCTGTAAATAATACCAGAATGCCCCCCCGCGCAAGCGCGCGGCAATAGACGGGAAACGCTTTACGGTAATATCCAAGGATGACTTTAACACGCTTATATCCACCTCATCCGTAAGCGTTACGGACTGTCTGAAGAGATTGCTCCAATTTTTCCGCCTTGCCGCAGGATAAATTTTAGCCGCATTGTCAAGACGCACCCAGCGTAAGCTTTCTTTTGTTTTTTTCGCCATAAAAGTATTCCTTTTACCATCAAATTTCTTCAAACGATCTAATATTCAGATGCTTAACGATCCATTTTTTCAAGAAGACTGATTATTCTTTCAATTATCGGCTTAACTTGTCCTGCACGCTGCCGTCTTTCAAAAGAACCGTTATTAAAATGATCTTCTCTGAGCAACATTATAAGTAAAGCACAGCATAAATCATAATCAGCGGTCGGCAAGCGGCGTAATTCTTTATCACAATCAACAGGAGCAGTCGTCATATAGTCGCAATAATTAATTTTAAGTGCTTTGCATTTTTCTAAAGTTTCAAAAAACTTTTCTTCATTGATAATGGAATTTGTATTCAGTTTTTGGAATAATGATATTTTTTCATTTAGTTTCATCTTTTTTCTCAAATCAGCATTTAGTATTACAGCCTGTATTTTACATTAACTATCAACACATAATATTATATCACAGCTTTTATCAAATTGCAACGGTCAACATTTTAACCAATTCGGTTATTTATCCGCTTGGCAGCAAAAAATTGGCAAGGAAAATCCCTGCCAATGTTTTTTATAATGTAATTTCGTCTTTGAGCTTATTATATACGTGACGGTAGATAAGGGTTGAAAATACAAAGGTAATTCCGTCTGAGATAAGCTGTGCCGACACAATTCCGTAGAGGTTGAAGAAATAATTCATTATGCATACTATCGGTATTGCAAATATTCCCTGGCGGAGTATACCGAGAATAAGCGATTCTTTTCCCTTTCCCATTGCCTGCAGGCAGAATATCTTCTGGAAGTTGGAGATCATCAACGGTGTTGCAAGGCAAGCGATACGCAAAAATACCGTGCCGTATGCGACGGTTGCCTCATCCTTGATAAACAGCCGGATTATCTGCGGAGCAAAAAGTTCAAACACAACGATACAAATACCTGCCACAACCATTCCCGAAAGCTGTGCGGCTTTTGTAAAGGCTTTCATTCTCGGGTAATTCTTTGAAGCGTAATTATACGCAACAAGCGGCATCATTCCCTGGCAAAGTCCCATACCGATATTCAGCGGAAGCATATCAGCTTTCATAACGATACCGTATGCGGCAAGCTCAATATCTCCATACCCCGAAGTGAGATTGTTTTTGATGATGCTTGTGATATTCGCAAGCATCGTCGTCAAAGCCGACGGCAGACCTATTGCAAGAATATTGATTATAAGACTTTTTTCAATGCGTACATATTTCGGTGACACGGAAAGAAGGCTTTTTTCCTTAAGTCTGAAATAGACAACTAAGAAATACACAAGGGATATGACATTTGAAAGCATCGTGGCGACAGCCGCACCCGTCACCTCGTTTCCCAACGGAAGAATAACGAACATAAAAAGAGGGTCTAAAATAATATTTGCAATACCGCCGAGGGCAAGACCGAAGCCCGATTCATTGGAATATCCTGCGCTTCGCAGTAAAAATGACATCGTCATACTGAGCGTTGACGGTACCGCACCTATAACGACAGCCCAGAACAGATAGCTTGAAGCGTAGGCTATCGTATTATCAGATGCTCCGAGCAGTCTTGCAAGCGGCTCTGTAAACGCAAGACAAAGAAGAGAATACACCAACGCCACACCCAGCGAGCCGTATATACTGAACACACCGACACGTTTTGCTTCTTCTTCACGTTTTTCACCCATCAAGCGTGACATAAGGCTTCCGCCGCCAACACCGAACAGGTTCGAAAGCGACGTCAGAATAAAGAACAAAACAGTTACAACACTTGCCGCCGCAACCTTATAAGGATCGTTTGTCATACCGATGAAAAAGGTATCGGCAAGATTATATATCATTGTGATAAGCTGGCTGATAATGGTCGGTATTGCCATCGTCAAAAGCGCCTTACCTACAGGCACTGTCTCAAACAGGGCGATTTTATCGTTTTTTTGCGCCGCCCCTGCAGCCTTGTTTTCAGTTTTTTCCAAAATAGTTTTCTCCGTTTTCTTGCATTTGCGCTATCTTTAGCGACAGCACACGATTTGAATTATACCGCCATACAACCTAAAAGTCAATAGAAATGCTCTTATATAATCACAATTTTATTTACAAACGCTGAATAACAGAAAATGCCGAAAGACAATTTTATGTCTCTTTCGGCATTTGAAATTTATTTGATTATACTTGTAAAATCAACTTTTTCCGTCTGATGATTCACTTTCCTTTTTTATTTGTCTTTGACGGCGGGGGGCTTTTTTGATTTTATAAAGCTCCTCTGTTGCAAGTCTGGCTTTTGTAACGGATACGTTGTTTTTAGGGAAGCAGAAATATGAAAACTCGTTATCGCCTATCCCTATGACGTCGCCTATTTCATACCAATAATAATCAGCGTAAAGAGTATGGGAAAACACAGGCGACTGCTTGTAATCAAGCGCCCCGTCAGCGCCCGTCAAGTGAAATCCGTCAGCATCGTGAGTAAGATGTCCTGCGCCTATATTATAAACACAGTCAAGGTCTATCTGTACGATAATGTCAACATCCTCATCGAGAAGATAAGTGCCGTCCTCAAGCTCACGGCGGACACACTCCCTTTGCCACGTATACCAATCGGGAATATGCGGATATTCCGTTTTTCCGTCCTCGGATGAAAGCTGACCGTATTCATCCATTTCCCAGCGCTTACCGCAGGCATGGCACGTCAGATGTATTCCCTTGCCTTCCATTTGATTTTCGGCACCGCAATTCGGGCATTTATAAAGAATTCTGTGCAAGCCGTCTGCGCGGAAAGGTTCGGATACAGAAATTTTATTATCTCTCTGCCATGCAAAATTGTCAAATGAAAATGCTTCATCGAGAAGCGCATCAAGCTCACCGACCGATTTTTCCTTTATCTCCTCTGGTGTTGCGATGCATTTCACGTGCGCACTCACCTTGACATCCCGTATCTGGAGCATATTGTAAAGCGGATCACGGTGGAATGCGCCCTGCGTTATAACGGTCACAACGGGAACACCGAGGCGCTTCATCAAAACACCGAGGCCTCTCGGCAGGGTAGTTGTTCTGCCGTCAAACGAATAACCTGCTTCCGGATACATCAAAACGCTCGTTTTGTTTTCAAAAAGCATATATTTTATGTCTTTTATGAGAGTCATATCGGAAACGAATTTATGCGTGGGTGTGCAACCGAGTAAGCGCATAAGCTTACCGAGAATACCCGACATAGCATCGACCGATGTGACTATCCCCATTCTTTTCGGATAAAATATACCGAACGCAAGCTTCATATCGGTGAAACTCGAGTGGTTCATAAGAATAAGACACGGCTGATCTTTCACAAGCTCCATTCTCTCGGTTGTGTAAGAAAATTTTGTTTTTTTGAGTGTCGGCGCAGAAACAACGCGGACAACAGTTGCAAGAAAGCGGCTGGGCTTACGCGGCTTTTTATGCTTCATTCTCGGCTTTTTCAAAACCTCATCATAAGAAAGATTGCGTATTTTAATTTTCACAAGTCGCCCCTCCGTATCGTTTTCGGTTTTAAAAGTGTATCATAAACTTTCCAAAATGTCAACAAGTTTAACATTTTCCCATATATCACAATTCACCCCTACCGATGAGCAGAGGTGAATTCGGTTATGTAAATTTTCAAGCCGTTTATACTCCGAATACAAGCCAAAGATATACGTATGCGGGAATGATTGCCGCCAATGTGAACGGAATACCGATCTTAAAGAAATCGGAATTTTTAACCGTATAACCCTCACGGCGGAGAATACCTATACCCGTGATATTCGCCGACGCACCGATAGGCGTGCAGTTGCCGCCAAGCGTTGCACCCGAAAGAAGTCCGAAATAAAGAACGGTGGGATCAACATTAAGTGCCGATGCAAGCCCTGCAATTACGGGAATCATCGTTGCAACGTAAGGAATGTTATCTATAAATGCCGAAATCAAAACGGAAGCCCATACGACAACTGTATAAAGCACAAATATATTTCCGCCTCCCATTTTCGCAAGGAGATTTGCCGCAGAATCAATAACACCCTGTTCCGATATGCCTCCTATCATAATGAAAAGTCCCAGCAAAAGTCCTATAGTATGGAAATCTATTTCTTTCAATGGAGCAATAATAGCCGTTACTTTCCTCTTACGTATGAAATTGTAAACGAGCCCTATAATCAATAATCCACAGCAAATGAGTCCGTTTGTAATATCAGGCTTATCGGGGATAAATGATGCGCAGATGAGTAATACTATCGTTCCGAGCAACAGCACGGACGGTACGAAATCTTTAACCTTTGTACGTTCTGCTGTTTTCGGAATCTTTGCTTTTTCATTTCTGAACAAAAATGCAAGAATGAGCGCTGAAAGCACTGCGCCAAGCTCCACGGCAAAGAACATACCGGGCTTGCCGTTATACCAGAAAAAGTCCGTAAAGCTCATATCAAGTGCCGAGCCAAGCATAATAGCCGTTGTATCTCCGACAAGCGTTGCCGCACCCTGCAAATTCGACGATACCGCAATTGCTATAATAAACGGCACGGGATTCGTTTTCAGCTTCCTGCATATTTCAAGCGCAACGGGAGCGATCATAAGCACCGTTGCAACGTTGTCAACAAAAGCAGATATGATACCTGCGAAAAGCGCCATTGAAACTGCCGCCCACTGTATGTTCGGTACTCTTTCCATAATCAGATCGGCAAGAAGTTCGGGCATTTTACTTTCGATGAACAAAGCAACGATTCCCATTGTTCCCGCAATCATAAGAAGAACGTTAAAATCTATCGTACCGAGCACATTTGACAAGGGAAGCATTCCCGATACGATGAATATAAGCGCAGATGCAAGTGCAATATACGGTCTGTACTTGCTGAACACAAGCATCAATACATAAGTTACGGCAAATAATGCCAAAGCTGCATACATCATAAAATTATTCTATCCTTTCAATTTTCCTCTAAAGTTCCGACGGGGTTTACAATACTGTAGCCTATGTTTACAAGATGGTCTGCTACACGCTCAATACCAAGTATTGCAGATGAGTAATAAGGACTTACCTCTATACTGCAATTTCCTTCCGCAAGACGTGAAAAGTGGCTTGCTATAAGCTCTTTTTTCATACCGTCAACAGAATTTTCCAAATCTGCAAGCTCGCAAAGCCCGCCTTTGTTCAGATTTGTAAACGCATCTTTAGCTATAACAAGCATCTGCAAAACATTATCGTACATCATTTGAATACCGGTTTGGGCTTTTTTTGAAAATTCTATTTTCTTTACAAGCATTTCTTCGCCTATTTCGTAGAAATCCTCTGCATGGTCGCCTATACGCTCAAGGTCGTTTATAACATGGAAGTACGAACCGATAATTCTTTCATCGCTTTGTGATGCGCCTGCGGCAAGCTTTATCAAAAACTTTGTTAAAGCATCATTTGTAAAGTCAATAACCGCCTCGTTTGTTTTTATTCGTTCACCGTTTACGGTAATTCCGTTTTTCATAGCTTCAAAGGAAAGTGTCATATTTTCTTCAACCAATTCAAGTATATATTCCATTTCCTTTTTCACCTGCAAAAGTGCTATGGGCGGTGCTGACAAAAGTCGGTCGTCAACGTATCTGAGCGTAAACTCGTTTTTATCTTCACTTTTATCTTTGATAATAAGACAAGAATACTTAACAAGATATTTTGTAAACGGAAGTAAAAGGCACGTTGTTGTAACGTTGAATATTACATGGAAGACCGAAACACGCATCTGTAAAGACATCGTATCATTTTCGGGGAATAAGGAAACGAGCAAATTAACAGCAGGCTCTTTGAATATCCATATAAGCGCCGTAAACAGTACCGTACCGATAACATTGAACGTGAAGTGTATAAGCGCAACTCTTTTGGAATTTGCATTAGCGCCCACAGAGGCAAGAAGCGCTGTCACACAAGTACCGATATTTGCGCCGAGCACGATAAAAAGCGCAAGCTCAAGCGGAAGCACGCCTGTTCCGACCATCGTTATAACAACACCCGTTGCCGCTGATGAGCTTTGAATAAGTGCAGTAAATATGACACCCACCAAAATCAACAGAAGCGGAAAATCTATTGTACGGAATATGCTTGTAAACATATCCTCAACCAGAGGATTTCCGAAAGCCTCCTCGCTGCTCATAATATTAAGTCCAACGAATATAAGACCGAGTCCCGAGCAAAGCAAGCCTGCAATTTTTACCTTCTCGCTTTTGAAAAAGCTCATCATAACTCCCGCAAACGCAAGAAGATACATAAGCATATTGAAATAATCATTTTTCAGCGCAACAAGCACACCTGTAACCGTCGTACCGATATTTGCGCCCATAATAATGGGTGTTGCCTGCATAAGTGTCATAACGCCTGCATTGACAAGACCGATAACCATAACGGAGGTCGCCGATGAGCTTTGAATAATAGCTGTAACACCTGCGCCTATACCAACACCCGAGATACGGTTGTTGCTTATTTTTTCAAGCAATCTTTTCATTCCGCCGCCTGCGCTTTTTTCAAGCGCATCGCTTAAAAAATTCATTCCGACTATAAACACGCCGACACCCGCCAAAAGCCATATAAGGCTTTGAATAAGCTGTACGAGATCTTCCGCTGTCAACATAACCATACTCCCTATAGATAATATCTGATATATAATATCATATATTCGGCAAAGATACGGTAAAGATAAATAAGGAATTATGACATTTTTGTCATAATTCCTTATTTCAACTGTTCATTCTGTACCCGACACCAAGCTCATTTGAAATATAGCTTATCTCTCCCGTTTTAGCACCGAACTTTTTTCTTATATTCGCCATATTCACCTGAAGCTTTTTTACGCTTGAATCATTCGGATATTCTCTCCAGACAGCTTTTATAATTGCGGCATACGTCATCATTTTTCCGCAGTTTTCCGAAAGAAATGCAACTATATTATATTCTGTCTGTGTCAGCTTTATTTCCTCGTTTGCAATATACACCTGCCGTGCGGCATAGTCGATAACAAGCTCGCCAAGTGTAAATTTTTCACCTGTCAATCTCCCGTCGCCGGTGCTGTGTCTGTTATTTCTGAGTGTTGCTCTTACACGGGCAAGAAGCTCATCTGAACCAAACGGCTTTGTGACATAATCATTTGCGCCCATATCAAGCATTTTTACCTTTTCTTTTTCATCACTTCTTGCTGAAAGTACGATAACAGGAGTAAATTCTTTTGCCTTTATATCAAAAAGAAGTGTACTGCCGTCTTTATCCGGTAATCCCAAATCCAGAATTACAAGATCCGGAACGTGAGAATAATACATCGTTTTAGCCATTTCGTAATTCTTTGCCGATACGACCTGATAATCATTTGCTTCAAGAAGCGCTGTGATAAAATTAAGTATATTCCCCTCGTCTTCTACGAGAAGTATTTTGTATTTATTCTTCATTGTTTATATCCTCCGATGCAAGCGAAAATCTGAATACTGCTCCGCCATCTGTGGAGTTTTCCGCCGTTATCTCACCGCCGTGGGCTTTTATTATCGTAGCACATACCGAAAGACCTATTCCCGCATTACGTGTATGTGTGTCAGATGTATCATCTGTTTTGTCATTATATCCCAAGAAGATCGCATCAAGCTTGTCGGGAGCGATACCGCACCCGTCATCGGATATTTCGAATATTGCCTTTTCATTATTTTTAAACACACGCAGGGTAAGCCTTGTAAATCCCTTAGCGTGATGCACGGCATTTTCAAGTATATTGATAATTACCTGCTCTATGAGAATTGCATCCATAGGAATTACAATAACGTCATCGGGAATATCAAGCTGTATTTTCTGTTCGGGATATCTCTTTTTGAATTTAAGAATAACAGAGTCTATGAGTTCCTCAAGCACGGTCGGACTTTTTAAAAGCTTAACACTTCCGCTGTCTATACGTGTAATTGAAAGCAAATTTTCAACCATTCTGATAAGCCATTCAGAGTCTTCTTTTATTCCGTTTGCCATTTTAAGCTTCTGCTCGTCCGTAAGCTTTTCGTAATTCATAACGATCGAGGAGCTTGCGCCGTATATAGTTGTAAGCGGTGTTCGAAGATCGTGAGATACGGCACGCAGAAGATTTGCTCTCATTCTTTCCTTTTCTCCCTCTGTCTTTTCCCTTTGCCATTCTTTCATTTTTGTGGTGAAAGCACTTGTCAAAATTGCGATAACAAGCATTATCACTGCGGAAATAATGCTTTCGGGAGCAGAAAAATCCATATTGAAATACGGATATGTAAACGTATAGTTTATTATAAAAACGCTTAAAACAGCAGATGCAACGCCGTAAACATATCCGTCTGTAAACAGCGAAATAAGGAACACGGAAAAAGCAAAAAGCGTCGTTATCTGTTCCCAGACGTCGTATTTCTGGAATAAAATACTGATACCGAAGGAAGCTAAAAGAATAAGCACGGTCAGTAATATATCCGTCATTTTCTTTTTAATTTTCATATTCATTTTTCCTTGTATATTTTATAACCGTCATTTATGCTTTACTCTGACAATTTAAAATGCTCTGCGAGTATACGGCATACCTCTTGCCTTGTGTCAACTCCGTTATCCTCTCTGACAACTGTGAAAAAACCGCTGTTGGCATATTCATCATAATGCTCACGGCTGTTGATGCGGGCAAGACCCCGTCTGTAATTTTCCATTACCTCGCCGCTGTTTTCACAGCTGTCGATGACATTCAGCAAAAACTGCTTGTCGGGGTCTGTACGGTCGAAAAAGCGTTCGACACTCATCGACTCCGGGCAAAGCATCACGGCAACACGGTCATAATCGGATATTTCTTTCAGAATGTCAAGCGGAATATTCGTGTCAACTATAACCTTTTTATCACGTGACAGAGAAATAAGCTCGGCTATTTCAAACTCCGCCGCCTCACGTCCGACAGAATAAATCCAGCGTTCATATTCTTCGGGTGTACGCTTGACAAAATCCCGCCAATCCTTCAGCATTTTGTTATAGCAGAGGTCGGGATGCGTTTCGGGCGTTGCGATGTCATTTGACACCGTCATATGATAATTTTCACCGCAGCACACCATACCGTATTTTTCGGAAAGCAATTTCACAGCGGTTGATTTACCCGCATACGCCGTTCCCGTAATGAAGTACACGTTTTTCAAGTAGTGTTTTAATATATTGTTATGTATTTTCATTTTGCACCTCGTATCTGCATTTCAAATCCGATAAAAATCCGTCTGCTTCTTCCCTGCTCTTAAAAACAAATATATTTTTCTCCTTGTATTTATCAAGAAGCGCAAGTATTGCAGGCTTTCGGCTGACGTTGAACGATTTTATAAATTCGGTAAACTCCTCGTCCTCCTCGGTTTCGATCCATGGCATATCTGGCCTTTTTACACCCCGCCTTTTTTCAACACCGTCAAGGCATATACAGGCAGGATAATCAAGAAACACGACCGTATCGCATATATTCATCCGCATTTCCATCGTTGTGCTGAAATTACCGTCAATTATCCACGAATCTTCCTTCAGCACCTCGGTCAGTCTTTCAAGAAAAACACTTTTCGAAACAGTCGTTTTATCTTCATTCCAGAACAGCATATCAAGATGACAAATCGGAATTCCCGTTATAGCGGACAGCTCTCTTGAAAAAGTGCTTTTACCGCTTCCCGGGCATCCGATGACCATAATTTTCTTCATTTATTTTCCCTCATCATTTAAAAAACACCATCAAAAGCGTTCCGAGCGTCATCAAGGCAAGTCCCCACGCGGCTTTTACGGACAGTTTTTCTTTGAAAACTATGTAGGAAAATGCAACCGTGATAAGAATACTCAATTTATCTATAGGCACAACAACGCTTAAAATTCCGTGACCGATAGCATAATAGTAACAAAGCCACGAAGCGCCCGTAGCAAGTCCCGAAAGCGAAATAAAGACAAGCTCTTTTTTATCAAGCTGCTTCAATCCCTTTTGTTTTCCGCGTGCAAAAACGATTATCCACGCCATTATCAGTACGACAGATGTACGTATTGCCGTTCCTAAATTTGACTCAACGTCAGAAATGCCGACCTTTGCAAGAATAGAGGTAAGTGCAGCAAAAACAGCCGACAAAACAGCATACAGCATCCACGCTTTGCCAGATGCCTTTTCCTCGCTCTTTTTCTTTTCCACCATAAGAAAAATACCAATACCCAAAACGGCGGTTGCAATCAGCTTCATCACAAGATTACTCGTTTCGCCAAAGCAGATAATTGCAAGTAAAACCGTTAAAATTGTGCTCGATTTGTCAATAGGCACGACCTTGTTTATATCCCCCATTGACAACGCCTTGAAATAACATATCCACGAAGCACCCGTGGCAAGTCCTGACAAAATAAGAAATAGAAGCGATTTATCGTTTATAGCGGTAATACCTGACTGTGAGCCGACAATAAACACCATTATCCAAGAAAATATAAGTACAACGACCGTGCGAAGCGCCGTCGCCAAATCAGAATCCGTCTTTTTTATACCGCACTTTGCAAGAATCGACGTAAGACCTGCAAAGACTGCCGAAAGCACGGCGGCAATTAACCAAAGCATAATTTATCCACCAAAATAATTATTTTTCTGTTTTCTTCTTATAAGCAAAATATTTCACGACGCAACGCACGAAGAAACCGCTGTATATTGCCACGAGAATTCCTGAAACAATAGCCCATACGTATTCACCGTCATCAAGAGAACCAATAAATTGCGGCAGCAGACAGCAAAAAAATATTACACCGATCGGAAGAACTTTGCCCCTTATAACACGCCTCATCATTTCGAGTCTTGAAGAATCATCGCAGAATATTTCTTCATTATCATTCATTTCATCGGCAGGCTTTCTGAAATAGCTGTATCCAACGTAGTCCTGCAGATATTCCCAGCCGCAATCATTGAACATTTTTACGTATTCGTCTTTGTTTTTTATTCCCTCTTGATTGTAGTCAAGCTGATATACGACCTCTTCAGGCTCACATTCTTCAAAATGATAAATGCAAAATCCCGTTACTTTCACAAATTTCCAGCCGTGTCGATGCATTTCGGAAAGATATTCCTGTTCCTTTTCATGGTCGAATATACTGAAATATTTAAACTTTCTTTTCGTTTTCATTCTATATTTCCTCCTGTGTGATCTTGTAAATGCGTTTTATACGTTCAAGCTCGATTTTTAAAATTTCATCGCCAAGCTCGGTTATCACGTATATTTTTCTCTTGTCTTCTTCCCTTACAAATTCTATTACACCGTCTTTTTCCATTTTCGAAAGGCTTCCGTACATTGTTCCCGGTGCAAGTTTTACTCTGCCCTCTGTAAGCCTTTCAACTGTCTGGACAATTCCGTAACCGTGATTCGGTTTCTGCAGACAAAACAAAATGTAAAATGCCGTTTCCGTCATGGGCATATACACTTTCTCTATGTGCTTATCCATAAATCCTCCTCCATTATATCGCAGTGCGATATATCGTGATGCTATTATATCGCACTGCGATATAATTGTCAATAGGTTTTGCAAAAAAAAATCAACATCTGACAAAATCACGTCAGATGTTGATAAGTTTATTTTTCTTCAAGCTTCCAGCCGTAATCGCCGTGATATATCATCTGCTTTGTCATACCGCCGTCAATACAGATATTTTCACCCGTTATAAAGCCTGCCATATCCGAGCAAAGATAGAGTACCATATTGGCAATATCAGGAGGGTTGCCTACCCTGCCTGCAGGCTGTTGCACGGCATCGGCGCCTTCATAAACTTTATAGCTGTTATCTATCCACCCGGGAGAAATCGAGTTAACGCGCACCCGTCCGGAAAGACTTACCGCAAGTGCGTGTGTAAGTGCTGATATACCGCCCTTTGCAGCGGTGTAGCTTTCGGTGTCGGGCTGGCTCATACGGTCACGGGATGAGGAAATATTCACAATGCTACCGCCGTTTGAAAAGTACGGCATAAAGAGCTTTGAAAGATAAAACGGAGCCGTGATGCCAACATTCAGCGCATACTGAAAATCCTCATAGCTTCCGCTGTATATACCGCACATAAGCGGCGCGGCATTGTTTATAAGATAATCTACGTGTCCGTATTTATCAATTACGTTCTGTGCAAACTTTTCGAGAGTTTTTTTGTCTGCAATATCGCCCACAAAAAAATCGTTTTCAAACAGATCTATCACGCAGACATCGGCGCCCGATTTTCTGAACTGTTCACAAATGCATTTGCCGATACCTCTTGCGCCGCCCGTCACAACGGCAACTTTATTTTTAAAATCAAACATTTCAATCGTTTCCTTTCACGGTGTCGTACGGCCAGTCGATTATACCGCCGAATTCCTTTACGTTGGTGTATCCGAGCTTTATAAGCTCCTCTGCGGCTATTTTGCTTCTTCTGCCACTTCGGCAATATACAAGGATAAGCGCATCTTTATCGGGTATTTTTGATTCTGCCTTTTGCGCTATCTCATATTCGGGAATCATTACCGCACCTTTTATGTGTCCTTCGGCAAATTCCTCGTCGGTTCTTGCATCTATAATAACGTAAGCGCTTTCCGTATCCATAATTCTTTTTGCTTCTTCGGCGCTTATCTGCTCGTACGAGGTCGGCACATCTCCTTTACCCGAACAAGAGCACAATCCCATACACAAAAAAGAGATAATAAATAAAGTAAAATATTTTTTCATAAATATATTTCCTATCAGTTTTTTATTTATTATACCATATTTAATGTGTAATTTCAATAATATATTTTTTATACCGCTCAAGTTCACGGTGCAAATATAAAAACGCAAAAGGCTCTCATACCTTTTGCGTTTCCATCATTCCCAATCCTTTTTATCCTTTATGTCGGAGTATATAGACATATAGCTTTCGTGACGTGTTTTTTGTATTTTACCCTCGTCAACGAGTCGGGATACTATACAGCCGTCTTCACCCGTGTGGGAGCATTTTTTATATTTACATTTAAATAAGTAATCCTGAAGTTCGGGGAAAAGATACGGCAGGTCTTCCTTTTTGAAAAAGTCAAAATGCTCAAAATCAAGCATACTGAAGCCCGGTGTATCCGCATAAAAAGCCTTGTCAAAGACCTTGTGAAGCTCAACACGTCTTGTCGTGTTCTTGCCTCTTTCGATCTTTGCGCTTATCTCGCCTACCTCACAGTCAATATCCTTAAAAAGCATATTGAGAAGCGTTGACTTACCGACACCCGATTCACCCGAAAAAACGCAAATCCCCTCGGTTTTCTCGCAGTATTCAAGCAACTCGGCTATTCCCGTATTTTCAACCGACGAGGTAACGAACACGTCGTATCCGACGCTTGTATACGTTTTTTTCATATCCTCGGCAACGTCGGGCGCAAGCTCCGACTTGGTGATGATTATAACGGGCTTTATCTCATTATACTCACAAATGGCGCACAGCTTGTCGCAAAACAGATACGACGGCTCGGGACTTGCCGCGGCGCACACCACGAACAGCGTGTCGATATTTGCCATCGGCGGTCTTATAAGTGAATTTCTGCGCTTCTCTATCTTATCAATGCTGTAGTCGCCGCCGCTTTTCTTCAAAACAACGTCATCCCCCGGAAGCGGCGTTATTTTTTCAAGCCTGAAAAGCCCCCTTGCCGAGCACTTTTTATACACTTCTCCGTCATTTGACAAGACTGTATACCTGCCTCCGACACCCGATATTATTTTACCTTTAATATCATTCATCGTTCTGAAGTTCCTGCTCGTCAATATTTTCGGGCGGTTCTGCCTCGTCAGTTATCTCGTCCGCCGGCGGATCCGTTTCTACGGGTTTGTCATCCTTCAACGGTCCTTGGCTGAGAATAAGGTCAACCACCGTATTCACGGGCACTTCCGTTGACACGGGTATGCTCTGGTTGATGACAACATCGCGCGCATTCTTATCATTCGGCAGATATTTAACATCGCCGATGATGAAGCCCTTGCTGATAAGTGATTTTATTGCCTTTGTTCCGTCCATACCGACGACGTTGGGCATTTTCACGGTTTCATTTCTCTCTCCGCGGCTGACGTAAAGCTTTATTACAGCATCAAGCTCAACTGTCGAACCTGCTTCGGGTTCGCTCCTTATAACGTATCCGTCGGGCACAAGGTCGTTATACTCTCTTATTTCCTCGAACGTAAACGTATAATCGCTGTTAACGACTATATCTCTCGACTTTTCCATGGCAAAATCGGGGAGTGTCATCGTCTGTTTACCCTGATAAACGTACAGTATTATCTCTATCTGTTCTTTTTCGGGGTTATATTTTATGCTTTTCGTACTGCTCTGCTTTTGCACGACAAGCTCGCTTTGTCCTCCGCTTATAACGGCGATATTCTGCGTCACTATCGTACCGATGGGTGTATCGTCGTCACCGGGGCCCTCTTTTACCGTTATCTTATATCCGAAATCTTCAAGCTGAGCTTTCAATGACTCGGTATACTCTACCCCTTTATACAGCTCTATCTCCACTTCCTTGTTCGTCGTGTCGTTCATAGAGCCTGCAAGCTGATAAAACATAATTATCGCAACTATAGCGACGACTATCAAAAAGGCTGACAGGACACCGAATATCGTGGGCATCATGAGCGTACCTCTTACGATAACACGCTTCTTCGGTTCTTCCTTCTTTTCTGCCTTTTCTTTCTTTTTCTTTTCTTCGTTTTTCTTTTTTCCCTGTGTGAATTCCACGGGACGGAAACGGATGTCGGGGTTTTCTTTGAGCGCTCTGATATGCTTCAGCATCTGCTTTGCGCTCTGATAACGTCTGTCGGGATCCTTTTCCATCGCCCTCAGAATTATCTGCTCAAGTCCGTGGGGTATCGCATGATTTATCTTCGATGGACCGAGCGGATCCTCGTTTATCTGCTTCATCGCAACCGAGATGGGATCCTCCGCCGTAAACGGAAGTTTTCCGCAGGCAAGCTCGTACATCACGATACCGAGCGAATAAAGATCGCTTCTTGCATCTATCCCCGTGCCTCTTGCCTGTTCGGGACTTATATAATGTACCGTGCCTATCGCCTTGCTCTCCGCAGTAAGTGTGTCATTGTCGGGAAGCTTCGCAATGCCGAAATCCGCAACCTTGATAACACCGTTTTTGAGCATCAGTATATTCTGCGGCTTTATATCTCTGTGTATTATATTCTTTGAATGTGCGTGGTCAAGCGCGTGAAGTATCTGCTCGGTTATATTGAGCGTTTCAAGCCACGACAGCTTGCCTCCGCTTTTCTTTACATAGGCTTTGAGTGTTTCGCCCTCGATATATTCCATCGCAATATATTTGAGCTTTTCTTTAACCGACACGTCGTAAATATTCACGATATTTTCGTGCGAAAGCATCGCAACCGCCTTTGATTCGTTTATAAAACGGTGTACCGCCTCCGCATCGTTAGACATATCGTCTTTGAGCACTTTAATGGCAACCGTGCGGTTCATAAGCATATCTTCTGCCTTGAACACAAGCGCCATACCGCCCGAACCGCAGCGTTTTTCTATTTTATATCTTTCATCAAGTACCGTGCCTATAAGGCTTTCGTAATTATCCATACAGCACCTCCTCAGTCAAGTGAGGTCAGAACGACCGTGATGTTGTCTCCGCCGCCGCCTGCATTAGCCATATCAACGAGCTTCTTTATCTTTTCTTCGTTGGGAAGCTGTGAAATAAGCACCTCTTGTATATCGGGTTCCTTTACGAAATTCGTAAGTCCATCGGAGCAAAGCATAATGAAGTTATCCATCTGTGCGCTTTCCAAGACGAAAAACTCACCCTCGACGCTTTCCTGCGTTCCGATAGCTCTCGTGATTATGTTCTTTTTCGGATGATTTTCCGCTTCTTCGGGAGAAATTGCCCCCGAATCAACAAGGTACTGCACGTAAGAATGATCTCTTGTTACACGTGTGATTCCGTCAGCGCCGACGGAATACATACGGCTGTCGCCGACGTTCATACAGTACACTCTTTCGGGTGTACATACGGTACAAACAAGCGTTGTGCCCATTCCGGCAAGCTCATCGTTACCCTTTGCCTTTTGATAAACGGCGTCGTTTGCGCGGTTTACACCCTGAGTCATCGTTCTGCGCATACGCGCATCGGACATCGAGGGTGTAAAATCACCCGATTCATCGATGTAATTACGGAGCGCCTCGCGCATAAAATCCGAAAACTCGAATATAGCAATAGCGCTTGCTTCACATCCGCCGTTTGCTCCGCCCATACCGTCGCAAACGACACCGAGTGCAATTTTATCGGTAATCATTTTCGTATAATAATTATCCTGATTTACCTTTCGCATAGCGCCTATATCGCTGATACCTGAGATGTGCATAAGTAATTCCCCCTGTAAATTAAGGTGCGTAAAATATATCCTACTGATTTTTTGAATTTCTCAACTGTCCGCACGACGCGTTGATGTCAGAGCCGAGGCTCCTTCTTTTCGTTGCGGTAATTCCGCGTTTTGCAAGAATTTCTGTAAAACGTGCTATCGTCGCGTCGTCACTTCTGACGAACCCTCTTTCCTTTACCGTGTTAACGGGTATGAGGTTGACGTGGACGGGCGATGACTTCATATGCTTACGAAGCACCGCGCCGAGCTTTTCGGCATGCGATTGCGAATCGTTGACTCCCTTTATCATCGTATATTCAAACGATATACGTCTGCCCGTTTTATCGAAGTACGCATAGCAGGCGTCAAGAAGCTGTGCTATTGGATATTTTTTGTTTACGGGCATAATTGAACTTCTCGTTTCATCGTCCGATGCGTGAAGCGAGATTGAAAGAGTTATCCCCATTCCCTCCTCGCAAAGCTTGTTTATCATCGGCACTATACCGCACGTTGACACGGATATATGGCGAAGACCGATATTCATTCCGTCGGAGTCCGAAACGAGGCGCAGAAACTTCACGGTATTGTCGTAATTATCAAGCGGCTCGCCAATGCCCATCATAACGATGTTGGAAACGCGCTCATTCATATCCTTTTCGACCGTCAGCACCTGACCGAGCATTTCCGACGGTGCAAGCTTACGTGTAAGTCCCTTCAAAGTCGATGCGCAGAATTTACAGCCCATAGGGCATCCCGCTTCCGAAGATATACAAACGGTGTTTCCGTGGTTATATTTCATAAACACAGCCTCTATAAGTTCACCGTCGAACAAACGTAAAAGGTATTTCACCGTACCGTCGCGGGAAACGAATTTTTCCTCGACATCGGGTGTTTTGATTATTGCATTTTCTTTAAGATGCTCACGCAGAGATTTCGGTATATTCGTCATTTCATCAAACGATTTTCCCGAATGAAGCCACGTAAATATCTGTTTTGCGCGGTAACGCGGTTCTCCGACAGACGTCAGATACTGCTCAATTTCCGCCTTACTGCACGAAAGAATATCAAAAAGTTCAACCATTTTTTTCTATAATTGCGATATAAAATCCGTCCGTGCCGTTCTTGTGTGGCATAAGCGTACGCTCGGAGCAGAGCTTATATCCCGTATTTTCCTTTAAAAATTTCTCAACCTGCGCACCGTTTTCCTGCTCATTGAGCGTACAGGTCGAATAAAGAAGCCGTCCGCCCTTTTTCAGATAATTAACCGACGAACACAGAATACCGTACTGTGTGTCGATAAGCTGTGAAATATCCATATTTTTGTATCGCAAGTCGGGCTTTTTGCCTATAACGCCGAGTCCCGAACACGGAACGTCGCAAATAACTCTGTCAAAATACGATATTTTATCGTCATCGGGCATTTCACGCCCGTTACGCGGTGATGCTTTTATTATGTCGATACCGAGGCGCGACGCTGTTTTTTCGATAAGTCCTATCTTATTTTTATGAAGGTCGTGGGAGAAAATTTCGCCCTCATTCTCCATTACAAGCGCCGCTGAAATGCTTTTTCCGCCGGGGGCGGCGCACACGTCGCACACTGACATTTTCGGGCAAAGACCGAGTGAATGTATCGCAATCTGGCTTGCTTCGTCCTCGATAAAGGCTTTATTTCCGACACATTCTTCAAGTGTCGTTATATCCACGTTCTGGCAAATGTTAACGCCGAACGGGCTTTCCTTTGTCCTTTTACACTTTATGCCTGCATCCGAAAGCAAATTTATGACCTCGTCGGGTGTTGATACAAGCGTGTTTACGCGGAGCGTGATGTACTGCTCATTTTCCTCAAAGAAAGCAAGCATTTTTTCACATTCGTCCCCGCAGGAGGACAAAAGCGCATTCAGTACGTCTTTATCAACGGAATATCTGACGGACAGATATTCCGTAATATCTTTGTTTTTGTCGGGAAATTTTATCCCGTTTTTGTCTTTTCTTCTCAGATACTCACGCAGAAGTGCATTTACAAACGATGAAGACTTGATGCTTACGTACTTTTTAGCAAGCTCAACCGCTTCGTCAACCGCCGCGTGGTCGGGTATTCTGTCAAGATACATAAGCTGATAAAGCGACATGCGCAAAATGTTTTTCATCTGCGGCGTAAGCTCATCAAGCTTTTTGGAGCTCAACTGCGATATAACGTAGTCAAGCGTTATTCTTTTTTCTATCGTTCCGTACACGAGCTTTGAGTAAAGCTTGCGTTCGGCACCCTCAAGATTGAATTTTTTAATTGCCGAATCTATTTCAAGATTTGAATATTTACCGTCGCCCTCGCATCTGCAAAGCGAAAGCAGGGCTATCTGTCGCGCCGTAGTGTTCATCTTCTCTTATTAAATAAAGTAATATAATAAAGAACCTGCATTATCGAGCTTACAAGCGCGGCAACGTAAGTCATCGCGGCGGCTGTAAGCACCTTTTTTGCGCCTTTAAGCTCCTCGTCGGAAAGCACACCCCATGATTCAAGCGCTGCCATAGCGCGGCGGCTTGCGTTAAACTCAACGGGGAGTGTCACGAACTGGAAAAGCGCAACGGCGCCGAAGCCGATAAGTCCGACGTAGTACAGTCCCGCAAAATTAAGCAAAAGTCCGATAAGAATGAGTATCGGGCCGATGTTTGAGCCGATATTGCACACGGGTACGAGCGCCGTACGCAATTTAATCGGAGCATATCCTTCGTTGTGCTGTATTGCATGCCCCGCTTCATGTGCGGCAATACCTACTGAGGAAATGGTTGCCTTGTCGTGAACCGCGGTGGAAAGATTTATGCTTTTGCTTCCGGGATCAAAATGGTCCGTGAGCGTTCCGTTTACCTTTCCTATTGATACGTCGAAGACACCGCCGCCCTTTAATACGCGCTGTGCCGCCTCCGCACCCGTTATTCTTCTGGCGTTTCCAACCTTGTCATACTTTGCATACGTTGATTTGACCATAAACTGGCAAATAAGCGAAAGTATGAGCGCGGGAAGCATAAAAATCAAATAAGTCGGATCTAAATACAATTTGATTCGTTCCTTTCTCAATTAAAATATAATATCTCCCGTCTTTATCTGACGGCCCCTTATATAATCCGCAGACTTCATCTTGCCCTTTCCCTCAGGGATAAGCTCCTTTATAACAAGGACACCCTCACCGCAACAGATGTGTATTTCGGAGCGCTTGTCATCGCAAAGTATGACCTGCCCGACACTTCCTTTGCCGTTTTCGGAAATGAACGACGATGACGCGAATTTTATCATTTTTCTGCCTTTTGCATTTTCCGTATATCCGTATGCGCTGAGAGAAGGATATACACCTCTTATAAGGTTGTGTATACTCTCGGCGCTGTTTGAAAAGTCTATTTTAAGCTCACTTTTGTCAATTTTCTGCGCGTACGTGGCAAGCTCACCGTTTTGCGGTGTGCCCTTGATACTGCCGTCTTTAAGACCGTCGAGCGTCTTTATAAGAAGCACAGCGCCTGTATTTGACATAATTTCCGAAAGCTCACCGTAATTCATTTCGGGAGTTATGACGACTTCCTCTTTCAAAAGCATATCGCCTGTGTCAAGTCCTTCGTTCATATACATCGTTGTAATGCCCGTTCTGTCCTTGCCGTCGATAAGCGAGCGCTGCATAGGCGCCGCGCCTCTGTACTCGGGAAGTATAGAGCCGTGAACGTTTATACAACCCATCGGGGGTATATCAAGCACCTCTTTGGGAAGTATCTTTCCGTATGCAACAACAGCAAAAACGTCAGCACCGTACGAAGCAAGCAGCTTCTGAACCTCCTCATCACGGAGGGTTTTAGGCTGTATACAGGGAATCCCCAGCTCATCTGCGCGAAGCTTTACGGGGGGCGACTGCATCGTTTTACCCCTGCCCTTAGGTTTATCCGTCTGCGTTACGACACACACGACTTCGCAGTATTCGTTGAGCTTTTCAAGACACGGAACGGCAAAGTCCGGCGTTCCCATAAAAACCGCCTTCATCAGTCTTCCTCCTGAAGTTCCGCAAGCTCTTCCTTTGTAAGCATATGAATTGCTTTGTCATAAAATAACGTACCGTCAAGATGATCTATCTCGTGGCACAGCGCACGTGCAAGCAGATCCTCACCCGTGACGGAGAATTCTTCTCCGTTTCTGTCAAGCGCCTTTACCGTTACCTGGCGCGGACGCTTTGTAATGCCCCATTTACCGGGAACGGAAAGACAGCCCTCAAGCTCCTCCTGCTTTCCTTTTTTGGAAATTATAACGGGATTGATAAGCTCAATAAGCTCACCCGGTTCAACCTCAACAAGTGCAATTCTGCGCAAAACGCCGACCTGCGGCGCGGCAAGACCCACACCGCCCGAATCGTGAAGCGTATCTATCATATCGTCAAGCAGACGTATGATCCTCGGTGTTATTTCCGTGACGGGACGGCTATTTTTTCTGAGCACCTCATCTCCGTCTTTAACTATGTTCATTATTGCCATAAAATCTCTCCTTTAAAGCGAGGTCGGATTTACACTTATACCGACCGTGACCTTACTCGGATTTTTTTCGGTAAAGTCTTTCATAAGCTTACAAAACAGCTCCCTGGTTCTTTTGTTAAGCTTGCATTTAACTATCATCTGCATCCGCCATCTGCCGTTCAAGCGGTGTATCGGAGCTTCAACGGGGCCGAATATCTGCAGTTTTACATCGCTGTACTCACCGTCGAGCACATTTATCATATCGAGATAGAACTCCGATACCGAGCGTGTCAGAAGCACCTCTACATCCGAAGTGAACATAAACACGGCAATGTCGCAGAACGGCGGGAATTTAAGAGCTTTGCGAAGCGCTATCTCACCCTTGTAAAATCCCTCGTAATCCTGATTGGCGGCAAGACGTATTATTTCATTGTCGGGATTGAAAGTCTGTATGACCGCAACACCGGGCTTATCCGCCCTGCCCGCCCTGCCGACGACCTGCGTCAGTAGGGAAAACGTATGCTCCGATGCGTGATAATCGGAAACGTACAGCGAGCTGTCGGCAAGTATGACGCCGACAAGCGTAACGTCGGGAAAATCGTGCCCCTTCGTTACCATCTGCGTGCCGAGTAAGACGTCCGCCTTATGCTCCCTGAAATCGTTAAGTATTCTTTCGTATGAAAATTTCTTCGACGTTGTATCGGCGTCCATACGCAGCACCGATATGTCGTAGCCGTAATCGGCTATATCATCACATATTTTTTGCGTGCCGTGTCCCATATATGCAATATGCGGCGAGCCGCACTTTGAACATTTTTCGGGAATACTGACCTTGTATCCGCAGTAATGGCAAAGAAGATAACCCTTTTGCTTTTTTTCAAGGTACTCCTCTTTCAGCTCATCCGCAGTATACTGACGCAGGCGCGACGTCGTATGATACGTCAGCGACACGTCGCAATGCGGACACATAACGACCTGTCCGCACATACGGCAGCTTAAAAAGTTGCTGTAACCGCGTCGGTTCAGAAACAATACCGACTGGTTGCCGCGTTTTTTGTTTTCGACGATCTCGCCCTTGAGCACCGTGCCTATGGCATCCGTTTCGCCCGTGGCATAATCCTCTTTCAGGTCGGCTATGACAACTTTCGGAAGCTGCGCCTTGCCGAATCTCGACTTCAGCTTTATCAGCTTATACTTACCGCACTGCGCCTTGTAATAGCTTTCAACCGACGGTGTTGCCGAGGCAAGAAGCATAACGGCATTATGCTCGTTACATCTGAACCTTGCGGCATCGCGCGCGTGGTATTTCGGTGTCATTTCGGATTTGTAGGTATGCTCCTGCTCCTCGTCAATAACTATCAATCCGATATTTTCAAACGGCGCAAACACAGCGCTTCGGGTTCCTATCACGATGTCGGCACCTCCGCGCTTTATCTTTCTGTAAGCGTCTGCCCTTTCAGACTGCGAAAGAGCCGAGTGCATAACGACCACGCGTTCGCCGTACGCTGTGCAGAATATCTTGACGGATTGAGGTGTAAGCGATATTTCCGGAACAAGTATGATAACTTTTTTCCCTCTTGAGATAACTCTGTCACATACCGCTTTTATGACCTGAGTCTTTCCGCTTCCCGTAACACCGTGTAAAAGCACGGCGGAGGGCTTTTCGGCAAGACAAAGCTCATCTATCTCATTCACCGCCTGCGACTGCTCCTCGGTCAGCGTGATCTTGACTTCGTCTTTTTTATGAAATCTGTACGGATTGCGCAGTCTTTCCTCTGTACGCACCGAAAACAGATCGAGCTTAACCATTTTGTCAAGCATCGCCGCGGATATTCCGCTTTTTTCGCAAAGCACGCTCTTTTCCGTTTCTCCAAGCTTTTCAAGAACGTCTATTGCCTGCTTTGTAAATGCGCTTTTCGTTTTCGACTTCGCATAATCCGCATCAGCACAAAGCGTATAATAAAACACCTTTTCCGTTTTGGGAGCACCGACAGGGCGCATCTCACGCTTTACGTATCCGTTTTCCCTGAGGTACGTCAGAATCGTTGCGACGCTTCTCCCGAATTCCTCGTATATCTTCAAAAGATACACTCCGCCGCGCGATGCCGAAATAAAGGCATACACGAGCTTTACAGTCTCGTTGAAATCGTCCGGCGCCTTATCGGTAACTGAATAAAATTCATCGGGAACACCCAGAAACGACTGCGGAAACACAGCCTTTACAGCCTCCGCAAACGAGCACACCGTGCGGTCTGCGATATATTCGCATAACCTGTAAAGGTCGCCCGACAGCGAAAACACGGGATCGTACATACCGCCTATGCATTTCGTTCCGATAGATACGTCATCCGCCTCTTTGATGCTTCTGACGACGCCCGTCATTATTTTGTCCGTCCGTCCGAACGGAACGGTGACAAATGCGCCGACAAACAGCTTTTCCGCAAGCTCACCGATGGCAAGGTACGTATAGTCGTTTTTTGCGTGAAACGGTAAAGAAAGGATATTTACTACCGCTGTAGTCACTTTATTCTTCTTCTGCGACAGCCTCTTCATCCTTTTCTTCGGGATGAACGATGCTTACGTCTCCGTCGCAGATAAGTGTAATTGCGTTTCTTACAGCCTTTTCATCTCTCAAATCCTTGCTTATCATGGAAGTAAGGGGCTTATCGGTTTCCTTGAGGTTTATTTTGCGTTCAGCCTCAGTTCTCTGTCTTACGTATTCGTCAATTACGAGATGCGCTGTTTTAGCCGTAGCTATAACAAGCTCATATCTGTTAAATTCGTTCTTTGATATCTGCTCTGCAGAAGGTGTAATGATCTCCATTTTCGTGTCTCCTTAGTTATTCAAAAAATTATCAACAAAGTTATTTGTACGTGATACCTTGTGTTTTTCAGCGTTGACGATTTCCTTGATGAGTCTGACCGCATCATCGGGCTTGCCCGTTTCGCTTATGACAACGTAATCGTAAAGCGGGAATTTTCCAAGCTCCTTGACAGCCGTGCTCATACGCTTTCTTATGACGTCGTCGGTTTCAGTGCCTCTGCCTCTGAGTCTTTGCTCGAGCGTCGAATAGTTCGGCGGCAAAAGCCATATAAGCACCGCTTCCGGGAACATACGCTTTACGTTCTCCGCGCCCTGAACTTCAAGTTCAAGAATGACGTTTATTCCCTCGTCGGTCTTGCCCTTTATTTCGGAATAGAGCGTTCCGTAACGGTTTCCAACGTATTCCGCATATTCAACGAAATCACCGTTTTCAACGTGTTTTTCAAATTCTTCCCGTGTGATAAAGTGATAATTCACACCGTTTATTTCGCCCGGTCTCGGCTGTCTTGTAGTAGCCGAAACGCTGTACGCAAAGGCTTCGTCCTTTACAACCTCTGCAAGCACCGTGCTTTTTCCGCTTCCCGCGGGACCCGAAACAACGAGAAGAAGTCCCTTTGATTCAGTCATTTTTTTCACTCCCTTCATCAAGCTGAAGTCTTTCTGCCGTCTTTTCCGGTGTAAGAGAACATAAAAGTATCATACCGTTTTCCGCAAGTATAACGCTTTTCGTTTTCTTTCCGCACGTAACGTCCACGATTTTCCCCTTTTCCTTTGCCTCAGTAACGAGTCTTTTTATCGGGGCGGCATCCGGCGCGCACACAGCTAAAACCTTTTCGGCAGCAACGTAATTTCCGTAACCTATATCAGCAAGCTTCATAATTTTATTCTATGTTTTGTATCTGTTCTCTGATTTTTTCAAGTTCGCCCTTGATGGCAACGACTGTATGCGCAACTTCTGTATTCTGCGCCTTGCTTCCTATCGTATTCGTTTCTCTGTTTATCTCCTGCATACGGAAATCAAGGTCGCGTCCGACAGGAACGTTGCTTTCAAGGTAGTTATCGAATGCGATAAAGTGGCTGCGCAGGCGCACAAGCTCCTCATCTATTGCAACCTTGTCGGCAAAAAGCGCACATTCTGTAAGTATTCTGTCCTCGCTGACCTTTATTCCGACCTCGCCGACAACGTTGAGCAATTTCGTATAAAGGCGCTTTTCGTATTCTTTCGTTGTGGATTCGGACTTTTCTTCGATGACGTTCACAAGCTCCTCGATATACATACGCTTTGCTTTTATGTCATCGTGAAGTCTTGCACCCTCTGCAATTCTTGCACTGTTGAAATTATCGACAGCGCACGCAAGAACCGTTTTAAGATCACACCAATCCTTTTCCAAGTCCTCCTCGGGCTTCGTCACCGTGAATATGTCGTGCATTCTTGCAACGGACATAACGGAAATATCATCGCGGAGTCCGAACGTATCGCGGAGCTTGTAAAGTGCGTCAATATATCCCCTTGCGTATTCCTCGTCAAGCGTGACCGAGCAGTTGAGTCCGGGGGGCGAATCGATTGAGATGAACACATCCACCTTACCTCTCGATATACCCGCAGACTGTATATAAGCCTTGACCTTTTCTTCAAGGAACATATAAGCGCGGGGAAGCTTGACGTTTACATCAAGAAAACGGTTGTTGACCGCTTTTATTTCAACGGTTATATCTTTACCCGACAGATTTTGTCTGTCACGGCCGTAACCCGTCATACTTTTAAGCATATCAAAAATCCTCTTTTACTATTAATTAACATATAAATTTATTATAAAATATTTTTTCCCGTTTGTCAATCTCATTTTTGTTAACAAAACTATTTAAAGTTCACTAAATATACACAAAAATTTTACATTCAACAATGTGTAACAGTTTTAACAATTCCCCTTGAAATATTTGTCTGCATATGATATAATACCGAATAATAAATATTTTTATGGAGATTTAATAATGAAAGCAGTTATTACGGTTGTCGGTCACGACAGTATGGGTATCATCGCAAAAGTAAGTACGGTATGTGCTGATGTCGGCGCAAATATCGAAGATATTTCACAAAGCGTCTTAAAGGACTATTTTGCCATGGTAATGGTAGTTGATATAGATAAGCTCAACATTCCTTTCAACGGTCTTGTTGACAAGCTTGCGGAGCTCGGCAAGGAAAACAACCTCGACATAAGAACGATGCACGAGGACATCTTCAATTCAATGCACAGGATATAAAAACGGATTATGATAAACCTTAACGATATTTTGGAAACTATAAATATGATTAAAGAGGAAAACCTTGACATCAGAACTGTCACAATGGGTATTTCCTTGCTTGACTGCGCAAGTGACGACATTGACACGCTTTGCGCACGTGTTTACGATAAAATAACAAAAACCGCCGAAAAGATCGTGCCCGTCGGCGAAGATATTGAAAAGCAGTACGGTATTCCGATAATCAACAAGCGCGTTTCCGTCACACCTGTATCGATGCTCGGCGGAAAGCACTCCTCGGATGATTACGTAAAGCTCGCAAAAACACTTGACCGCGCGGCAAACACGCTCGGAATCAACTTTATCGGCGGCTTCGGCGCGCTCGTTGAAAAGGGATTTACGGATAACTCCCGCAATCTCATCAATGCGATTCCCGAAGCATTGTCATCGACGAATCTCGTATGCTCCTCCGTCAACGTCGCATCGACAAAGGCGGGTATAAATATGGATGCTATCGCAATGATGGGTGATATAATCCTCAAAACGGCTTATCTCACAAAAGATAACCAATCCATCGGTTGCGCGAAGCTCGTTGTTTTCGCGAACGTTCCGCAGGACAACCCGTTTATGGCAGGTGCTTTCCACGGAATAGGCGAGGCTGAAACCGTTATCAACGTAGGTGTTTCCGGCCCCGGTGTCGTGAGCTCGGCAATAAAGCGTGCAGGTAACTGCGACCTTTCCGCACTTGCTGACATAATAAAGAAGACATCATTCAAAATAACACGTATGGGACAGCTCGTTGCGCACGAAGCATCGCGCAGACTCGGCGTTCCCTTCGGTATCGTTGACCTGTCACTTGCTCCTACTCCCGCTGTAGGCGACTCTGTTGCATACATTCTTGAAAATATGGGACTTGAGCAGTGCGGTGCGCACGGCACGGTAGCGGCGCTTGCGCTTCTTAACGATGCAGTTAAAAAGGGCGGCGTGATGGCATCGTCACACGTCGGCGGACTTTCGGGCGCTTTCATCCCCGTTTCGGAAGATGCAGGCATGATCGCCGCGGCAGAATCAGGCGCGCTTTCGCTTGACAAGCTTGTGTCCATGACAGCGGTATGCTCCGTCGGTCTTGATATGATAGCAATTCCCGGTGACACTCCCGCAGACGTTATCTGCGGAATCATCGCAGATGAAATATCCATCGGCGTTGCAAACACAAAGACTACCGCTGTCAGAGTTATCCCCGCTTACGGAAAGAAAGAGGGAGACAGCGTTGTGTTTGGCGGACTTCTCGGAGAAGCACCCGTTATGCATGTTAATACTAACTCTCCCGCAGTATTTATTAATCGCGGCGGACGTGTTCCTGCACCTATTCACAGTTTGAAGAACT
>JAZKZC010000154.1:0-12426 GCA_045612465.1 Eubacteriales bacterium
AACGGCAGGTATCAGACCTTTTTCATCATATTTAAGTTCGTTAATATTCATTTTCATATCCTGACATTTATATTATTTTGTTTTAAGAGCTCTTTAAGCTCATTGATTTTTACATCACCGAAATGGAATATCGATGCGGCAAGTCCTGCATCAACCGTCGGGCAGGTATTGAACAGCTTTACAAAATCTTCAGCGCATCCTGCGCCGCCCGATGCAATAACGGGAATTGTAACGGCATCGCATATTTTTGTAAGAAGCTCCGTATCAAATCCGCCGCGCACACCGTCTGTATCCATACTGTTTATTACAAGCTCGCCTGCGCCAAGCTCCTGACCGCGTTTTGCCCATTCGACCGCTTCAAGCTCCGTCATTTCGCGGCCGCCCTTTACGAACACCGCATATTTTCCGTCAACACGCTTGACGTCCATTGAAAGCACAACGCATTGCGATCCGTACTTTTTAGCCGCTTCATACATCAAATTCGGATTTCGTACCGCACCCGAATTGACGGATACCTTATCGGCACCGCATTTAAGCACCCTGTCAAAGTCCGACACTTCATTTATCGCACCGCCGACTGTAAGGGGAATGAACACGTTTTCAGCCGTTCTTGTAAGCACGTCGGTGAAAAGTCCGCGGCCCTCGGCTGATGCCGTTATGTCGTAAAACACGAGCTCATCAGCGCCGCATTCGCTGTAATACTTCGCAAGCTGTACGGGGTCGGAAACGTCGGAAAGATTCATAAAATTGACACCCTTAACGACACGTCCGTTTTTAACGTCGAGGCAAGGAATGATCCTTTTCGTTATCATTTTCAGATCCTCCCCGCAATTTTCAGCGCATCGGTAAGCTCAATTTTACCTTCGTAAAGAGCCTTGCCGAGTATTGCGCCGTACATACCGTAGTCGGTAAGCGTTTTGACATCATCGCACGAGGTTATACCGCCCGATGCGACCACATCTATATTATAATCCTTTTTAAGCCGTTTGTAAAGGGGTAAATTTGTTCCCGACAAAAGTCCGTCCTTGGAAATGTCGGTGCATATCACCGTTTTACAGCCCATATTACAAAGCCTTTCCATAAATTCAAAGCAATTTACGCCCGAATCCTCAAGCCATCCGTTGACGGCGATGTTCTCACCCTTTATGTCAACACCGACAGCAATTTTGTCGCCGTACTCGTTTATCATATTTTTAAGGAATTCCGTGTCCTTTACGGCAACCGTTCCGAGAATAACGCGAAGCACACCGATGTCGGCATATTTCTTTATAGTTTTTTCATCTCTGATACCGCCGCCGATTTCCACCTTTAACCCGGAATTTTTGACGACGTTTTCAATGACGGAAAAGTTTTTCATTTCTCCGTCCTTTGCGCCGTCAAGGTCTACCATATGGAGGTATTCAGCGCCGCACGCTTTGAACTCAAGCGCCTTTTCAAGCGCATCCGTGCAGTACGTTTTTATCTGACCGTAGTCACCCTTTGTCAGTCTTACTACCTTTCCGTCTTTTATATCTGTTGCAGGAAAAATTATCATTTTATTTCAACTCCGTAAATGCTCTCAGTATTTCAAGTCCGTGCTTACCGCTTTTTTCGGGGTGGTACTGTGTTCCCATTACCCTGCCGTTTTGCGCGGATGCGGTAACGTCAATTCCGTATTCGGAGGTTGCCGTTATATATTTACTGTCCGTTTTCGCATAGTACGAATGAACAAAATAAATATGCGTTTTATCTTCCGTATATTTGTAAAGCGTATCACGTCCGCCCTTTATATCAAGCGCATTCCAACCCATTTGGGGAATCTTCAGCTCACTCGGCACAGCGCCTGCAAGCGGAACTACCTCGCCCGGAATAAGTCCGAGTCCCTCGTGACAGCCGAATTCATAGCTTTTTTCAAACAGCATCTGCATACCGAGGCAAATGCCCATTATGTACTTACCGTTTTTCGCTTCTTCCTTCAAAAGCTCGTCAAGTCCCGTTGCTCTTAATTTAGCCGCCGCATCCTCAAATGCACCGACACCCGGAAGAATTATTCGGGGTGCTTTTTTTATAACCTCGGGGTCGCTCGTTACCACGCAGTCAGCGCCGATATAAGCAAGCGAGCTTTTAAGCGAAAAGAGGTTTCCGACACCGTAATCAATTATCGCAGTCATCAAAGCACACCCTTGGTTGACGGTATCTCGCCATTTGCCCTTTCATCAATTTCACACGCTTCTCTCATTACCCTTGCGAATGCCTTGAACACACCCTCAACGATGTGATGGGAATTTGCCCCTGCAAGCTTCTTTACATGAAGCGTAATACCCGATGCACGGACAAAGCCTTCAAAAAACTCACGTACCAGCTCACAGTCAAAATTTCCTATCTTTTCTGACGGTGTTTCAACGTCATACGAAAGGTGTGCGCGGCCGCTTATGTCAACAGCGCACATTATAAGCGCTTCGTCCATGGGAAGTATTATATGCGAATATCTCTTTATTCCTCTTTTGTCGCCGAGCGCTTCGGCAAACGCTTCGCCGAGGGCGATACCTATATCCTCACAGCTGTGATGATAGTCTACCCAAACGTCGCCCTTGCAGACGAGGTTAAGATCGAATTTGCCGTGTGAGGTAAACAGCGTCATCATATGGTCGAAAAATCCGACGGATGTATCCGTTTTGCCTTTTCCCGTGCCGTCAATGGAAAGTTTTACGGAAATATCTGTTTCATTCGTTGTTCTGATTATCTCTGATCTTCTCATACCAACCTCTTTGATAATATTTCTTTTGTTTTTGCAACAAGCGTTTCTATATCCTCTTGCGTGCCTATCGAAATTCTGACGAAGTCCTTTATTTCAGCCTTTGAGAAGTGGCGGACGAGGATTCCGCGCTCGCGAAGCTCACGGTAAAAGTCCGCACCGCTTATGCTGTTATGCTTTGCGAAAATAAAGTTAGCCTTTGAATCAAGCACGTAAAAGCCGAGCTTTTTGTATTCCTCTGTCAGATACTCTCTCGTCTTTATTATCTTCTGTGCATTGTCCATATAATAACCGTCGTCTTCAATGGCGGCAACACCGCACGCTTGTGTCATACGGTTGACGTTATACGGATTTGTTGAATATTTTATTTTTTCAAGGTCTTTTATTATCTCCTCATTTGCAAAGCAGAAGCCGAGTCGTCCGCCTGCAAGGCTTCTCGACTTGGAAAACGTCATGCAAACAACGAGGTTTGAATATTTTTTCGTAAGCTCAACGCACGACTCACCGCCGAAGTCAACGTATGCTTCGTCAATCAAAACGATGTTGTCGGGGTTGCTTACAAGTATCTTTTCAACCTGCTCTCTTGTCAGCGAAAGTCCCGTGGGCGCATTCGGATTTGCAATAACGATATTTTTGTTTATCCCCTCGTAGTCACCGCTGTCAACGGAAAAATCGTCTTTAAGCGGTATTACCGTGCTTTTACATCCGAAAAGCTCAGCATATACGGGATAAAAACCGTAGCTTATCGAAGGATATGCAACATCACATTCCGAACAGAATGCCATAAAGAAAAACTGCAGTATTTCATCCGAGCCGTTTGAGGTAAACACGTTTTCGTATTTAACACCGTAACGCTCCGCAAGTCTTTGCTTCAACAGCTTCGATTCGGGATCGCTGTAAAGATTTAATTTTTCCGCTTCAATTCCTGCCGCCGCTATCGTTTTAGGTGACGGAGGATACGGGGATTCGTTTGTATTGAGCTTTATAAATTTCATTCCCTGCGGCTGTTCGCCGGGGGTATAAGCTTCGAGATTTGAAAACTTTTCACATAAGAAGCGTGACATTTATTTTGCCATCCTTTTTGTGACTGCTCTTGCATGTGCTGAAAGTCCTTCCTTTTCGGCAAAGTAAGCAATTCCCTCGCCGTCAGCTTTGAGAGCATCATCGGAATAATATATAAACTGTGTTGTTTTTACAAAATCGTCAACGGAGAGGGGAGAGGAAAATCTCGCCGTTCCGCTTGTGGGAAGCGTATGATTCGTTCCCGCGTAGTAGTCACCCACGGATTCAGGTGTGTTTCTGCCGAGGAATACAGAACCTGCATTTTTAACAAGCGAAAGAATATCAAAGGGCTTGTCAACGCACAGCTCAAGATGTTCGGGTGCAATAAGGTTCGATATTTCAACAGCCTTCTCGATGCTGTCGGTTATGATTATTCTGCCGTGGTCATCAATCGACGTGCGTGCAATTTCCTGTCTGGGAAGCTCTGCGATCTGCTTTTCAATCTCGGCACTTACCGCATTTGCAAGTGCTTCGCTGTTTGTGATAAGTATGCTTGCGGCAAGCTTATCGTGTTCTGCCTGTGAAAGCATATCTGCCGCCACAAGCTCGGGATCTGATTTTTCATCCGCAACAACGAGAATTTCGGACGGGCCTGCGATCATATCGATGTCAACAATGCCTCTTACCTTTGATTTTGCCGTTGCAACGAATATGTTACCGGGGCCTACAATCTTGTCAACAGCGGGCACGCTTTCAGTACCGTATGCCATTGCCGCAACAGCCTGCGCACCGCCCATTTTGAATATTCTGTCAACACCTGCAACACTTGCCGCTGCAAGTATTTCAGCAGGTATCTTTCCGTCCTTTTTCGGGGGAGTTGCCATAACTATTTCCCCAACCCCCGCGAGCTTTGCGGGAATACAGTTCATAAGAACCGTGGAGGGATAGCTTGCTGTGCCGCCGGGAACATAAAGACCGACACGTGCAAGCGGAATAACACGCTGACCGAGGACAACACCGGGACGGTCATTCGTTACAAAATCGCCCCTTACCTGACGGCTGTGGAAGTTTTTGATGTTCTCTGCCGCCTGCTTCAGTATCTTTACAAATTTTTCGTCAACCGTTGCAAGCGCTTCAAGCATCTCGGCATCGGTTACCTCGATACATTCAAGCTCTGCACCGTCGAATTTCTTCGTGTATTCAAGTAAAGCACGGTCGCCGTTTGCCTTTACGTTTGCAAGGACTTCTTCAACAGCGCCGTCAACGTTTGCGGGTGTTTCAACTCTGCAAAGTATTTCTTCCTTCGTTATGTTTGCGGAATTCAGTATCTTTATCATTTTTTCAAATCCCTTAATTTTCCAAGTATTGCTTCGATTTTTTCGTTTTTGAATTTATAGCTTGCCTTGTTTGCGATAAATCTTGCGGAGATGTCCACGATATCCTCATAAGGCTTCAGTCCGTTTTCATAAAGCGTTTTACCCGTTTCAACAATATCGACGATAACGTCGGAAAGATTGAGGATCGGCGCAAGCTCTATTGAGCCGTTGAGCTTTATTATCTCAATTTCACGGCTTTTTGAAGCGTAATACGTTCTTGCGATATTCGGGAATTTTGTTGCAACACGGAGCGTTCTGCCGCGGTCATCGTAAAAATCGTTTTTAGCGGCAACGCACATACGGCATTTGCCCATACCCATATCGAAAAGCTCGTATATATCAGGCTCATATTCAAGCAAAATGTCACGTCCGACAACACCGATGTCAGCCGCGCCGTGCTCAACGTAAACAGAAACGTCTGTGGGCTTTACCCAGAAATATTTAATTTCCAGCTCCTCGTTTTCAAATATGAGCTTTCTGTTGTTTTTGTCCTTTATGCCCTCACAGTCGTAGCCGAGGGATTCAAATATATCGTAAACGCCTTCGCCGAGTCTGCCCTTGGGAAGTGCTATATTAAGTGTGTTATTCACAGGGAAACATCCTCCGATCTCAAAATCTCGCCGTATCTTACCTTGCCTTCCGTTTTCTGAACCCTTACGGATTTACCGGTCAGGCGAAGCTCGCTTGCTTTTTTGAAAACGTCCTCTGCGCGGTCATCATCCGTATAAGTGAGCAGAATATCCGCATCAAATCTTATGTCATCCTTGATATACTTTTCAATTTCTCCGAGGTAAACGGCAAAGCCTATCGCTTCGGCTTTCTTATCAAGCTTTTCCATAAGCTTATCGTATCTTCCGCCCGAAAGCACTACCTTCGGAACGTTGTTGATATAGCCCTTGAAGATGATGCCGTTATAATATCCGTCGTCGTTTATGTTTGAAAAGTCAAGCACGATGCGTTTGTCGCCGACGATCTTGTATATTTCACGAAGCTCGCCAAGCGCTTTTGTCATTTTTTCATTTACGGCATATTCGCTTGCCTTTTCAAGTGTTTCTTTAAAATCGCCGTTGAGCGATGCAATTCCCTTGATAAGCTTTGCGGAAGCACCGGGGAGCGCATACTCATCACAAGCCTTCTGAAGCTCGTGCGGAGCTTTTTTGTTTATCGCTTCGATAACTGCATTCTTTGCGTTTTTGCTTAAATTAAGCACCTCAAAAAGTCCCGACACGAATCCCATGTGCGACACCTCGATGATGTAATTTTCATCGATGCACGCAAGGCTTCCCATCGCGAGCGACAGCACCTCACACGTACCGTAAATGTCGCAGTTGCCTATAAGCTCAAGACCTATCTGTGTTATTTCCGTGTATTCCTTCGTTTCTCGGGAAAGACGGTAGACGTTTTCGTTATAATACACCTTCGTCTGCTCGCCCTCCTCGTAGTTCTTCGCAATAGACAGCGTAACGTCGGGTTTGAGAGCCAAAAGCTTACCGCCGATGTCGGAGAACGTGATTATTCTGTCGGAGTTCAAAAAGCTCTTATTTTCGGAATAAAGAGAATATTCCTCAAACTTTCTCATTTTATATTTTTCGTATCCTGCGCCCTCGTAAAGTGAGGAAAGATCGTAAAGTGCCTTTTCCGCCTTGCGGAGCGCTCTTTTATAAGAGATTTCCATAAATTTTTATACCTTTCAGCGTAATACACCATACAATAGCACACTTTGATGCTTTAATCAAGTAAAGTGTTGAAGTGTTTACAATTATTTAACTTTTTTATTTATCTTTTCCTGTATCGACTGACCGCTATCACAACAGTAACGATTATGAGAACGCCGAATATCGAGAAGCATATTATCTCGCTCGTTATTCTCTGTCTTCTTTCCTCATCGTCTTCCTCGTCTGAAAAACGGGTTACGTATTCCTGCGTTTCATCATCAGCCGTAACTTCATCGGTTTCAGGGGAAGTTTCGGGTACTGTTTCGGGAAGGGTTTCGGGTGTCGCAGTTGTTTCGGGTTCCGTTTCGGGCGGTATTTCGTCTTCGAAAACTATGTTTTCGAAAAAGTCCTTTTTCACTTCGTCAACACCGACGGTCGTTCTGTAAAGTCCGAAAAATCTGCAGCTCGTTCTGCCGTTTTTATGAACGGCAAGGTCGTATATATGCTGTGATTTATGACAGTCAAAACCTTCCTTTGCCATTTCAAATCCCGTTTTTCCGTCAAAGCGTTCAAGCGGAATATCCCAATCCATACGTATCTGATTTTCTTCGTAGTTGTGAAGATACGTTTTCGGAACGTCCCAGACACCGTATTTTTCCGCAGACTCCGGATATGCATCCTCATTCATCGAAATTTCAACGGCTTCCGTTATAAGAAGCGCGGAAAGCATATGCGCACCGTGTCCGTACTCACCGAGCAAGTCGTGACCAAGCAGCACATACGGCTTAAAACGTCTTATAAGCTCAACAATGTACCCTCTCATTTCATCGGAATCGTATATATTCTGCGCCGTTTCAAGAGAAAACGTAGCTTTGTCGGGGAAGTCCGATATTATCGGATAAGCGGTTATGCCGACCGTCCACATACCGTTCAACAGCTCGTGCGTTCTTACCGCCTCGCCCCAATGGTTTGTTATATACGCAACCTGAACACGCATACCGAGTTCACCGCCGTAATACGGCATTGTACCGCCGAAATAAAGGTGGTCGTCATCCGAGTGTGTCGGAAGCATCAGAAGGTCTGCCCTTTCGTGCGGAGGATTCCATATCTGCACGTCAGACGGTATTTCGCCCTCGGAAAAAACCCTCACGTCGCACACCGTCTTGCCGACGGGAACGTGCACAGTCACGTAGTCACACGGATTATTGAGCCTTACAAACTCGTGTATAAATCCGTTTTGACCGTGTGTATATGAAATGAGTTCCTCATTCAGATACCATTTGCCCGGAGGGTTATCCCAGATAACGTAAATGTGTGATATTTTCTCACCCTCGGACTCAATACGTATCGTTCCGCCCTCACCGTATTTTATTTTCGTTTTGTGGTTCACGTCTGTAAGCTTGCTCGCCTTACCCTCGGACGTGACAACGTCAGCGCCCGTTATCTCACCGCCAAACGACGGCAAAGTAAATATAACCGAAAGGCAGATAAGCGAAAAAATAAAGGCAAAAATTTTATTCATATATTCAAAATTCTTTCTTTCCATAATCGGTATATATTATATCATAATATATATTAATATTTCTTTATGTAAATATAATATAATTAAAAATGTCTTGTACTACTTTCTTCGAAGAAAAATAAAGGTCAGCTTGAATTTTCGTCCAAGCCGACCTGATAATTTCAAATTATAGCATTTTCTTTTTTATTAAAACGAATGCCGCACCGATAGTTATCACCGCAGATACTGCCACGGGAAGCCAGAAGTTCCACGCAAGCGGTATTCCCGATGTTCCGATATTCATTCCGTAAAATCCGCTTATCATCGTAGGAATTGCAAGAAGGATCGTCACGGACGTGAGCTTTTTCATCGTTTCGTTCAAATTATTTGATATGACCGAGGAGAACGTTTCGATAGTTCCCGCAAGGACAGAAGCAAACGTATCCGCCATTTCCCTTGCCTGACGGAATTCGATAACAACATCCTCAAAAAGCTCCGCGTCATCAGAATAAAGCTTCAGAATTCGACCTCTTTCAATTTTCGACAGCGTCATTTCGATATTTTTCAAAGCCGTTGAAATGTAGACAAGTGATTTTTGCAAATCAAGAAGCTGAACAAGCTCGTTATTTGTCGTTGCTTTATAAAGCCTTTTTTCGATAAAATCCGTAATTTTGTCGATCTGCTTGAGGTATTGCAGGTATCTGCCTGCCGTCTGGAGCATGATCTGCAGATAAAAGCGTGTTCTGTACGTGGGATTTGCGTTTCTTATAAATCCGTTTTTAAAATCTTCCAGCACGGTATTATCGGAAAGACAAACCGTGATAAAATAGTGCTTTGTGAATATCATACCAACAGGAAGCGTTGAGTACGTAACGACGTTGTTTTCGTCCTTTGATGCTATCGGCGTGTCGGAGACAATGAGCGTTGTACCTTCATCAAGCTCAATTCTCGCCCTTTCCTCTTCGTCAAGCGCCGCTTTAAGAACGTCAGATTCTATTTTAGTGTCTGCCGATATTCTTTTGATTTCCGCATCCGTCGGATCGACCGCGTATATCCAGCAGTCCTCGACAAGTGTTTCAACAGCAGAAAAAACACCGTCTGATACAGTGTAATAAGTTACCATAATAAACCCATCCTTTCAAAGTGAATAATGCTTACTATGTACAAAACTGTATAAACCGGTGTCACCTGAATTTAAATATCGACGCAAAAATACCGCTGTAATTATGCGTTATGCCGACACGAAAAAGCAGGTGAGCCGGTTTTGTTCATTTTTGTACATGATCGACTGTCAGGAGACAAAACCGTCTCACCTCCTTATTTTCAAATTAATTAATCGTTTCTCTGCTTCTTTTTGAGCATATCGATGAGGTAATCAAACTCATCCTGAGGAATTACGGATTCCTCTTCCTTCTTTTCCTCAGCGGGAGCTGCCGCGGGAGCGGGAGTCGCTGTTGCAGCAGGCGCCTTTCTTACTTCGGGAGCCTTTACTGTTGTATTTCTTGCAGAGCCTTCGAAGCCCGTAGCAATAACAGTAATACGCATTTCATCTTCGAGAGTCTGGTCAAATGCAGCACCCCAGATAACTGTTGCATCGGGATGAGCCTCTGCGCTGATCATATTCGAAGCAATATCGATTTCTTCCAGACCGATGTCGGGAGATGCAGTGATATTGATGATAATACCTCTTGCGCCTGTGATAGATGTTTCCAAAAGGGGCGAAGAAATAGCCGCGCGAGCTGCTGTTTCTGCCTTGTCCTTGCCCTTTGCAGAGCCGACACCCATGTGAGCATAACCTGCATCGTGCATAATTGTAGTAACGTCTGCAAAGTCGAGGTTGATGATACCGAGACCGTTGATAAGCTCAACAACGCTGGCAACACCACGGCGGAGAACGTCGTCGGCAACATCAAATGCGTTAGCGAGCGTGATGCGTGTATCGGATACCTGCTTAAGTCTTTCGTTAGGAATAACGATAAGCGAGTCAACGATTTCTCCAAGCTTTGCAATACCTGCTTCAGCCTGTTCCATTCTTCTCTTACCTTCAAAGCCAAAAGGCTTTGTAACGATACCTACTGTAAGGATTCCGAGATCCTTTGCAACCTTTGCAACAACGGGAGCTGCACCTGTACCTGTACCGCCGCCCATACCTGCGGTTACAAATACCATATCTGCGCCTTCGATAGCTGCAATGATTTCATCAATGCTTTCTTCAGCTGCACGTGAGCCAACGTCGGGGTTAGCGCCTGCGCCGTGTCCCTTTGTAATCTTTTCTCCTATCGGAATTTTCTGCTGTGCGCTTGAATTGAAAAGCACCATTTTATCGGTATTAACAGCGATATATTCAACACCGCCGATGTTTGATGCGATCATTCTATTTACGGCATTGTTACCGCCGCCGCCTATACCGACAACCTTAATTTTAACTACGCTGTCGATTCCTGCATCGAGTTCATATCCCATTTCTTACTCCTTCTCCACCCGCTGTATGATTTTTAACGGCGGCGTTCGCAGAGTGGAAAACGCTCACCCAAGTAATATACCGCACGCTTTTTGCAAGCGCGCCGTGTCTTTTTTATTTATACACCCCATAATAATATTTTTTCTTTTCAAATGCAATATCAAATCCCGAAAAAATATCACTTTTTACAAAATGTATTAAATTTATTTGCAAATTCGGAATAAATCGAAAGATTATTTCATAAGCGAAATATACGAGCCCTTTTCGGTGCTTGTCGAATCTATTATTCCTTTTTCTCCGTCGGGAAGGCTGTCTATATACGCTTTTGCAAGCGTAAGCTTCGTTTTCACGTTGACGCCATCGCCTATCATTACGGTAAAGCGCCCGTCGTAGTTTATCTCTATGTCAAATTTATCATCGGCATCAACCGAAATTATACCGTCTGACATATCGTGCGCTACGATGTCCGAAAGAAGTTCCTTGATATAATTGTACTGGTAATCGTGGAAAAATTCAATTTTTTCACCCGTTACCGCTTTTTTCACATCGCTTACGGCAACCGAAAGAAGTCCCTCGGTCAAAGCGGCGTCATCTGTCCTTGAAATGACTTTAAGCTCCTCGGAGAGAATGTAATGCTCGCCGTCGAGAGTTATGTAATAAGTCGGTGAGTCATCTTCCGCCGTCACATTCAAGGTATTGGGAAAATCCTTTTCAACGGTTATGTTTTTGAGCTTTGGAAAAGCCGTCGCCAGCTTGTCCTGCAGTTCGGACGTTCCCGCAAACAATACGTTATCGGGCG
Source organism: Eubacteriales bacterium (assembly GCA_045612465.1). Classification (GTDB taxonomy): domain Bacteria; phylum Bacillota; class Clostridia; order Oscillospirales; family CAG-272; genus RGIG7213. The sequence continues at coordinate 11,529 of JAZKZC010000154.1, forward strand.
CATTTTTGTCCATCCACTCCGTTATTTCATCGGATGAATACACCGTCATTCCCGACACGTTGACGTTTTTCAGTTTAAAGCCGAATGTTATGAGCAAAAACAGCATCAGGGCGGTTATTATAAATACAATAGATACCCTTGCTGTTATCTCACGCGTACGGCGCCTGTCGAAATTCGTTTTCGCATTTTCAAGCGCCTCTGCGTTGTCAGCCTCATCCTCCTCCTTGATGAGGCTTTCAATAAACATTCGGCTCGGTGTGAGGGGCTGTTCCGGCTGTTCTTTTCGTTTGATAATTTTACCGTCTGCAAATTCATACGGTCCGAGTTTTTTCTTATTCATTATGTCCCCTCCTGTTCATCTTATTTGTTGATAAGCTTCATAAGCTTTTTGTATATATCCTCGTTTGCCTCGGGCATTGCGAACTTTTTGATATTCTTCGCCATATCCTCGGCGGTGTTTTCGGTATAGAGAATTTTATTTATTGCGTTTTCTATTTTGTCCTCGGTAAGCTCACCGTCGGCAATAAGTATCGCCGCACCGCTGTCGGAAAGCACCTTTGCATTTTTATACTGGTGGTTTTCAGCCGCATACGGATACGGAACGAGCACTGCGGGTTTACCCGTCAAGGCAAGCTCCGAAAGTGTCATAGCTCCTGCCCTGCACACGATAACATCCGCCGCCGCCATACGGCGAGGCATATCGTAAATATATTCGAGTATTTCCGCTGACGGATCGTTTGCAAGACCTGCCGCTTCGTACTCACCTTTCGTTTTTTCGTAGCCGAGCGCGCCCGTTGCGTGTGTCAGCTTTATATCGGGATGGCTTTTCAGATATTTTTCAGCCCATTTCACGACGTTTGAATTTATGTTTGCCGCGCCGAGCGAGCCGCCGTAAACA
>JAZKZC010000155.1:0-2026 GCA_045612465.1 Eubacteriales bacterium
CAAACGGAAATATCGTGAAAAGTTTGATTGGCTATAATTATCTCCAATTTTATTGGGGTGCCGCCCACAATCTTCAACTCGGCGTATCTTCATTGGGGAGCTATATTGAGGGCGGTGCCGCCCATCGAATCGACTTCACAAACGCAAACGCAGCATTAAGCGGTACATGGGTCGGAACATCTTCAAGTGCTATCACGTCAGACGTGAACAAAAAGCACGATATTGAGGGGCTGACAAGCTCATATTCTGCCCTGCTCGACCATTTGACACCGCGCCTATATAAATACAATGACGGCACGTCAAACCGTGTTCACGTTGGATTTATAGCGCAGGAAGTGGAAGCAGCTATAAATGCTGTTGGCTTGACTACGCAGGACTTCGCAGGATTTATGCGAACGAAATGTATTAACGAGGAAACGGGAGAGCTTGAAGAAGTATGCTGTCTGCGTTATGAAGAGTTTATAGCTCTTTGTGTTTATGAAATACAGGCATTAAAAAAGGAAATAGGAGAGTTAAAGAATAATGGATAAAAAGAAAAACACGGACAAGCCCGCCCGCCCGCTCTGCTTGGAGCTTCAAGATGCACAGGCGGAGATTTTTGGAGCGATAAAGCAAGTCGCACAAAAAAGGCATTTGCCGTGGTATCTGATAGAGCCTATTATTTCCGATGCCGCAAAGCAAGTCTCCGGGAATGCGAGACAGGAGCGGCAATCGGCGGCGGCACTTTATGAAAAGCAGTTGAGAGAGTTTGAACAGGAGCAAGACCAATAAACAACAAAGGACGTGTTTATCATGGCAACGATCAGAGCCTATTCAAAAGCGAAACAGGGAAACCAAAAACTTTCGGATAATTTCCGTGTCAAGGAGTTTGCTTGTAGTGACGGGAGCGACCCCGTTTTCATTGCTTCGGAGCTTGTGACGGTCTTGCAGAAGATCAGAACGCATTTCGGTAAGTCGGTGACAATTACATCGGCTTACCGTACCCCGCCAAAGAATAAAGCCTGCGGCGGCACTACATATTCACAGCATCTTTACGGTATGGCAGCTGATATCAAAATAAGCGGAGTTTCGCCGAAAACGGTTGCCGCCTATGCTGAAAAGCTCATGCCGAAAAGCGGCGGTATTGGGATTTATAGCTCTTTCGTTCATATTGATGTCAGATCAACAAAAGCCCGTTGGAACGGGTAACAGACAAGGACAGCCTTTCGGGGCTGTCTTTTTGTGCGCTTTGTATCATTTTCATGAAAACGCACGACGTAAATTGTGCATTGTTACAAATTATAAGAAATTTCAGAAAATGTCTTGACAATATGCCCCCGTGGGTGTATAATATAGTCACAACAGAACGGGAACACACGTTCGGAAATGAAAGGAAAAAGAAAAAATTATGACACAAAACGCAATCAACAAGATTGAAGGCACACCCTTTAAAAATTCCCTTGAATACAAGATGAAGATGAGAAGAAAATTCAGAGAGAGAGGGCTTGAAAAAGAAGCTCGTGAGACACAGACAAGCATCGCTGGTTATCTTCACGCTTTAAGAGATGCAGGAGTAATCACAGAGAGCGAAAGACACGTGCTTTACTTGTATTACGGCACAGTATAAAAAATCAAGCCGAGGGCGGCGGTTAAACCGCCCTTATAGAAAGGAAATAAGGATATGAAAAACACACACAAAATCAATAAACGCTTTCGCCGTCTGTGCAAGATTGCAAGGTTTGTAAAAAAACACATCAACCGCAAATTAGGACTTGCTATGCTTGGCAAGTTTCACGATATGTGGAGCGATGCATTATAATCACAGAGCGACAAGGACAACCCCGAATTGATGAAAGGCGGCGAGGAATAATGAGCGAAGCGCAAAAGAGAGCTAAAAAGAAATTCAGAGAGAAATACAAGGAGAGGATAACCCGTCTGACGGTTGACTTCTACCCGACAGAACAGGAGCTTATAGACAAGATCAACGAACAGCCGAAAAAACAGACGTATATAAAAGACCTTATCCGAGCGGATATTGAGAGAACAA
>JAZKZC010000156.1:0-8441 GCA_045612465.1 Eubacteriales bacterium
ATTGAAATACTGACGGTTTACTCGTCCTGCAACGGTGATATAGCCTTTCGCCTCCAACTCTCGGTTGAGCTTACGCATAATCTTGTATGCGTGGGATTCCGAAATCTCCAACTCCTTTGCAACTTCGTCCACTCTGATGAATTTCTTTTCCATTCAATTCCTCCTTTTTTGATTTTTGGGTATAATATTCCTTATTTAGTGTCGGAATACTTTCTGGCCGCCATCCGATTTGCCCGGGCGGATAAACCTTCAACGATATGTTTGTTAGAGGTTTGCCTCTCCAACTTAAACATATCTGTTTAAGTTTACAGCATCATTATACTAAACAAATTCAGTTATGTCAAGAGGCTTTAGAGAAAATATTAAATATTTTTGTTTAAGCTATCTTGACAGATGCTAAACTTTTATGCTATACTAATGACAACAATCCGAAAGGGAGAGAAAACTATGGCAATCGGTGAAAGAATCCGTTTTATACGCAACCTGCGTGGCATGACGCAGAAGTGGCTCGGTCAAGCCGTGGGATTTCCCCAAAAGACCGCTGATATTCGTATGGCTCAGTATGAGTCCGGCTCCAGAACGCCCAAGGAAGATTTGGTGAACGCTCTTGCGAATGTTCTGGAGGTTTCTCCTTTGGCTTTGAGCATCCCCGACATTGACAGCGATCTTGGTTTTATCCATACGCTTTTTGCTATTGAGGACATTCATGGTGTCAGAGCCGAAAAACAGGGGGACGAAGTACATATCGTCTTTGACGGCAGCAAGCGCACAATGGACGAGTCCATTTTCAAAATGCTTTCTGCATGGGCTGACCAATCTGAAAAGCTCAGAAAGGGCGAAATCAGCAAAGACCAGTATGACCGTTGGCGTTATACATTCCCGGCAGAGGACACCACTCAGATCTGGGCGAAAGTACCGTCCCAAGCACTCAGCGATATGCTTGTAGAGGCATTCAAAGAGGACATCAAGTAAAAATGAACGACAAAAAGCCCGTACTGACATCCGATCAGTACGGGCTTAAATGTTAATATGGGATTTTTGTGAGGTAAGTGAAATTATTCTTTACTCACAAGCCACTCGCAATGCAGAATAATCGCATTGGAGGGCATTCTTATCAAAACCTTATCAGAAGAAGTGGGCGAAGTCCGAAAAGCCTTGCAATTACTGGGTTTTTCGGATTTTTCAAATTATTCCCACTCGATTGTGCCGCAGGGCTTGGGAGTGAGGTCATAGAGGACACGGTTGATACCGTCGACCTCGGAGGTGATACGGTCAGTTATCTTATGGAGCACTGCGTAGGGTATTTCCTCGACCGTAGCGGACATAGCATCTGTTGTATTGACAGCACGGATGATTGCGGGCCATCCTTCGTAACGCTTACCGTCACGGACACCTACCGATTTGAAATCGGGCACAGCGATAAAATACTGCCAAACCTTGCCTGCCAAGCCCGCAATATCAAACTCCTCACGGAGGATTGCATCCGCTTCACGCAGAGCGTGCAGGCGGTCACGTGTGATAGCGCCAAGGCAGCGGACACCGAGACCGGGGCCGGGGAACGGCTGACGGTATACCATTTCGTGCGGAAGACCGAGCGCATCGCCCACAACACGTACTTCATCCTTATAAAGAAGCTTTACGGGTTCTACAAGCTCCATCTTCATATCTTCGGGCAAGCCGCCAACGTTATGGTGGGCCTTAACACCGTCGGACTCCAAAATATCGGGGTATATCGTACCTTGTGCCAAGAACTCGATTCCCTCTAACTTTGCCGCTTCTTCGTCAAAGACCTTGATAAACTCTCCGCCTATGATCTTGCGCTTTTTCTCAGGCTCGGCAACGTCTGCCAAGAGATTCAAGAAGCGATCTGTAGCATCAATGTATACGAGATTTGCATCCAAAGCTTTTCCGAAAACATCGATAACCATTTCACTTTCGCCCTTACGCATAAGTCCGTGGTTTACGTGAACGCACACGAGCTGTTTGCCTATTGCCTTTATCAGAAGTGCGGCAACAACAGAGCTGTCAACACCGCCGGACAAAGCCAAGAGCACTTTTTTGTTTCCTACCTGTGCGCGGACAGCCGCAACCTGCTCATCAATAAAAGCGTTTGCAAGTTCAGGTGTTGTGATGCGCTGCATCGTTTCAGGTCTTTTGTTCGAGTCCATTTTAAAATCCTCCGATTTATAAATAAAATTTAATTAATCAAATACTTCGCCGAGATATTTCATCTGCTCCGAATCGGACAGACGGAAATGCTCTATCATATGTTTTATCGTCTGACGGCGCTTGTCCGCGATGATATTTCTGAGTCTGTCAACGTTCTTTTCCCAAGAAGCGTAGCTGTACGGTGCGGAGAGCTTATTTGCATCCTCCTGATAGTTCCAGCGTTCAATGTGATACTTCATTTCGTCGCTGATCTCAGCCACCATTTCTTCATAAAGCTTGAGCATATTTTCGGGCATAAACACCGTATTCAGATACTCGCCGCATTTTGTAAGGAATTTATCCTTGAACGTTGCGTTATTCATAAACGAGCGTAAAACAAGCGTTGAGAAGCTGTTTCCGACACCGTGACCTACAGAGCTTGTAACCTCATCAAACATATTATAATCAAGATACGTTGACGGGAACATACCCCAGTCAAGGTCATACAGTATCCAGCGCCACTTGGCGCCCTCTGTATTTTCTTTATAATACTTTATATTACCCGAGTCGGTATTTGAGAAGAATATTACGCATATCCAATAGTTGATAAGCTCATCAACGTCAACCATTTCGCACGCTTTTTCATAATTGGAATCGCTCTTGAGCGAATTGTTTTTCAGGAAATCAACGAGCTTTTTGTATTCGTCAACCGTTCCTTCAAGGACGTTATAGCTTGTATCCTTATAGTTACCGCCCTTGATCAGGTCAACGTTATCGGGGTCGGCTCCCGTGTGGTTGGCGATATAATCTTCGTTTATTCTCTCGCGAAGGTCATAAAGTCCGAAATATTCACCGTTTATATACACCGCAACGGGTTTATATGCCATTACGTCAACGTCGATGACGTTACGCACAAGCTCTGCCGCGTAAGCATCGCGCAGGTGCGCATACTTTCCGTCCTGACCTGATGAACGGAGAGCGAGCGAAGAAAATACGTTTACGTAATCCTCTCCGAAGAACGGATATGATATTTCTTTGGGGCCGTATTTGTCACGCAGGTATATGGATACGCTTTTTTGGTCCTTTGCTCGGCTGTACTGACCGAACACCTTGATACCCGCATTGAATGACAGCACCTGCTGTCCGTTTTCGTCGATATAATCAAATCTTATGGGGCGTTCCCAATCTTCCCAATAGTTTGCGCCCGAATACTTATACGGGAATGCTGCGCTTGAGTCGTATCTTGAACCGTCAACGAGTATACCGTAAGTATCGGAGAAAAGGTTTCCGCTTTCCGTTGTAAGGCACACAACGGGAATCGTATGCTGACGTCCGACAACGTATGAGGCCGAAACGTCTTCGCTGTGCAGGTATCCGTCACGGTATGCCACTGCTCTCACAGTTACCGTTTTTGAAAGCGGAATGGGAGAGGTGTAAAGCGAGGACGATGACGTGGGAAGCGAACCGTCCGTCGTATAATATACCTTGCAATTCTTCGGCACGTTTATAACACAGCTTGAACCTGACGTCACATATCCGCCCGCATTTTCAAATGAGGGAGATGCAACCGACGCCAACAGCTTATTGTCTGAATTTTTCTTTCCGGGTGTCGTCGTTTCATAGTAATACACCGTGTCGTCCTGACCGCTTGCGCGTCCTGCGCTCGTACCGTCAAACAGCGTCGTATACTTCACGCTGTCGACGCAAATTCCGTTTTCGTCGAAAATATACACCGTTTCGCCGTAGCGGTTAAGTCCCAGATCAACGTAAACGCTGTCTGTTTTCGTGCTGTAATACGTTTCATCACCGAAATAGACGATGCGGTATTCACCGTTTTCAAGCTCTGTTTCGGGAAGCTGAACAGCCGTTTTAAAATCCTTGCTGTCCCCGATGTAGTAATCAGAGAGTGTTACAGTACCGTTATGAAGATTACATATCTCTATATAGTCATACAGTTCGTAATAGTCATACAGCTGACCGACAGAATACTTCTTGCCGTCGGGGGCAGTATCAAGAGTTCTGTTGACAGCAACAATCTCATTTATAAAAAGCGATTTATTTTCGGGGTATCTTGCGCTATCTATCGAATCGAATCCCGTTACGGTGTTCGCCGCCTTCGGCGTTGCCTTGGGGAAGAACTTGAACGCGCTCATATCCTGCGTTCTGCCGTAGGTGAGGTTTGAAACGAGCTTATTAACGGTGACTGTGTCTATTTCGTCAGCTTTGCCGTTATAGATAGTGAGCACGTCTTCATCGCCCGAAAGTCCGAACGTGGCGTGAATTTCGCCGTCCTCTGTATATTCCTTTGTCTTGCCCGACATAAACACGACAAGGTATTCACCCGCTTTGAGCGTTGTATCGGGGAATGCCCATTTTTCGGGATTTTCGGGGTTATCGGAAAGGAAAAGTCCGAAAAGCTTCACATCTGCCGTTCCGTGGTTGTAAATTTCAACCCAGGAGCAGAATTCTCCGTCTTCATCGGTAAATGTTATCGTATCATTTGTAGCATACTCCGTAATGTAAAGCGTATTTACATCCTTTCCGCCTGTGTTGAGCGGAACATCAGGAGCTGTCGGAACATAGACCGACGTCACGTTCTGAGCACCGGGTGTAGGTTCCGAAAACATAACCGTTTTACCCGTAACATCGGGACCGCACGATATGTCATCAGGAACGTCGTTTACCGTTATTCTGCCTATTTCAACGCCTTCTGCGCTGAAAAGACAGATTATTTCGCTCATATAGTTTATCTTGAAAGGAAGATGTATGATACGGTTTTCGGCATCAATTTCATTTCTTCCGTTTGCATACACTATCAGATACTCGCCCGCTTTAAGCGTGATGTCGGGGAACACAAATTCCTCGGGCTTCGTGGGCTTATCTGTGAGCATATAGTTCAAAAGGCTTATATCCTTATCGGAATGGTTATAAAGCTCTATCCAGTCACAGCTTTCGCCGTAATTGTCTGTAAGAGTATTTTTATTTGACGGCATAAGTTCATTTAAAATAATACCGTCTTCGTTGGGCGGAATTACAGTTTCCGACGTGCCGTCGGCTGAACCCGCGCTGTCGCTCGGTGTACCCGTGCAGGCAACAAGCGTCTGCAAAAGCATACAAACGAGCAGTAGAAGAGAAAGCAGTTTTTTCACTTTTATCCTCCCTTAAATGTATTCACCTGCACACTTAACGAGTGTCATTGAAGAAATTGACGGATAAACGCTCAGCTTATTGAGGAATTTCGTGGAATTGCCCTTGAGTTTTACCTCGTATGCAACCTCTGTAAGACCGTTTGAAATAGTCTTGGATCTGAGCTTCGCTTTGGCAGTGCTCTTGATTATGTACTTGCAAACGGCTTCTTCGTCCTGTTCTTCAACAGTAAGCATGAGGATATACGCTTCGTCCTTTGCGGGGAGCTTGCCTGCTGCGAAAAGTACCGCGCCGATGATGATAACACCGACTGCGGCAAGTGTAACGAGTCCTGCGCCCGTCATAATGCCCGCGCATATCGCAAAGTACAAAAATGCAATATCCATCGGATCTTTTATCGCCGTACGGAAACGGACGATAGACAACGCACCGACCATACCGAGCGAGAGAATAACGTTTGATGTGACCGTCATAATGATGAACGTCGTTATAAGCTCCATAGCCAGAAGCGAGAGGCAGAAGTTTGCCGAGAAAAGCACGCCCTTGTACGTGAGCTTATACACGAGGCATATAACTGCGCCGAGAATGAGCGATGCAATTATGATGGATGCCGCCTTGGAAAGCGTGAGCGTCGTTGCTCCCGACTCCGTAATGAAGCTGTTTTTAAAAATATCCGAGAAATTTGTAAGATACTGTACCATTTTCATATCTCCTTATTTATACGTTCTGCCGTATACGTATTTACATACGGCTGTTTGTTTTGATATTTGCGTGTGGGGTATCACACGGCTTATGAATTCAGGTAAAAATTCGTCGTACTTTATTTCAAGTATTGCCGCCGCGGGTGAAAGCGTAGGCACAAACGATGCGCCGTCTTTGAATATGTCAACGCCGTTACTTGAGCCTTTTACGTTCGTGTCAAACGTTATACGCGTCTGCGATATGGGGTGGATAAACACGCGTCTTTCGTATTCAACAACGGTAACCGCACGGAAGCCGTCTGCTTTTATTGCGCAGTAAAGCTCGTTTGCAACATTACTGTTGAGCGTTAAAAGCAATTTTGCATCGCCGTAGAGAATATTATCATATATCTCGCGTGTTATCCTTACAGACGTTTTACGGCAGAGATTGCGTATTTTTTCCTTTTTTTCAAGCTTTATGTAGCTGTCGCTTCTGTTGTATGCGCGTATTCTGAACTTTTCGCGCCTCGGCACACCCGTTTCGGATGCTTTGAGCGCACGGTTCTCGTAGTTGTCGAAATACACGCTTGATATTGTATATTTACCCAGCCTGTCTGCATGCGGGTCGTATTTCATCACACCCTGAAGCTTCGAGGCAATCTCAACAGCCTCGGCGATACTTACGAAAAATTTGTTTTCGTGTCTGTATCCCTTCGGCGTATTATCCTTTTTCTTCAAGCACATACCTCCTTTATCTCAGCCTGCGCCTTTTTTTCATTCTGTGGCGCACCACGGCTGAAATAAGCACATAAACAATGAGCAAAAGCACAAAAACGATAAGCGTTATAATAAATCTTCTGCTTGACGTAAATTCTTCTATCTTGTCAAGCACGTAAAGTATCTTATTTCTTGAAACGGGTTCCTTTGTGACGAGGTCGGCACGGCATATCTCCTGCCCGCCGTATTTGACGATTACCTGCCCCTCCGTCTGCCCCTCGGCAACGGGTGCGGAAAGCTCCTCGTTATAAACGATTACACTGTATTCAAGGTCTTTTTCAACGTTCAGATCAAGCGGCAAATAAAGCGTTACGTCTTCCTCGGCAACGAGAGCTACCGTATCGACCGTCGTGTTGTACTTCACCGCGATTTCGCTTACGAGCTTCTTTGCGCTGAGCACCTTGACAAATCCGAAGCCGTTTTCGGCATACTTCAAAAGCGAAGTTGCGTCTTTATATACCTCGATGTCTTTTCCGTCCTCGGAAATACCGCCGCCGTAAAATGCCATAAAGTACGTCATTCCGCCGCGTACCGCGGAAACGAGCAGAACATCGCCGCTTTCGCCCGTCGTTCCGTAGCAAAGACCGTTGACACCCTCCGTCTTGTACCTTGTATCTCTGTAGGTGCTCACAAGATGGTTTCTTGACAGCACCGTGCGTACCGTAAACTTTTCCGTTTTCGGTATAATATATTTATCCTTTTGCGTGATATCCGTAAGTCCCTTTATGCCGTAAGCATATTTTGCTATTTTTATCTGGTCATAAAGAGTCGTCGTCATTCCGTCGGCATAAAGCCCCGTCACGTTTTTGTAAACGGTATTGAGCGCACCGACTTCCTTTGCTTTTTCATTCATCAGGGCAATAAAATCGTTTATATTGCCCGTATAGAGCCTTGCCAACACCGTTGCCGCATCGTTCGCACCGCCCATGAGCGTTGCGTGCAAAAGCTGTTCTATCGTCAGCGTTTCGCCCTTTTCAAGATATATGACAAGCCCCGAGGAGCCTTCAAGCAATTCCTGTGTAATAAGCACCTTTTCGTCGAGCCTGTCAGCGTAAAGCTCCAGCGCAACGGCGCCGACCATCAGCTTTGCAAAAGCCGAAACGTGAAGCACCTCGCTTGCACCCTTGGAGTAAAGATACTGTTCTCTGTCGTCACAGTACAATATCGCATTCGGGCTTTCCGCTTCAAGCTTACCGCTTATCGGAATAACGTAATCGCTCACCTGCACTTTCGCGCCGACATTCAGCACGAAAGAAAATATAATGAGCATACAAACGGATATAAAGGCTGTTTTTTTAATAAGCCTCCTCATATCAGTTAAGGCTGAACAACAGCTTGCTGTATGTGGGATATGTCAGAACGTCGCTCGGCAAAAGCGGTTCGATAATGTCAGCCGCCGCGCGGAGCTGCTGCATTGCGGGAAATACCTTCTTGCGGTAATACATTGCCTTTTCAGCCTTTGTTTCGATTTTGCCTGCCTCTACAAGCTCGCAAAGAAGCTCGTCACAGTATTCCGAAAGGCTGTCTGTAACCTCTGACAGCTTTTTAATCATTTTTATTTCCGCAACGCACGGACATTCGGGTATAACCGCCCTTTTTGCCATGACCGTTTCGGAAAGTATGCGCGTATATTTCAAAGCGCAGGGCATAATATCGCGCTTGACCATATCAAGCATCGTATAACCCTCT
>JAZKZC010000157.1:0-14521 GCA_045612465.1 Eubacteriales bacterium
CCATGTTGGAAAGCGCAAAGTCAATGAATCTGTAACGGCAGCCGTAAGGGACGGAAGCCATCGTTCTCATCTGTGTAAGCTCGGGAATGTTTCTGTCGTGAACGTTTGAAAATATTATACCAACTGCGGACATATTATATATCCTCCTTTTCGGTAAGTTCCTTCAGTGAACTTTCGTTTATCATTTTGCCGGGTTCAACTTTAGTGCCGTCGGGAATGGAAAGACCGCCGCCGACGAGAGTTATCTCGCTGTTTTGCTTGTCGCCGCCGATACAGCAGCCGCATCCTACGACCGTGTCGCCGTCCATGACCGTGTAGTTTACGACCGCACCCGCTTTGATGACGGTTCCTTTCATAATTACACTGTCTTTTACGACCGCGCCCGCTTCAACGGTAACACCGTTTGAAAGCACGGAGTTTTCGACGCGTCCGTGTATCTCACATCCCTCTGTGATGAGAGAATTTACGATTATCGAATTGTCGCCTGCGTAGTGCGGCGGCTCTGTCGAGTTACGTGAGTATATTCTCCAGGAGGGTTCTTTGAGATTGAACACGGGTTTTTCTCCGAGAAGATCCATATTTGCTTCCCAAAGGCTCGAGATCGTTCCGACGTCCTTCCAATAACCGCTGAAAGGATATGCAAACATACGTTCACCGCTTTCAAGCATTGCGGGGATGATGTTCTTACCGAAGTCCTTTGAGGAATTGGGATCAGCCTCGTCAGCCGTAAGATAATCAAACAGCTTCTGCTTGTTGAATATATAGATACCCATTGAAGCCTTCGTGCTCTTGGGTTCCTTCGGCTTTTCCTCGAACTGGTATATAGAACCGTCATCGTTCGTGTTCATAATACCGAAACGGCTTGCTTCCGCAAGCGGTACGTCGATAACGGCTATCGTGCAGTCCGCATTGTTTTTCTTGTGGTAGTCGAGCATCGCGTAGTAGTCCATCTTGTAGATGTGGTCACCCGAAAGGATAAGCACGTAGTCGGGATCGTATCTTGCGATGAAGTCTATGTTCTGATAAATTGCGTTTGCTGTTCCGCTGTACCAGTCAGCGCCCTTCTGACGCTGATAGGGAGGAAGCACCATCGCACCGCCGTATGTTTTGTCAAGGTCCCACGGCTGACCGTTACCGATGTACTCGTTGAGTACCAGGGGCTGATACTGTGTCAGAACGCCTACAGTATCGATGCCCGAATTTACGCAGTTGGAAAGAGTGAAGTCAATGATTCTGTACTTTCCGCCGAAAACAACGGCGGGTTTTGCGGTTTTTTCCGTAAGTGTGTAAAGCCTGCTGCCCTGACCGCCTGCCAGAAGCATAGCAACACATTCTTTTTTCTTGAACATTGATGTTCTCCTTTACGATTTATTTTATTCGCCTTTGATCTCTATATCTTCTTGCTCAAACAAAACAGCCGAAAGCGGGGGAATCGTTACCGTAACAGAGTAAGGTAAGTTATCACACCACGTATCCTTGGCAGACACGGTGCCGTTTTCGCATCCCGCGCCGCCGAATTCGCGGCTGTCAGTTGAGAAAATTTCATGCCAATAACCGCCGTCGGGTACACCGATTTGGCAGTTTTCTTTGTATGATGCCGAGAAGTTCATAATGCAAAGCAGTTTTTTGCCGTTTTTATTCTGCCTTGTAAACACGGACATATTTCCCGTGTTGTCGTCCGCGCGTATCCACGTAAAGCCGTCCCAGGACGTGTCACATTCCCAAAGAGAGCTTTTTGAAAGATAGAAGCGGTTGAGTCTTGAAACGAAATGCATAAACGTGCGGTGCGCGGGGAAGTCAAGCATAAACCATTCAAGCGATGACGAATAATCCCATTCGCGGAACTGCGCAAACTCGCTTCCCATAAACATAAGCTTTTTGCCGGGGTGGCACATCATATATGCCATAAACAGTCTTGCACCTGCAAATTTCTGATCGTAATTTCCCCACATCTTGTCAATGACGGAGTTTTTGCAGTGCACCACCTCGTCGTGAGATATGGGAAGTATATAATTTTCGTTGAACGAGTACATAAGCGAGAAATTGAGTGCAGTGTGGTGATACTGCCTGTATATCGGGTCGCGCTTGACGTATGAGGTGATGTCGTTCATCCAACCCATATTCCATTTGAAATGGAATCCGAGACCGCCCTCGTTCACGGGCTTCGTTATCATCGGCCAGTCGGTCGATTCTTCGGCTGCCATTATGACGTCGGGGAAGCGTGCGCTTATCGACGAGTTCAATTTTTTGAAAAATGCGATGGATTCGTAGTTTTTGTTTGAACCGTCAAACGCGGGAGTCCATTCGCCGGGTGCGCGGTCGTAATCAAGATAAAGCATTGCCGCCACGGCATCAACCCTCAAACCGTCAATATGATATTCCGTCAGCCAGTAGTGAGCGTTTGAAACGAGAAACGACTGTACTTCTTCGCGTCCGACGTCAAAGAAGCGCGTGCCCCACACTTTATGCTCCATTCTGTCCCAGCCCTGATATTCATAAAGAGGACTGCCGTCGAATTCATAAAGTCCGTGTGCGTTTTTCGGGAAGTGGGCGGGAACCCAGTCCATAATAACACCGATGCCGTATTCGTGCATCTTGTTTATGAAGTACATAAACATTTCGGGAGTTCCGAAACGCGACGTGGGCGAATAAAATCCGCACACCTGATAACCCCACGAGCCGTCAAAGGGATGTTCTGCCACAGGCATAAGCTCAATGTGTGTGTAGCCCATCTGCTTAACGTACGGCGCAAGCTCATCTGCAAGCTCAATGTACGATAAATACGAGCCGTCTTCGTGTCTTTTCCACGAGCCGAGATGTACTTCGTATATGTTCATCGGTATTGGATAGTCACCGCGCATTACAGTTTTTCTGCGGTAACTCATCCAATCCCCGTCTGTCCATTGATATTCACCAAGCTCGTAAAGATATGACGACGTTTCCTGCATCGTGCCCGAATGGACCGCGTACGGATCGGCTTTATAAAACTCGTTTCCGTTTCGCTTTATTTTATATTTGTATTTTGCTTTGTCACCGTTCTGTATTCTGAGTTTCAGTTCGGCTTGCCATATACCGTTGTCGGTTATTCTTTTCATAGGACAGCTTTCGTCCCATCCGTTGAAGTCACCCGTTACGTAAACGGCATCGGCATTCGGCGCCCAGACTCTGAATACGGTGGTGCCTTTTGAAAGCGTGTGATGCCCGAGATACTTATAAGATTCAAAGTTTGTACCCTGGTGAAATAAGTACGGGGCAAGCTCTTCTTTTCTTCTTGCCATAATACCACTCCTTCGGTTAAAAAACCTTAATTTATATTATAATACATAATATTTGAAATTACAAGTCCCAATATGCACATTTTCACTATTTATTAAAGAAATATTTGTGTATTATGTATAGTCCTGCGCCTTTGAGATTTTATGTGAATATTCATCAAAATCATTGTTTTTGCAAATAATAAAAGGCGGATTCTTCTTAAAAAACACAGCGGTTTGTGCATCTATCACACATCATTAAAGTTTTGTACACTAAAATTACAAATAAATTGTTGATTTTTTCATTCTTTTATGGTAAAATAACAAAATCTTATTAGAAATACCGAAAGGAATAGATGAAATGCTTAATGTTGCTGTTATCGGTTTCGGCACGGTCGGAAGCGGTGTTTGTGAGCTTTTGACGAATAATGCCGATATTATCGAGAAAAATGCAGGCGAAAAAATAAACCTTAAATATATATGCGATATACGTGAGTTTCCCGATTCACCCTTTGCTGATAAAATGGTAAAGGATTTTGAAGTTATCGCAAACGACCCCGAGGTGGATGTTGTCGTTGAAACGATGGGCGGCAGAGGCGCAGCTTATAAGTTCACGACGATGGCTCTGGAAAAGGGAAAGAGCGTTGTTACATCCAACAAGGAGATCGTTGCTTACTGCGGTGTTGAGCTTATGCAGAAAGCGGAAGCAAACGGCGCAAGATACCTCTTTGAAGCAAGCACGGGCGGCGCTATCCCCGCGCTCACACCTATTGCGCAGTGTCTTGCCGCAAACAGAATTTCACGCATCGCGGGTATTCTCAACGGCACGACAAACTACATTCTTACAAATATGTTCACACACGGAAAGAGCTATGACAAGGCTCTGTCCGAGGCGCAGGAAAAGGGATATGCGGAAAAGGATCCCACGGCTGACGTTGAGGGATTTGACACGTGCAGAAAAATTTGTATCCTCGGCGCTATAATGTCCGATTATCTCGTATGCCCCGATGACGTAAAGGTTACGGGTATATCCAAAATAACGAGAAAGGATGTTGAAGCGGCTGAATCATTCGGCTGTAAGATAAAGCTCCTCGGCGTTGCGGAAATGCGCGGCGGCAAGCTTTTGCTTGAGGTATCGCCCTACTGTATTGCAGACAACGTTCCGCTTTACGGTATCGAGGACGTGTTCAACGGAATTATGGCTGACACAGATGCCGCAGGAACGGTTATGTTCTACGGCAGAGGCGCAGGTAAGCTTCCCACGGCAAGCGCAGTCGTTTCCGACGTTATCGATATAGCCGCAAGAAAGGGTGCCAAATCACAGTTTACACCATGGAAGGACGGCAAGGATATGATAGGCGAGGATGACAGAGAATTCGCATATCTTATGCGTGTCGGCGGTGAGGTTGAAGACTTCGACAAGAAGTTCAACATCTGCGCTCACATTACCGAAGAAAATGTTGTCGCATTCGTAACGGACAGATTCAACTCCGCGGAGTATGACAGCTTCTGTAAGATACTTGAAGAAAAGGGATATTCGGTAATATCTTCCTACAAGGTGTTCGCATAAGCGTTTGTGTTTCAAAATATTATCAGCGTGATTTCATATTTTCATCACATAAGGATGTAATAATGTTATCGTAAGCTGATTTACATAATTTTGAAAGGATCAAGCTATGAACGAAAATTTTGATAACAACTATAACGAAAATGAAGAAACGTCCGTAAACGGCGACGGCGCGCAGTCGTTTGAAAAAAACGAAAGCACCGAGCCCCAAGCGGAGGAAACGTCGTACAGAGCGCCTTCGTTTGACGGCGGCGGAACGAGAAGCTATTTTTCAAACCCCGATACCGTTTCGCCATCTCCCGAAATACCCAAAAAGAAAAACTCGGCCTGGCTTGTTGTTGCTTGCATCATTGCAGTGGTTCTGCTGTGTGTGGGCGCGTATTTCGCAGGTATATATTTTGGCACGGACACATCAGGCACGCCTGCCGACAGCGATGCGGTGACCGACGGCGCAAATCAGAAAGAAACGAAAGAGGACGAGGTTACTTTGAGCGATGAAACACTCGCTTACAGCGACGTCGTAATACAGCCCGACGAAATGGTGAACATCGTTGAAAAAACAGTCGACTGCGTTGTTGAAATAAAAACGGAACAGGTAGTATACGGCTCTATTTTCGGTCAAAGCGTTTCACAGGGCGCGGGAAGCGGTGTCATCGTAACGAAGGACGGCTTCATCGTAACGAATAACCACGTTATAGACGGTGCTGAAAAAATCACGGTAAGACTCAGAAACGGTGAAACATACGATGCCGTTATCTGGGGCGTAAATGCCAAAAATGACCTTGCGGTAATCAAAGTTGAAGCACAGGACCTTCCTACGGCAACGTTCGATAACTCCGACAATCTTAAAGTAGGTCAGACGGTTATCGCAATAGGCAACCCTCTCGGTGAGCTTGGCGGTTCCGTTACAAGCGGTATAGTATCGGCACTTGCACGCGAAATAAAGATAGATAATAAAATGATGACGCTTATCCAGACGGATGCCCCCGTTAACCCCGGTAACTCGGGCGGCGGTCTGTTCAATATGGCAGGTGAGCTTATAGGTGTCGTAAATGCAAAATCGTCGGGAAGCGACGTTGAGGGAATCGGCTTTGCCATTCCGTCAAGCACGGCATACGGCATCGTTCAGGATATAATATCAAATAAGTCTTCTTCGGATAAAGCATATCTCGGTATCGAGACAGGTCAGACAAGACAGGGTTATGTTTATATAACAAGAATTGTGGACGGATATGACGCACAGAAAGCGGGACTCAAGGTTAACGACATCATCTTCACGGTTGACGGTACGATGATCTCAAGTTCAAGCACACTTTCAACGCTTATCGCTTCGTACTGTGTCGGTGACACGATTGAATTGGTTATATACCGTGACGGAAGATCGCAGATAATTACGGTTGAATTTACCGTACCACGTCCTGTGGAAGAAAATTAAAAAATCAGTATCGTATACGCAGTGTCCTAACGGATACTGCGTGTCGATATAAATCCCTGACGGGATTTTCGATATGTTGCTGACGCAACTCGATATGCTTCGCTCGATATGTTTGCTTCGCAAACGAGTAATATCGGCAAACGATTGCTTCCGCAAATGCAGTAATTGTCAAGAAAAGAGGACAAAGAACATAAAAGTTCTCTGTCCTTTTCCTGCCGATATGTACTTGTTTTAATTTGTTTCAAAAACTGCTCTTGAGAGTACGTTTCATAAGGCACTGATTTTTAAAAATTTATAAGAAAAATGAGAGGTGACATACCGTGTTGGGAATAAAAGAAGGTAAGGTCTGTTTGTCAGCGTACGATCCCGCGTGGAAAAAAGAGGCATCGGATGCCATTATAAATCTGAAAAACGTGCTCGGTACGTTTGCGGTGGATATTCAGCACATAGGATCTACCGCCGTTTTCGGTATGTCAGCCGTTCCCGTTATAGACATCGCCGTAGGCGTAAGATTTCTTGAGGACGTAAACAAATTTATTCCCGAGCTTTCGGAAATAGGTGTGTATCACGTTCCGGGCAGAGATAATGCAAGACGAATGTTTTTCTTCTCGGGTGATCTTGAAAACGATATAGTCACACACAATATCCATTTCGTTGAGTATATGGACGAAAGATGGCAGGGATTTATCAATTTCAGAAAATATCTCTCTGCAAAGGACTCGCACAGAGAGGAATATATAAAAATAAAGGAAGCGGCATACCTCAAGCATCCCGATAATGTTGACCATTACAATGCATCAAAATCGGAATATATAAGAAATATCGTAAGAAAAACAAGCACGCGTAATTACCTCGGCAAGACCTTTACGGTAAGCGTTACGCGCCCGATAGGAACACGCCACCCCACGAAGAAAAACATAACGTACCCCATAAATTACGGAGTGATCGAGGGTGAACACGGCGCCGACGGCAAGGAGCTCCGCGCATATATCCTCGGCGTAAGAACGCCCGTTGCTTCGTTTTCGGGAACGGTCGTCGGTGTTATCCACAGAGGAGGCGAATGCGGTGTCCGTCTTGTGCTTGCACCTCCCGGCGTGTACGTGAATCAGGCAAGAATAGAGGAAGCGGTGCATTTCCGTGAAAAATTTTACGAAATAACCGTAAATTCTCTTTATCAGAAGTCTGCGGGAATGATAGTTTACAGAAAAACACCGGACGGAATCAAATATCTTTTGCTGTTCCAGAAGCGTTCGGGAACGTGGAGCTTCCCAAAAGGACATATGGAAATGTGCGAAACGGAACTGCAGACGGCGAAGCGCGAGGTTTTTGAGGAAATCGGACAGCATCTGAAGCCGCATAAAAATTTCCGCCATTCCGTTACGTACAGACTTGCGGCGCCGTGCCGAAAAACGGTCGTACTTTTCCTTGCGGAATCAAACGATCCGAAGATAGTGTTTGAAAGCGTTATGTCCGAGTACAGATGGCTCAAATACGACGATGCGTGCAGACTGTTCTGGAATTCAAATTACAGACGCATTCTTGCCGAAGCCGAAAGCTTCATTTACAATCTTGGAAGAAAACCCAAAAACTGATAAACCGTTTTAAAGTATATTTTGCCCGTTTTGAGTTACAATACTCCTGCGGGCAAAATTCATTTCAAGGACGGTTCAGATGACGAAATTTTACAGATTTTGCGCCGTGATAACGGCGCTTTTTCTTTTGATACCGAGCGCTGTGAACGGTAATGACGTGACGGCATCCTGTGGGAATGAGCCGTTTAATTATTACTGTAAAAGAAATTCGGAGCATAAAGCGCCGACACTCGATTCGAGGTTCGGTTTTATCGAAAACCTCGGCGGGTATTACGTCGGCGAGGATGAAAAGGTGATATATCTGACGTTTGATGCAGGCTATGAAAACGGCAATATTGAACGGATACTCGACACTCTGAAAGCGCACGGCGCGAAAGGCGCGTTCTTTGTGCTTGACAATCTTATAAGAAGAAATACGGAGCTTGTAAAGCGGATGGCAGACGACGGACATCTCGTGTGTAACCACACCGCACATCACAAGGATATGACGAAGATAACGGACAAAGCCGTGTTTGCGGAAGAACTTTCATCGCTTTCGTCGTATTATAAAGAGATGACGGGAAATGAGATGGCTATGTATTACCGACCGCCCGAGGGCAGATTTTCGGAACAAAACCTGAAATTTGCCAGTGAGCTCGGCTACAAGACCGTATTCTGGAGCTTTGCGTATGCCGATTGGGACAACAACAAGCAACCCAATCCCGAAAAGGCAAAGAAGCTGATATTGGATAACACGCACAACGGTATGGTGGTCTTGCTTCACCCCACCTCAAAAACGAATGCCGATATACTCGACAGCGTTATGACTGAATGGGAAAGTATGGGCTACCGCTTCGGTACGCTCGATGAATTATGCGGATAAAATTTCTGTGCGTTTTGATTGCGGTGACTCTCTGTTTTTCGTTCTTTTCTTACGCTTCGGCAGGCAGCGGCGTATACAGATGCGCCGCGACCGATGAAAAGAAGATCGCCCTGACATTTGATGACGGCCCGCATTATAAGTATACGGATGAAATTCTCGATATACTTGAAAAGTACGGTGTCAAGGCGACATTTTTCGTAATAGGCGTAAATGCGGAAAAATATCCCGAAAAGGTAAAACGAATCGCCGCACTCGGACATGAAATAGGCAATCACACGTATTCACATCCGCATTTGAAAAATATATCCTCTGAGGCGCTTAAAAGGGAAATAAAAACATCAGCCGACATAATTGAACGGCTGACGGGTAAAACTCCGCTTTTGTTCCGCCCTCCCGAGGGGTATTGCGGTACGGACGTTTCAAATACGGCAAAGGAGCTCGGATCCCGTGTGATACTTTGGTCACACGACACGAGAGATTGGGCGCATACACCGTCTTTTGAAATATCGAAAAAGATAATTGACGGTGTGAAATGCGGAGATATAATTTTGTTTCACGATTTTATCACACCCGATACACCGACACCCGAGGCGCTTGAAACGGTAATACCGAAGCTTATTGAAAAAGGGTACGAATTTCTCACCGTATCGGAGCTTATTTCATAAAAATAAGCTGACAAAACAGTGGGCTTAAGCGTGGCGTATTAAGGTGTTACGTATCGATATAAATCCCTTACGGGATTTTCGATATGTTGCTTACGCAACTCGATATGCTTTGCTCGATATGTTTGCTTCGCAAACGAGAAATATCGATAAACAGCTCTTGAAAAAACAAAAGAGAGAATACCGGCAGTGTTCTCTCTTTTTTCTTCGTTTCAGTGATATTGAAGCCCGTCAATTTTAATACTTTGTTATTCTTCCGTTTCTTCTTCGTTTTCGTTGTAATACGGGTCTATCATTATTTCTTTTATCTTGGGATATGCCGCATAAACACCGATGTATGCGCAGGTCGAGAATGTCAGCACGAAAGGAAGCACGATGCCCACGGGCAGAAATCCTATGAAAATGAATACGTTGAATGCAATTACAAGAAGCATACCGAGTATGGCGGGAATGTTTCTTTTGAGTCCGATAAACACGAAGATAAGCGCGTTTTTGAACATCTTGTATATCGAAAGGTCAAACGTAACGAGCATAAGATAAATATATACTCTCATTATCAGATATGCAACACCGATGAATACGCATATCCAGAACATTACGCTATACATTGTTGAAAGCGAGGAGTTGATAACGAAGAACTGCAGATCGTAAAACGTAAGTCCTATTATTGCAAGGTCAATGATTCCGAGTATAAGAGCTTGAAACTTGTTTTGCTTTATCGTCTGCTTGAAGTCGGCAAACATAAATACAGGCTCACCCTTCTGTACGTTTCTTATAACGTAAAACATACCCGTGTTTGCGTATCCCCAAGTGAATATGACGAGCGCGGCAATACCGAAAAATATCAAGGTGGGTACAGTCAAACGGACGCTCTGATCGGTCTGGACACCGTAGACACCGAAAAGCGACATCGTCACGGGATTTATGTTACCGCTGATTATTGCCGAACGTACAGGCCCGAAAAGCGTGCCCGATGCGGCGGGAGCCGAAAGATTTGTGAAGCCCGCAATGGCGAAAAACAGCGAAAATACAGGCAGACACAAAAGCGTGAACATCAGGTTTGTATTGAGAAGCTTCGTTATCGAACGTCCGTAATACTTGAAAAAGTTTTTGAACGTCGGGTCCTTGACCTCGCCCTTTTTAACACCCTTTCCTTCTTTTTGTGTGTCAAAAATGTTGGGCAGCTTCAGAATTTTTTTTCTTTCCATTTTAATTTTCCTTTAAAAAACGTAATATATTATGCAAACCGCAAGTACAAGCGCGGCAGAGGTAAGAAGATACCGCAGATAGCACGCAAGGTCTTCTTCAAACATTCCCTCAAATTCGTGTGAGAGCTTCATGCTGTGCGAAAAGCTGACGGACACCGCCGAAAAATAAAGCAGGACAAAGCAGTATAAACCGAGCGAAACGGAAACTGCAAGATATTCATAAACGAATCCTCCGTACATAAACATCACGGAATATCCGGCAACAGCGCCGAAAACAGCGCATATAAGTCCGCTTATCAGTGAGGACAGTGACGTAAAACCCAGAACGAATATAAGCGCAAACGGCAGAAACGACAGAAAATAATTCTTGAATACCGCTTTTACGGTGCCGTTTGAAAAAATATCGGCTATTCTTTCCGTAAATGACGGAAGTATCCCGGTTTGTCTTGAGTATATGTATAAAAGACACCCTGCGACAAGTGACAGAAAGAATATGACGCAGAGAAATATCATCGAATACGAAAAATAATTCCGACGGTCGCGCCTGCGCGCCATTGTATAAAGTGTGCGCGTGGCGACTGTATCGCCGTTTTTTATATTTTGTCCGTTGTTTTCTCCGTCCGTAACGTATTTCATCCTTTTACACTCCGTTTTCATATTTCTATATAATGATATGAAAACGGACGGAGAAATATTCCGTTATTTACCCGAAAGCTCCTCTGCGCGTCTTGTGCAGGCGCTCATTGCTTCGTGAACGGTCTTTTCAAATTCAGCGCCGTAAAAGACTTTCATCGCTTCGGCTGTCGTACCGCCGGGCGAGGTCACGTCGCGTATCAGCTGTTCGGGAGATTTTTCGCTGTTCATCAGGAGCTTTGCGGAGCCGATGACGGTTTCGCAGGCGATCCTTCTCATTTCCTTTTCGTCCGCAAATTCTATGCCCTGAAGCACGGCGCCGTCCATAAGTGACTTGATGAACAGGAAAATGTATGCAGGGGATGATGAAGTAAGTGAAATTATAGCGTTCATTTTATCCTCCGTCAACTCAAACGCAACGCCGAGAGCAGAGAAAAGCGCAAATGCTTTTTTGAAATTTTCTTCGCTTACAAATTCATTTTTGCATACCGAGCAAACACCTGCGCCGATAAGCATCGGTGTATTCGGCATAGCTCTTACGACTGCGGCATCGGGTAAAAATGACTGTATGTATTCACAGCTTATGCCCGCGGCAATCGTTATAAACGTCTTGTTTTTGTAGTCAAGTCCGCTTGCTTTAAGCTCACTGAGAAGCTCACAAAAATTCTGCGGCTTTACTGCAAAGACAACAAAATCAGCCTCTTGTGCCGCGTTCGATGCGCTTGATGCCGCCTTGATCGCGGGGTAGTCGGCAAGCTGGGATGGGAATTTATCGTAAAGTATTATATCGTCCGCTGTAAAATCGGAGCTGTTTTTCAAAATTCCGTTGATTATCGCATGTGCCATATTTCCGACACCGATAAAAGCAATCTTTTCGTTCATATTTTTCTCCGTGATTGAATTATTAAAACTAATTATACCACAATGAACTTCAAAATGATATGTATTTATTTAAAATTTTTTCTTGCGTTATTGTTTATTGTAGCTTTTGTATGCATTTTTTTAAAAAAAATCATTAAAATGATAAAAATTAAACAAAAAACTTGACTAAAAGATGAAAATGTGCTATTATAGTGAAGATGAAAATTGAATAAGTGCAGAAAGGGGATAAGATAATGTCCGCATTCAGTGAAATGCTTTTTAATGAAATGAACGAAAATGATATGTCAGTTATGCGTGTATCCGCGTGCGCGAACATTTCACGTTCAGTTGTAACAAAAATTGTCAACGGTCAGAAGCTTCCCACACTTGATGAGCTTGTTGCCATAATGGATGTAATGCCGCTTTCTATGGCGAAAAAATATTCCTTGATGCAAGAGCTTGATATTGCCCGCTTCGGCAGCGTTGCGTGCCGTCAGATGGATGAGGTTGTTAAGAAAAATGAGCTTGCCGCCCCTTTTTCAAAGCTTTCCATGCAACACATGGAAATACAGCACAACGATAAATGGAACGTATCCAAAAGGGAAAACGGGATAAGAATGCTGAAAACGCGTACAGAGGTTCTTCTGTATATACTTGAGGCGGCTAAAAGGGAAGTAAAGCACTGCTCAGAGCCGATGCTGTATACGAATTTTACGTATGATAACAAAATATTGCAAGAGAGCATCGTTTCAATACTTTCAAGTGTTTCGAACAAGGTAAATTTCAAGGTCTGTACGCAGATAACGAAAAAAGAGCCGAAGGGTAACATCGGTAACTTTTTAAGGATTCTTGACTGTGCATCGTTCTTTATCGGAAGCGGTGATATGCTGTATGAATATACATCTGAAAGATCGGACGTGCTTCCGTTCGGATTTTCGGATTACATTTTGTTATCAAACGAGGTCATATTCACAAACGAAAAGCTTGACCGTGCGCTTGTCATAACGGACAGAGAAACGGTTTATGATTTTATCGAAATGTGTCAGAAGCGTATGGAAGGAATGAACAGTCTTGTGCGTCGTTTTTCTTCTGTATTTGATTTGTTCGGTTATATAAAAAAATCATCGAATCCGTTGTCATATGCGTGTTACTTTCAGCACGCACCGTGTATCGTTCCTTTCATCGAATACGATCAGATGAAGCAGATAGCAAGAACGGACGTTCCTGAAGTTAACGCCATTTTGCCATCGCTTTATGAATATTACTCAACGTATAAAGACAGACTCAAAAAAGGTGCTTTCTCCAAGAAAGGTCTTTATGGTTTTGTCAATACGGGTATATTGCAGGATTTTCCCGAGGAATATATAAAGCCGGTGCCTGTAGAATTGAGAAAACAGCTTTTGACAAAAATGCTCGAAATGATGAAGAGCGGTATTTTCGATCTTCGTGTTATCAATGAAAATTTTGTGGATTTCAAAATAGACGCTATGATAGACTATATGAAAGACTGCCAGCTTATGTTCACGACAACACCGACAAATGCGGTCAAGTTTTCGGGACAGGTCGGTGTCGTTACGAATGAAGCCACACTGCTTGAGGAAGCATCTCGCTTTTTCGATATGCTCTTTAAAAGCAGATACCTTTATACGCAGGCTCAATCGGAAAAGATCCTTGAGCAGTGCATAAACGAAATTCAATAATAGCGATTTACCCGATTCCGAACAGCGGAATCGGGTAGTTTTTTGTGCAAAATAAAGGTTTATCACAAAATCTGTTATTTGCATCGCTTTTATGTTCGTTTTTGATGAAAAAAATTTAAATTTTGAGGAAAAAAATCAGGATTGAGTATTGAAATCTTGCAAAATGTGTGCTATAATTTGCCCGAAATCTTTAATTTGGAGGATTATTATGTCATTTAAAACAGAATATCTTGCAGGCGTGTACGAAAAAGTTGTTCGTACAAACCCCGGCGAGACAGAATTTCATCAGACAGTAAAAGAGGTTCTCGAATCTATCGAACCCGTTATCGAACAGCGCCCCGACTTGGTTAAGGCAGGTGTCGTTGACCGTATGGTTGAACCCGAACGCGCTATCTCTTTCAGAGTTGCGTGGGTAGATGGCAACGGCAACGTTCAGGTAAACAAGGGCTACCGCGTACAGTTCAACTCCGCTATCGGTCCTTACAAGGGCGGTATCCGTTTCGCTCCTTCCGTTAACCTTTCCATTATGAAGTTCCTCGGATTTGAGCAGACGTTCAAGAACGCACTTACAACACTCCCTATGGGCGGCGGTAAGGGCGGCTCCGACTTCGATCCCACAGGTAAGTCCGACGGAGAAGTTATGCGTTTCTGCCAGAGCTTTATGACAGAGCTTCAGAAATATATCGGCGCTGACACAGACGTTCCCGCAGGTGATATGGGCGATGGCGCAAGAGAGATCGGATATAT
>JAZKZC010000158.1:0-2521 GCA_045612465.1 Eubacteriales bacterium
CTATGATGCCGACGAAAAGCTTGTTGAGCTTACAAGACTTCACGGTGAGGAAAACAGAATCTGGGTTGATTTTGATGATATGCCGGAAAATCTTCAGTGGGCATTCGTGTGTCTTGAGGACAAGCGTTTTTACAAACACGACGGTGTTGACTGGATCAGAACAATCGGTGTTCTGATTGATCCTGATTACGAGGGTCAGGGCGGTTCTACTATCACACAGCAGCTTATAAAGAACCTTACGGGAGAAGATCAGGTAACTATTCAGCGAAAGGTTCAGGAAATTTTCAGAGCGCTCTACCTTGAAAAGAATATGAGTAAAGATGAAATTCTTGAGCTTTATCTCAACACAATATATCTTTCCCAGGGATGTTCGGGGGTAAAAACTGCAGCTTATACCTATTTTGGAAAGGACGTTTCCGAATTAACGCTTGTTGAATGTGCAGCTCTTGCATCTATCACAAAATATCCTACGAAATTCGACCCTGTGCAGAACCCCGCAAACAATACCGACAGACGCAATACGGTATTGAAAACAATGCTTCAGTACGGTCTTATAAACCAAAGCGAATTCGATGAGGCGTTCGACCAGGAGCTTGTGATCAATCTGCAGAAAGAACAAACGAACAATTCCGATTCCGTAAGTTCGTATTATGTAGATGCCGCAATAGAGGACATCATCGCAGACCTTATGGAGGAAAAAGGCGTCGGACGCGAAATAGCATCAAATATGCTTTATTCCGGCGGTCTTAACGTATACCTCTGTATGGATCCCGAGATTCAGGAAACGATGGAAGAAGCGTTTCTTGATGAAAACACCTTCCCGTCTTCAGACCGTAATCTTATCATAAAACCGCAGGCTTCAATGGTTGTCTGTGATCCCAAGGGCGACTGTCTCGGAATCGTCGGCGGACGCGGAGAAAAGCTCCTCAATCGCGGACTGAATTACGCTACGCAGACGAAGCGTTCTCCGGGTTCATCAATCAAGCCTCTTTCGGTTTACGGACCTGCGCTTGAACTCGGATTGATAACCGCCGGCACAGTTGTCGATGACGTTCCCTATTCATTTGACAAAAACTATAATGACTGGCCCAAAAATGTAAATAAAACGTATCAGGGTCTTAAAACAGTTGCATACGCAGTAAGGGTATCACTTAATACGACCGCTGTCCGCGTGCTTGACCTTGTGGGAATTGAGCGTTCGTATGAATTTACGCAGAAGCTCGGTCTTGAAAGCCTTGAAGAAAAATACGTAACCTCGTCAGGCGCCGAAATGACCGACCTCAGCCAAGCACCTCTTGCTATGGGTGCTACGACATTGGGTGTAACCGTACGTGAAATGGCAAGCGCATACACGACGTTTACCAACAACGGTATCCACAATAAAGCAAGAACGTATTCACTCGTTACGGATGCTGACGGAAACACCGTATTGAACAATAAACAGAACAGCACGTCGGTATTCAGCGCAGAAACTGTCGATGCGATGACGAAAATGCTGGAAGCTGTTGTAGTTGATAAGAATATTAAAATCAAAAATTATATGCCCGTAGCCGGTAAAACAGGTACTTCGATGTATTCTTACGACCTTTGGTTCTGCGGATACACACCTTATTATGTCGGCGCTGTTTGGTATGGCTTTGAGGATCCTAAGGCATTGCCCAATGCCAACACTTCATCAGCCGTAATCATCTTTGATAACGTTATGATGAAGCTTCACGAAGATATAATCAAAGGTCTTGAAGACGGCACACTTCCCGAAAAATCCTTCTATGAGGACGGAGATCTTATAAAAGTCGATATATGTGCAAGCTCGGGAATGCTCTATAATCCCGATACGTGCGGACTTGACCCAAGACACAATCAATGCGAAAGTCTGTATTATGCCCCCGGAACACAACCTACAGATTACTGTGATAAACACATTCTTGTTGACTTCTGCGCCGACTGCAAGTGTATCGCAAACAGCGCGTGTCCCAATAAGATAAAGCAAGCCCTCGTTCTTGAAACGAAGCGTTCGTTCCCTGTTTTCACGTATGTTACCGATGCTCAGTATATTTACAGACCTCTCGGAACTTCTCTGCCGTATTCCTCTGACAGATACCCCGTATTCCAGAATACGATCAAATCAGGCAGGTATATCGGCATAACCAAAACGGGAAGCAAGGCAGCAAACTCACTTTGTACGCGCCATTGATACAAAATATTGTCATTTCTTATTAAATAATAAGTAATTTACTTGACAATACAGATTATTTGTAGTATAA
Source organism: Eubacteriales bacterium (assembly GCA_045612465.1). Classification (GTDB taxonomy): domain Bacteria; phylum Bacillota; class Clostridia; order Oscillospirales; family CAG-272; genus RGIG7213. The sequence continues at coordinate 2,265 of JAZKZC010000158.1, forward strand.
TCTAACAGTAGATGTCTTTATATTAAAGGAGGTTTAATTACCTGATATGAAAATTACCAAGCTTATTTCACTTGTTCTTTCCGTTTTAATGCTCGCTTCCACGCTTGTAGCGTGCTCCGGCGGTGCTGATGATCCTACGGAAAATACGACATATGTATCGGTCTATGTTTACAACATGGCCGGAAAAAAATTCCTGTATCTCGACGCAGTTCGTGTTCAGCCCAATGAAGCTGCTGAAAACGATTGGGAAAAGAGTG
>JAZKZC010000159.1:0-4722 GCA_045612465.1 Eubacteriales bacterium
CTTATCGTTATCGACGGCGGTGGAGTTCATTTCAATGACAGAGGCTACCTCTACGAAGAATTGCAGAGAATAAGCAATAAAGAAGTTCCCGAAATTGAGGCTTGGTTCCTCTCGCATCCTCACGATGACCACGTGACGGAATTTACATATCTTGTAAATGAAACATCAAATGAGATCGTTATCAAGAACGTATACTTCAATTTACCGTCAAAGACGTTTATGAATTCAAGCGAAAGCGGTAAATACAGCTATATCATCGACGATATCAAAGCGGCATACGACAAGCTGTACGGTGCAGGCGCATACGATGCAATAAAAGGCAAGAATGCTTTTGAGGGTGACGTTATCACGATTGACGGCATCAAGTTTGAAATACTTACGACCGTGACAGATGCCGAAAAGGAAACGAATATAAACGATACCACAATGATATTCCGTGCAACCATTGACGGACAGACAGTGCTTTTCCTCGGTGATGCGTATGTAAATGAGGGCAAAAGACTTCTTGATAAATACGGCAGTAGCCTGAAGAGCGATGTCGTGCAGATGTCTCACCACGGTCAGGCAGGTGTCAGCGAGGAGGTCTACAAGGCTATCCGTCCTTCAGTATGTCTGTGGCCGTCAGCCGACTGGGTATATGAAAACTGGTCAGGTGTTCTTGCAACGTTCAATGACCGTACGTGGATGTCAAATCTCGGTGTTAAACACCATATCATCGCAGGACTTCACATGACACAGTCGCTTTATTTCCCGATCGACTACAGCGCATTACCGGTAATCGACCCCGCACCGTAATTTGATTTTTTGGTGTTTATTTATCCAATTAAAAACATAATATGCAAATTAAATGATAATTTTGTGTACAATTCACTTTCTTTGCTTGACAACGACTGCTTTTAGAAGTATAATATTATTGTAAAAACACGTTATGTGTAACGTTATTTTCAAGGAGGAAGATATGAAAAACATCATTCGTTTGACAGCGTGGTGTCTGGCAATTATTATGGTAGCGGCTATAGTACCGTTCCAGGCAATTGCCGCTGTTTCAGTACCTGCAAATGTAAAATCGGTAGTATTTGATGCGACATATTACGCAAACAAATATTCCGATCTTAAAGCTGCATTCGGCACTGACGCAACACGTCTTTACAATCACTTTGTCAGTAACGGCGTAAAAGAGGGCCGTCAGGCGAGCCCTATGTTCAGTGTTGATTATTATCTGAAGAACAACGCTGACCTTAAAGCTGCATTCGGCTCAAACCGTGAAAGCGCATTCAACCACTTCGTTGCGCACGGTATAAACGAGTCCCGTGTAACAGCTCCCGTTGTTGATCTCGGAACGAATATCGACGTAAGAATTTCGATGAATTCCGGCGGAATGAACCTCGGATATTCCGATACAAACGTATGTACGGTTACACCGGTATTCAAGGCTGAACAGACGTGGAAGCTTGCAAGACAGAGCGACGGAAGCTACAAGATAACAAACAATGCAACGGGCAAGGTGCTTGACGTTTATGCGGCATCACGTGCTTCAGGTGCGAACGTTGATATTTATGCAAGCAATAACACAAACGCTCAGCGTTGGTTTATTTATAAGCACACAAACGGCACTTACGTGCTTCGTGCAAAGAGCGGTACGACATGTGCTTTGAGTGTTAACGGTAACTCAACTGCGGCAGGCGCAAACGTTCAGATGAACACATACAGCGGCGCTGCAGGTCAGCAGTTCAAAATAACAAAGATAAACGCCCTTGAAAATGCAGAGCCTGCAAATATAGGCAGTAACTTCTGGGGCAACATCAGAGGTGTTGGCTCTGACTACAACCTCGGTCTGTCGGGAGATAACGTCCTTATCCGTTATCCCAATGCAGGCTACAGACAGATATGGAGATTCATTCGTTTCTCCGACGGAAGCTATGAGATCACAAACCTTTATACAGGTAAATCACTTGACTGCGCGGCAGGCAAGGGTACAGCAGGTACAAACGTAAGCACATATCTTTCAAACAACACAAATGCCCAGAGATGGTACATTTTCAAGGTTGACGGAAATTATGTGTTCGTTCCCAAGTGTACAACGGAATGTGCTTTGACTGTTAAGGGCGGAGGAACTGCGAGCGGCACAAACGTAGAGCTTGCAAAATACTCAGCTTCTTCCACAGCACAGCAGTTCAAGGTAATCAAGCTCACGAAGAGTGAGTCTGAAAAGGATCTTGCCATAAGCGAAATATGCCAGACACCTACAAACGGTGCGTATGAGTTTATGGAGATCATAAACACCTCCGATAAGACAGTAAACCTTAACCAGTATTCACTTTACAGATTCGGCTTTGCGAACAGCGGTAAGAACGAAAGTAACGGCTACAACATACTTCTCGGTCTTGTGTCCGGTATTGAAGTAAGTACAGATATCAAGTGCCTTGAAAGAGTAAATCTTTCTTCTTACGATGCAAGCATCGCTCCCAACGGTATAGCAGTTCTCTGGTTTGTAACATACGCTAACAGAAATCTTACAGTTGATAATTTCAAGGCGTACTGGACAGAGCAGGGATGTGATATGACAAACGTTACTGTTATCCCCGTGGCTATCCACGACGGTACAGCTGACATACACGCGGCAACAAAGATCAATAAGGGCTGCGGTGCAGGCTTCTTGCCCGACAAAAAGGCAGGCGTTGCACTCTCCCTCGTCAAGAATTCCGCAGTAAACGTAAGACTTGACGACGGAACAGACCTCGGTAGCGTTACAGCAAGCGCTGATGCTCTTCTTGCACGTGAATTGACAGCTGAAATTCACAACAGAGCTGATTCCATCGCTTTGTACTTCGTAAGAGAAACAGCAGAAACAGGCACATCACGTAACTACTATAGCTACGTTGATTATGAAGCATATGCTTACGCTTCATCTCAGGCGATCAAAGAGCCTATGCGTACATACATACACACGTTTGCAGCAGTTCCTTATTCTGCACAGGTTACAACGTCCAATACAACAGCAGGTTATCCCAAGGCACTCGGCGAGTATATCAACCTCGATTCAACAGGTACAGCACCCGGCGTTATAACATACGGTGTTGACGGCGGTAATAAAAAGACAGACGTATCTCCCGGTACAAGATGGTGCGGACAGTTTGCAGGTCTTGACCTTATAGGTACATCAGTTGATGCTTCGGGCAATTTGACACTTACGGGTAAATTCGAATACGATCAGTATAAAGAACTCGGCTTCGTTGTTACAACTGTAGCTGCGTCAACAGGCAAGGCGATTGCAAAGAAGACTGTAAGCACAGCAGATTTCAAGGCTATAGACGGTGCTTACTCCTATTCCGTAACAGTCAGCGGTCTTCCGATCAAAGATAAAGGTATTGTGCTTTCTGTAGTTCCTTATGCAATTTACTCCGAATCCGATTCACGTGTAAACGGTACAGCTGAGGAGATAAGATGTCCTCTCGTTTCCGCAACTATCAATGGCAAGGACATTACAGGACTCAAGGTAACGTACCTTGCAAATGAAGAAAATGCTCCTGCGAACGATGTAACAGGTATCAAGGAAGCAGTTGAGCTTCTCGCAAATGATATAGAATACTATACAGGCGTTGAAGTTGAAACAGGCATCTACGATCCGAGAGCTGCATATCCTCAGATCGTTATCGCAACATCCGGTAACGGTGCAGGCGGTAATGCGCTTGTTGCAAGCAATAAGACTGTCGGTGCTAAACAGTACAGTATTGTTAATAAGACAACAGGTGAGATATACATTATAGGCGGAAACGTTATAGCGGCTGAATACGCATCACAGCTTATCGTCAAGGCATTGGCAAGCGCAACTGGCAATGTTGAGCTTAAAGACCTTTGCTTTGATGCGCCCAAGACATTGAATACAAAAAATGACCATCTCCCCTTGACAGACGGCTCAAATTACAGAATTATGACGTTCAATATGCTCTGGTACGAAAGCCACAAGGATGCAAGCAGATACAACAATATGATTGAGTTTATCAACTACTACTCACCTGACGTTATCGGTTTCCAGGAATGCTGTATTGAGAATATGAACAGACTTATGCCTTTGCTCAAAGCACAGGGCTATACTGTAATTCAAGCGGAAGTATTTACAGGTACAGAAAGCAACCGTGTTCCGCTTGCGTACAAGACATCTAAGTTCACTTGTCTTGAAAAAGGCTGGAAGCAATTACCCGGCGGTGACGAGCGCTTTGGTGTAACGTGGGCAGTTCTGAAGGATAAGACAACGTCTCAGGTATTTGCGGCAACGACAACACACTTCTACAACGTAGGCGCACTTGAGGATAAGGTCATTGTCCGTCAGAAGAATACAAAGACGATACTTGATGTTACAAAGGATATCGTCAAGAGACACGGCTGTGAGGTCATCAATATGGGCGACTATAATATGCGTACATATGATGCAGCATATCATTTGATGGTCGATGACGGAATTCTTACCGAAACAAGATTTACAGCGTTCAGATACGGTATAATGACTCGTTGCGGTCACACTCTCAACACTACAGCGCCTTTGGTAGGCTCGCCTTCCAGAGTTATTGACTTCTTCTTCGCAACATCCAAGGTAAACGTGCTCCGTACAAGATCAGTTATCAATATGACATCTGCGACTACATCGGACCACGCTCCCGTATATACGGATATTTCATTTATAAAATAATATAAAACAGTCGGCTCATTTCAAAAGAATGAGCC
>JAZKZC010000160.1:0-3596 GCA_045612465.1 Eubacteriales bacterium
CATATTATATGTGAGAGGACTGTCAAATGCGAAGAATTTTAAAATGCACAGTAAGTTTTATGCTGGCAATGGTCATTATGCTTTCAGCGTTGCCGCTCAGCATTATTGCGCTTGAATTCAAATCAAGTGACAATGTAAAGAATTATTCTGAACCGAGCCTCAAAATCTCGGCCGGTACATATGACGGACTGGTTGCGGCAATCGGACAAGCTAACTCATCAGGCGGAGCTGTTGTAACACTTACGGATGACATCACCGTAACAGCGGGATTTCCGAATATAACATCGGAAATAGTGATAAAGGGCGCATACGTGCTTTTGCGAGACACAAGCTTCAAGGGGTCGTTTTTCAACGTCAGCGCGGGCGGCTCCCTTACGCTTGACGGAGGAATCGTAATTGATGGCAATAATGAGTGGGCATTGAAAGAAACAGAGTATCAGGCCGCATTACAAGCGCAGGCGGAAGGTACCAAGGTGAATTATACGGGCACTTCTATGATCACGCTTGAAACCGGCGCACCTGTTTCAACCGCAAGGATGTTCAATATATCAGGAACGCTTAACATGAACGCGGTTACGGTTAAAAATCACGTAGGAAACAATACAGGCAATGCCGGTGTGGCTGTTGTTAATGCCGATGGTATATGGAACTTAAATGCCGGTGCAAAGCTTATACATAATGCAACGGGTTCAAGCGGAAGTGTTGCATATTTGTCAGCCGGCTCAGAATTTAATATAAATGACGGTGCCTTGATAAGCGATAACTACTTTGCGATAAATGGAGGTGTTATCATTAACAGGGGCGGTATAATGACTATGAACGGCGGCAAAATCGTGAATAACCGCGGTATACATTCAAACGGCTGTGCAGTTATGTTATACACCAATAATGCCACATTTTATTTAAAAGGCGGAGAAATAAGCAATAATATAAGCCTTTGGGGTGATGGGGCAGGTCATGCATGTGCCGTTTATGTACATTCGACAGGTATTTTTGAGATGACCGGAGGTATCATCAGCGATAATTTAGGATATAGTTACGGTGGTGTAAGAGCACAAAACAGCGCGAAAACGGTGAACATCAAGGGCGGTTATATTGTCAACAACAAGAATTTTGTAGCAAACGGTTATCACGATATACACTTATACAGCAATACGGCGCCGGCCCCGTATGCTTCATTGACAGGGGGTACGTTTACACAGGATATTATTGAATATATTTCACCTGATCACGGTACAGCTGTGAGATTTGACAAAAATGCAGCCGGTGAAGAATTGATATATTATACCATAACTCCGAATATTGCTGAAATAAAAGGTAAAGAGGGTAAGTATTACAGCATAAGTACAGCTGCAGAGGCGGCCGAAGACGGTGATGAACTTATCGTTCTTGAAGACCATCGCATATATGGCACTCCTGAAACAATATCAAAAAATATTACAGTCAACTTAAACGGTCGTACTGTGTATGGATGGACAGATGATTTGACAGATATGTTCAATATCACGGGTGATGTGATATTTAAAAACGGAACACTCGATGCAAGAAGAAAAACAAACGCCTCCGTCTTTGCAGTAGGAGAATCTGACGGCGACTCAGGCGCACTTATGATAGAAAACGGAACATATATTGCTAACAACAGTATTGCACAGGTTTACGACGGACATTTGGACATAGAAGGCGGCTACTTTGACATAAGCATGGACAGTAAAGCGCACGGACTTGACTGTGACAATACGGCATATCAAAGCGGCACAGCCGTTATAGACGTTTACGGCGGTACGTTCAAGAATTTTGATCCTGAAGAAAATAGTGCAGAGGGCGAAAATACGGACTTTTGCGCTGACGGATATTGCACCGCACAGCGTTCTGAAAACACGTGGGAGGTTATTCCCGGTATTTGCCGGAATATGCAGACAGGCAAGCACTACGAAAAAGTTTCCGAGGGCTTGTCAAAGGCAAATGCGGGCGAAACGGTTCAGCTTCTTGTGTCAACACAGGAGGGGGATCTCCAGCTTCTTCCCGAGACGAAGCTTGACATAAACGGTTTTAAGCTTATTGCAGATAACGTCGTCGGTGTAAGCACAACTCACGTTTACGACAGCACGAACAACGCAGCGAACGGATATAAGGCAAACGGTGTGCTTCGTGTGCTTGAAAATCTTCTTCTTGCAGATGACAACTGCGCAATACCCGTATATTCACCCGTTGACGGCGGTTATATCTTCGTTGCCTTCCTTTTTAATCAGGGGCAGAGCGTTTCAAACGGCATTTCAAAGGTGAATGCGCTTGCAACAACGAGGACGATGAAGGTTATAACTCTGTTAAAGGACGGAGCGGCGGACAACGATATTCAAATATGTATACGGCTTACGGTAGACGGGGAAAAGAGCGAGATGTTTGTTTTCTCTGAGGTTGCCGTGAAAAATGTAATGAATTCAAACGGCGGAAAGTTCAATTTATTCGACCGTATGTTCTATGCAAACTTCACGGGCTTTGAGGATTTTGACATCGTTACGGCAGAAATTCTCGTGATTGCGCACGGTAACGTTATTGATACGCACAAAGAAGCGATAGTTTTGAAATAAAACGGGGGAAGTAAGATGAAAGAATATGTAAAACCCGAAGCGGAGCTTGTTGTTTTTGAATCTGAAGATGTCACAGCAATCGCTGATCTTTACAAAATAAATTTTGATGGCGGAGATATAAGCAATATTCTCAATCTTGGCGAGGAATGGTTTGTATAATACTTGCTGAAATTTTCAAATAGAAAACAAGACCGACTCGACGAGTCGGTCTTCAGACCGCTGACAAAGGTAAAGTCGGCGGTCTTTTTTTGCGAAAAAGCTTCAAAAAAAAGCGGAAAATGTGATATAATAAAGTCATAGAAAAACGTTTATGAACGGAGAGGAAATATGCTTTTAGAAGGCAAAAACAGACAAAATAAATTGGAAATGGTATACATAGAAGACCTTGTACCCCAAGATTATACATCTACCCTGAAAGAAATTATCTTGAATATGTAACTACAGATCGAAACGGTTACAGAGAATACAAATGCAAAAATGGCAGATGTGCAAATTGTCCGAGACGAGGTGAATGTTTAAGTGAAAAACAAAAGCCAAAGAGCCTTCGCCGCCATGTATGGGAAGATTACCGTGATGCAGTATATGCGTTCACGCATACGGAAGAAGGCAAGGAAATATATGCCAAACGAAAAGAGAAAATTGAGCGTAGTTTTGCAGAATCAAAAGAGCTGCATGGACTACGCTATTGTCGCATGCGCGGAATTGCGAAAACGGCTGAACAATGTCTGCTTACCGCAGCGGTGCAGAATATGAAAAAAATTGCAAACATCCTTTGGAGAAGGAGCTTGCATTTTTGTTACTTTATCTTCAAAATCTTTTTTGTACAACACAAAACCGCCTGAAATAGACGGGTTTGTCAGTAGTCTGAACCGCAGGGAACATCCTGCGGTTTTGTTCGTTTGTTGGATGATTTTGCGCATTTTATTCATATATAATGGCGAAAAAATTCAAACTTGCTATATGATTTTGTATATAATAAATAGGTTTTTGCATGTATAATTAACATGG
>JAZKZC010000161.1:0-30318 GCA_045612465.1 Eubacteriales bacterium
CGGTATCTTCACAGACGAGCCTCACAGAGGCGCTGTAATGTGCGGATTTTCCACGGGAAGCGCAAATAAGCCTTCGTGGGTAACGCCTTACACACCCAAGCTTTTCGAAAAGTTTACGGAAAAATACGGCTACGACCTTAAAGAACGTCTTCCCGACCTGTTCTTACAGCGTGACGGCGAGAAGATGAGCCAGGTCAAGTGGCACTATATGGATCTGGCAGAGGAGCTTTTCTTGAAATCCTTTGCGGTTCAGATAAACGACTGGTGTAACGAGCACAACATTCAGCTCACGGGCCACGTTCTTCACGAGGACACATTCACAACGCAGGCTTGTATGATAGGCTCTATCATGCGTTTCTACGAACACATGGCTGTTCCCGGCGTTGACGTTCTTTCCGAGGGCAACAGAGGCTATTGGATAGTAAAACAGCTTGCATCCGTTGCGCGTCAGACGGGCAAGACGAGAATGCTCTCCGAGCTTTACGGCTGTTCAGGCTGGCAGATGGACTTCGAAAGCCACAAGTGGACGGGCGGATGGCAGGCTCTGTTCGGCATCAACCTGCGTTGCCACCACCTTTCATGGTATTCAATGCAGGGCGAAGCGAAGCGTGACTACCCCGCAAGTATTCTCCATCAGTCCGCATGGTACAAGGATTACCCCGTTGTTGAGGACTTCTTCTCAAGACTTCACGTTGTTCTCGGCGCAGGTAAGCCTATATGCGACACGCTCGTTATCAACCCCGTTGAAAGCACGTTCGGTCTTATCCATCCGAGCTGGAGCATAAAGCTCGGCACAAACAACAAGGACGTTGCATACATCGAAAATATGTACTTCACACAGTTCCACTGGCTGTCGGGCGCAAAGCTTGACTTTGACTACGGCGACGAGGAAATGATGGGAAGACTCGCTTCTGTTGTTATCGAAGACGGAACACCCTACATCAAGTTCGGTGAAATGAAATACAAGAGCGTTGTTGTAAGCGGTATGTATACAATGCGTTCTTCAACACTTGACATACTCCGTGAGTTTGCAAATGCAGGCGGTAAGGTTATCCTTGCAGGCTTTGCGCCCGATTATATCGATGCGCTGAAGTCCGACGCATTCGACAAGCTCGAAAACATAGAAAAAATACCGTTTGAGTGTGATGCGCTCGTTAACGCTATCAAGACGGCAAACGGCTTCACAGCATCCGTCAAGGACGCTCTCGGCAACGAGCTTACAGACGTTTACTGCCAGTGCAGATGCGACGGCGACGACACATACGTTGTATTTATGAATATGAACAAGACTGTTTCATATTACAACTGCACGGTTGAGATAAACCGCGACGGCGACTGCGAGGAATGGTTTGCGCTTGACGGCACAAAGGCTCTCGTGGCAACGGGCACTGACGGCAAGATCACGTTCAGCACAGACTTCTACGCCGCAGGCGAACACGTTTACAGAGTGTGCAAGAAGTCCGACCTTGAACCCGTAAAGACACTTTCAACGCTCGCTTCTTACCCGCTTGACGAGGAATTTGACATTGAGCTTTCCGAGGACAACGTTCTCGTTCTCGACTTTGCAGACGTTGAGGTTGACGGCAAGAAGCTCGCTGAAAACCTTGAAGTTCTCAAGGTTGACCAGCTCGTGCGTGACACATACGGTCTTGCGCACCGCGGCGGCGAAATGATCCAGCCCTGGTTCTTGGGACTCCAGGAGCAGAAGAAGCACGGCAGAGTATGCCTTGAATACCGCTTCTTCGCTGAATATATCCCCGAAAAATTCGATTTCGTATGCGAAACACCCGACCTCTGGACAGTTTACATCAACGGCGAAAAGCTGACGGCAGAGGAAACGGGCAGATGGATAGACGAAGCGTTCCACAAGTTCACACTTGACGGCGGCGCATTGAAGCTCGGCGAAAACACGATCCGCCTTGAAGCTGATTTCTACGAAACACTCAACATCGAGGCTGTATATATCGTCGGTGACTTCGGTGTTTCCGTACACAACAGCGACAAGACGATGATAAAGCCCGTAAGACACGTGTACCACGGCGACATCGCCAAGCAGGGACTTCCTTTCTATTCGGGCGCTGTAACGTATAAGGCAACTGTTGACTACACACCCGGCGAAAGAGTTATCATCAAGCTTCCCGACTTTGAAGCGGCTCTCGTTAAGGTTTCCGCAAACGGATGCGCTCCCAAGGCTATCGCTTGGCAGCCTTACGAAGCGGATATAACGGATATGCTCAAGAAAGGCGACAACACGGTCAATATTGAGTACGTTCTGACACGCCGCAACACGTTCGGCCCGCTTCACTCCAAGCCCGCAAGACACGGAGCATACGGCCCTGAAACGTACTTGCTCAGAGGCGACAGCTGGACAGATGACTACATCTTCCTGCCCGCAGGTATGACTGCAGTTCCCGAAATAATCAAAAAGATCTGATGAAACAGCTTGTATTCCGTATTTGCGGATTCCTACTGTTCGGAATAATACTCGTAGCAGCTATTGTAACTTCCCTCGGTGAAAACGGGGGAAGTTATTCCGATATGGCGGAAATGCTGGAGGGTGAGCCTGCCGTGCGTTCAGGCGCGGTTTATTACAACAGGCTGACGAAAAAACAGCAGTACATATACGACGCTGTCGTAAAGGCGGCTGACGGTCTTGAATACACGACGGAGCAAATGCCGTTTGTGGCGGAAAGCTCCGACGTCAGCGCGGCGGCAAATGCGCTTGTGAACGACCTGCCCGAATATTTTTACATTGACTGCGACGGTTTTACCCTCGGTGAGTACAAATACACCGAGATAATTTCCGAGGAGGAAACGAAGGAAGTATCGGGACAGAGCATAATTGACGAAAAATACACCTGCCTTATGATACCGTACACGGAAACGGTCGATGAGCTGAAGCTGAAAAAGACGAGGCTTACAGCGGCGATTTCAAAGGCGCAGTCGCTTATATCGGACATGGAAAGCGAGCAGGATATACAGACCGCGCTTCACGATTACATCGTAAGCATCTGTGAAAAGTCGCAAAACGGCGCGAACGCTTCCAACGTTTACGGCGCACTCGTCGAGGGCGAGGCGAACTCCGAGGGCTACCACAAGGCATTCAAGCTGCTTTTGAGCCGTGCGGGTATAATTTCCCACCTCGTTTACGGTGAGGTCAGCGGTACGCGCTCCGTCTGGTGCACGGTACTGATTGACGACAAATATTACAACACCGACGTTTACGAAAACGACCTTGACAAGCAGTTTGACGACGGAACGTTCCGCGGTGCCGTAACGCACGCATATATGAATCTTTCGGATTCCGCGATAAGCGTAACGCACAAAAACAAGGGCGATGAGCTTCCGAAATGCACCGACGGCGAAACGTATTATACACTCAATAATCTCGTTTGCGCAAACGAGGGAATGACGGAAAAGCTTATTTCCGAAAAGCTTTCCGACCTTGTGAAGTACAAAAGACACACCGTTGAGCTGTACTGTACGTACGACGTCACCGAAAGCGACGTTGAAACGTACGTTTTCAGACAGTTTGAGCTGATTTATCCCGACTATACGTGCGAATGTAAGATGATAAAGCCGAAAACATCGTTTGATGCGTACACGCTTATCATAAATTATCTGCCGAAAACAGCGGAAAACGCAAATTAATCAATAAAAATCATTTTATTTTCACAAAAACATCATAATAATGGAGTATAATCGTTATAAACAAAACGGTTATACTCCTTTTGTTGCTTTGTGAGAATGAAATAAACAAAAAAAAGGTGAAGAAATATGAAAAAAACGGTATCAATTATACTTTCTGTGCTGACGGCGGTTTCTATGTGCGCCTGCGGAAACGGCAAACCAAACGGCGACGTATCGGGAGCATCATCAAGCTCCGATACCGCAGGTGTCACAGGTGCATACGTTTCCGAGGATACACCGTTTGAAACGCTCGGCGAGGATGCCTCGAAGGTTGATGATATAATATCGGAATTTCTTACACAAGCCGAGAGCGAGAGCATCGCTCCCGAAGCAAAGGAAGGCGGTGTAAGACTTCTCGGTGACAAAATAGAATATGACGGCATCGGAATAACCGTTGACGGACAAACGGCAACCGTCAACAAGGCAGGCACGTACTCATTTTCGGGCACGCTTGACGACGGGCAGATAATCGTTGACGTACCGAAGACCGAAAAGGTCACGCTTATTTTAAACGGTGTATCGGTAAGCTGCTCCGACAGCGCACCCGTTTATGTCAAATGCTGTGACCGTGTGACGGTAACGCTTGCCGAGGGAACGGTCAACACGCTTTCCGACGGAAATGAATACGTTTACGCTTCAAGTACTGAAGATGAGCCGAATGCTGCGCTTTATTCAGCCGATGATATGACGGTGAACGGCAAAGGCGCGCTCATCGTCAAGGGTAATTACAACAACGGCATCTCAACGAAAAACGACCTTAAAATCGAGGATGCGACGGTAACCGTGACATCAAAGCACGACGGAATAAGAGGCAAGGACTCGGTTTGCATCAAAAGCGGAACGGTCAATGTTTCATCTGGCGGTGACGGAATAAAATCGAATAATGCCGAGGAAGAAGGCAGAGGCTACGTGACACTTGAAGGCGGTACGCTCAACATAAGCGCATCCGAGGACGGAATTCAAGCGGAAACGGCGCTGACGGTCAGCGGAGGTGAGATCCGCATAAAAACAGGCGCAGGCTCCGGCTCATCATGGTCGGGAAGCGCTTACGGTAACGCAAGCGAGGCAAGCGCAAAGGCGCTTAAAGCATCGGTCAGCGTGAACGTAAGCGGCGGTATAATTTCAGTTGACAGCGCGGACGATGCCGTTCATTCAAATAAAGATGTGGTAATTTCGGGCGGAAATATAGAGGCTTCATCGGGAGATGACGGCATACACGCTGACGAAACGCTCGAAATTTCGGGCGGTAACATCACGATTCAGAAGTCGTACGAGGGGCTTGAATCGGTCACAATCAGAATAAGCGGAGGAAACGTACACGTAAAAGCATCCGACGACGGCATCAACGGCGCGGGCGGCAACGACGGCTCGGCTGTCGGCGGACGTCCCGGTGCGTGGGGCGGTATGGGCGGAGCTTCCAACTCAAGCATCACGATTTCGGGCGGAAATCTTTATTTTAACGCAGACGGCGACGGTCTTGATGCAAACGGAAGCTTTACAATAACAGGCGGTACGGTCATCGTTGACGGCCCGACAAACGGCGGAAACGGCCCGCTTGACTATGATTCGTCATTCACCGTTTCGGGCGGACTTCTTATTGCCACAGGCTCGTCGGGAATGGCACAGAACGTAAGCTCCTCATCCACACAGTGTACTGTACTTGCGTATGTGCAGGGACAGGGCGGTGAGATTTTCAACATTTCCTCAGACGGCGAAAGCGTAATAACATATAAGCCGTCGAAAAAGTACGAATGTGTGCTTGTTTCTTCGCCCAATCTTGAAAAGGGCAAGGAATACACCGTGTCAGTCGGCGGAAGCTGTACGGGCGACAGCACGGACGGACTTTTTGCAGGCGGTGAATACACGGGCGGTACTGTAAAGCAAACGTACACACATTCAAGTGTGGTTTCAACAGCGGGCACGGGCGGCGGCTTCGGCGGAGGTCCCGGCGGTATGCCCGGAGGAATGGGCGGAGGCGCCCGTCCTTCGAAACCGTCAGGCGGCAGACAGCCGACGATTTAACGAATAATAAAAAGGACAGGTATCGTGATACTCTTTTGAGTATGGATAACTGTCCTTTTTTTATCGTTTTTTTATTTACGGCGCAAAAGCTTCATAATTATCGGCTTTACCGTGCATTTTGTGTTATAAAGCCATTTTTTGTATTTTTTACGCATATTGTCCGCAAAAAGGGAAATACGGTACGGCTTGAAAAATGCACGAAGTGAATTTTTTGATGTTTTTCCGTCACAAAGAAGATTAAGATTTTCTTCTTCAAGCAAATACATCTTTTCTTTCGTGCTTACAGTTCCGAAATGAACCATTATAGCGCTGTATCTGAACTGCCCTCTTTTAACTCTTACCTTGCCGTTGAGGATATCCGCATATAAGCCGTTTCCGTCTACTGGATAGAACGAAAATATCGGCGCTGCATCCTTTGAAGGATTCAACGTAGGTATCGGGCGCAATCCGTAGATTGCCATACTGAGCGCCATAAGCGGTTCATCCGCAGGATCGCGGAAATACCTGAACTTATAATCATAGTAATGATCCTTTATCTCACAGCACGCATCGTATACCTTGGTGAGTATATCGCTTTTGCGGAAAAACATAATTCCGCCGTGCATACTGATACAAAACTGTACTTTATCAGCGTACTGCCCTATATCGCCAAGCTTGAAAAAGCCTTCCTCGGATTCTCTCGGAAGCACCTTTCCGAAGCAGGAAACGTCGTCAGCACCGTCAAACATATCAAAAAGAACGTTGAGGTCAGCGTACGCAAGACAGTCCGCATCGATAAATATGGTTTCTTCGTAAGGAATCACTTTCAGAAGCGAGAGCTTGTCGATATATGAGCGCGTTGCATTTTCAAGAATGATAACGTCATCAAACGCTTCGGTAAAAGAATTTTCTTTGTCACATACAATAGCAAAAGGAAGCGGTTCTGCCGAAAAATATCTGTATGATCTGAGCAGATTATACGCTATTTTATAATATTGTTCGTTGCCCGTGGCTATTGTAACAAAACCTCGTTTCATTGTAAAACGCAAAGGGTATTCTCTTATCAGAGATTACCTGATTTTCCTTTCTGTATTTTCAGCAACAGTTACAGAATTTCTCTGTAAACTCTCAAGACGTTTTTATAGAATATTTTTTCTATAAGGTCGTCGGAGAAGCCGCGGCGCTTCATTTCGTCAACGAAAAGCGGCATATATGACGCATCAGCCATTGCAAGGCCCTGACTTGAAATACCGTCATAGTCCGAGCCGAAGCCGACAGAATCCTCACCGCCCTTGTTGATAAGGCGCTCTATGTGGTTCACGGCAAGCTCAAAGGATACGCCGTATTCCTCTTTCGTCAAGTCCTTCATAAACTCACAGCAGAAGTTCACGCCCGCGACACAGCCTTTTTCGCCCATTTTCTTTATCATATCATCGGATATGTTACGCGTATGGTCGAAAATGCTTCTTGCGTTCGTGTGGCTGTCAACGAACGGCTTTTTCGAGTGTCCGAGTATATCGTAAAAGCTCTTGTCGGAGATATGCGCTGTATCTATAACGATACCGAGACGCTCCATTTCCTCAACAAACTCAAAGCCGAGAGGAGTAAGACCGTTCACCGTTTCCTTGATGTCAACACCCTTTTCGATGTCGATGCCGTTCGGTGTCGTCAGGGAATTGTTATAATTCCAGCAGAGGTTCATCATACGGACACCGCGCGAGTAAAAATGATGCAAATTTTCAATTTTACCCTCGCAGGCTTCGCCTTCCTCTATGGTAAGCAGGGCTGATATCAGCCCTGCTTTTTCATTTTTCTCAATATCCTCGAATTTATAAACGGGTGCGATGTACGCTTTGTTAAGCTCCATCTGTTCATAGAAGAGGTCGATGAGCGCGTTTGTGTAATTAAACGGCTCTTTTCGCGTTGCGAGATTCACAAATGCCGCAAAGTTCTGCACAAGGCAGTCGCCCTTTTGCAGTTTTTTGATGTCGATGTGAAGCTCATTTTCATAAAGTGAATACGGCTGCCCTTTTTCCTTTCGGTAATACATTTCGGCAACTGTATCACAGTGCATATCGATATATTTCATTACATCAAAGACCTGTAAAGTGTTGAAAGTGTAGTTGCATCCGTTATTTCTTTATCAGCGATAACGATAAGACCGTCAACCGTTATTGTGATGACCTTACCCTGTGCTGCAAGCGCATCGTTTACAGCAACGTATGTAACACCCGAAACCTTACCTGCATCTGTAAGAGCATCGGAGGAAAGTCCGAGTGCGGATTCTGCAAATACTCTCGGCAGGTAAACCGTACCCTTTTCACCGAGTGCAACTGCCTTCGTGGAATCACCGCAAAGCATTATCTGCTGACCGCCTACGTATGCGTTGTATGAACCTGCCTTGAGAACTGTCATACCTGCCTCGAGGCAAGCGGGAGCTGCCATAACGGAGCCGTTTGTTGTGTATCTGTAGTTGAATCTGCCGTTGGGAGCTGCGTCACCGAGGTCGAGGAACTGCATGATTTCCTTACCGTCGGAGATGGAGTTGTCTGCCCACTTGAAGTCGAATGTGTCGCCGAGAGCAACAACGCTCTTTGCAACCTTGATAACGATCGTGTTGCCGACTACCTTGAATTCAGCTTCGCCTGCGGAGGAAAGACTCCATTCAGCGTTCTTTTCTGTTGTTGCGAACTTTTCAACGGATGCCATATTGCCGTTCTGACTGCGGTTGATGATGTAATCGTAGCCGTACCAGCCTGTTGAAGCGTTACAGTCAACGTCGATAAAGAGGTTCATCCAGTTCGTGCCTTCAGCCGCTGTGATGTCTGCTGCACATTCAGCATAGAAGTATACGTTGTCAGCATCTGCGGAAACCTTGGAAACGACAAAGTCGTTTCTGCCCGTTTCGTTTACGTATTTCGCGCTTGTTGCATAAGCAACCTCGTTACGGTGAGTTACGTCACCCTGATAGTCACGGAATTCGGGACCTACAGAGTACCACTGTGTAAGATCGCCCGCCATATCGATAGTCTTCTGACCGAATGCGGAGGGAATTGCACGTGTACCCTTGTAATCTCTTATATTGAGTGCTGTCTGGTAGTAGTAATTATCCTTGTAAAGTCCCTTTACGGGTTCTACGTCACGGGAGAACTCGGGGTTGAACGCGTCAACGTAGTAGTTCTTCTTGAGCGGGTCGTTTGAGTCTACCTGATATGAGTTTGCAACCGTCATACCGTCGTGATTTGTAAGGGAGTTTGATTCCCATCTGCCTGCCCACCATTCGTTCCAGCCGACGATCATGATAACACCGGGATTCTGCTCGATAGCATTGTCGAAATGCTCCTGATATGCAATACCCTTGCCGGATGTACCGTCGTTAACGAGCGAGAAGGAGTAATCTGTTGAGTCGGGCTGTTTGCCGTTTGAAAAGCTTCTGCCCGCTGTTGCGCCGCAGGTGCCGTTTGCCCAGAAACCTGACATTACGACCATCTGTTCAAGATCGCCTTCGGGTGAAAGACCGGGCTTCTGGAATACGTCGCCCCAAGGCCAGCAGCCGTTACCGCGTGTTTCGCTGTACCATGACTGCGTTGAGTCTGCCCAGCTTCTGCGGAACGTGAAGAAGTTGTTCATTTCTTCGGATTCAATTACGTCGTTCTGCGCGAGAATGAGGGGCTTGCCGTCGTACATATACCAAAGATCCTTGAATCTGTCAACGGAGTAAAGCATTGACCAGAGCTGGGGAATCGTCAAAGATGCGTTTGCCGCGCCTACGAAGCTGTCACCGCAGTGGAATACGATCTGAGGTGTGTTGTAGCCCTCTTCACGCATATCAGCCATCGTGTTGAGAATGAGCAGGAGAGATTCTTCGTAAACGATACCGTTTGTATAGTCGAAGAACAGGAAGTCAACGCCTGCGTCGTTAAGCATATACATATGCTTTCTTATTACCCATTCGTCGTTGGAGTGGTAATAACCGAAGTAAGGTTCTGCCCAGAAATGCGCAAAGCCCTGCGAGCCCTGCTTCATAACGCTTTCGAGCTGTGCGATACCGCCTTCGTAGTATGCCTTGCTGTGGTCGTAGAGCGTTCTGCCCGTGCCCTGATGCCACATAAAGTAGAAGATACCTACGTCGTTGCCGTTTACAGCCTTGTCGGCGGGAGCGATAACTCTGCCCTCGTCATCCGTTGCTACCCAAGTATCGGAGAATACGTCCTTTGTAAAGAGGTAGTCGGGAGCTGTATCCGTCTTGTATATTGTGGAAGAACCTGTGATTGTGAAGTTCTTTATGTAAACCTTGTCTTCCTTTGCGGGGTAGTGGCACCAGAATGACGCCTGACCGCTTCTGGGAACTTCGCATTCGTTCGTGAAGGAAGCCGTTGTGTCGTTACCCTTGTAGAATTCAACGGTTGCGTTTTCTGCTTCACCCTTGATTACAACACGAGCAATAAGTATTTCCTTGTCGTTGTCATCGTTAGCGTAGAACGATATTTCATTCTTAACGGGATCGTCAACAACGCGGAAACGGCGAAGCTCTGCAAAATCAACGGGAGATGCAACGTACTTCGTACCGGGAGCGTTGGGCCATGAGCCTACACGCAAGCCGATGTTGTTCTGCTTTACGGCAAACCATACGCCTTCGTTTACCGTGGGGTCGTAACCCGTGTTACGGAAGCCGATGTAAAGCGCATCCCAGCCTGTGCCGGGAATCGTGCACTGAAGCTGACCTTCGTATATGGATGTTGACGTTTCACCGAACGACTTGATTATTCTGAGCTGTGAAACCGTTTCTTTGAGGAACTGTGCGGAGGAGCTGTTACCTCTGCCCATTTTCACGTTCATAGGCTGTGAGAATACACCCGCTGCGATAGTGTCCATATTGAGTGTATACGATTCGCTGACCGTTTCGGTCTTTTCCGTATACTGCGTCTGTGTGAGCTTGAGCTCACTTACGTTGGGATCATCGGTAACACCGTTGGGTGACGTTACGACTGCGTTTGAGTCAGTCGTTTCACTGCCGCCCTTGTCACATCCGACGCTGAATATCATCAGCGCGGCTATAACTACGGACAATGATCTGCATAAAAGTTTTTTCATATCGTTTGTCCTTTCGATTTTGAAATTTCTATTACATCAACGACTTATAAAGTACGTCGAGTACGCTCGTATCTGTAACTTCCTTGTCAGCGATAACGATAAGACCGTTATCGGAAACAGTTATTACCTTACCCTGTGCCGCTACAGCATCGTTTATCATAACGTATTTGATGCCGTAATGGTCGCCGACCTCTGTCAGCTTATCCGATGCAAGACCTAACTTGTCGGTTGCGAACGTCAAAGGTACATATATCTTGCCGTTTTCACCGAGTGCCGTTGCCTTTGTGCTTGCGGTGGTTATCATCACCTGCTCACCGCCCACGTATGCGTTGTAGGAGTTTGCCTTGAGCACCGTCATATCGCTCTGAAGCGCTGCGGGAACGTGTGCCGTATTGCCCTCTTTAACGTATCTGTAATTGAATCTGCCGTTCGGTGCCGCGTCGCCGAGGTCAAGGAACTGAAGTATCTCAACACCGTCCGTTATGGAATTGTCAGCCCACTTGAAGTCGAACGTGTCGCCGAGCGCAACAACGCTCTTAGGAACCTTGATGACGAGCGTCTTGCCGTCGAGCTTGAATTCAGCCTCGCCCGCGTTGCTTACGCTCCATTCAGCGTTCTTTTCCGTCGTTGCAAACTTTTCGACGGAAGCCGTACTGCCGTTCTGACTGCGGTTGATTATGTAATCGTAGCCGTACCAACCCGTTGAAGCGTTGCAGTCGGCGTCAATAAAGAGGTTCATCCAGTTAGTGCCCGCGGGTGATGTGATGTCGGACGCACATTCTGTATAGAAGTATACGTTTTCGTCATCGGCGGAAACCTTTGAAACGACGATGTCGTTTCTGCCCGTTTCGTTCGTGTACCACGAATCAACAACACAGCCGTCGATGTCGCGGTGGAGCGTATCGCCCTGATAGTCACGGTATTCGGGGCCTACCGAGTACCACTGCGCGGTATTTGCCGTCATATCGATGGTCTTCTGACCGAACGCTGACGGAATTGCTCTTGTACCCGTAAACTTTCTTACGTTTGCTACCGTCTGGTAGTAGTAATTATCCTTGTAAAGTCCCTTTACGGGTTCTATATCACGTGAATATTCGGGGCTGAACAAGTCAATGTAGCTGTATTTCTTAACGGGGTCGTTTGAATCGACTCTGTAAGTGCCCGCAATGAGCTGACCGTCGTTCTTGAGCTGGTCCGTTGACTGTCTGCCTGCGCCCCATTCGTTCCAGCCGATGAGCATAAGCACCGTCGGGTCTGTTTCGTGCGCACGGTCAAACTGTTCCTGATATGCAAGGCCCTTGCCCGACGTGCCGTTCGTTGTGAGCTCAAAGGAGAATTCGGAGTTGTTCGGCTGTCTGCCGTTCGAGTAGCTTCTGCCTGCCTCGCTGTTTGCCCAATAGCCTGACATTACGACCATCTGTTCAAGCTCGCCCGTCGTTGAATAACCGGGAGCCTGCGGGAATGTGTCCGCCCAAGGCCAGCAACCCTTGCCTTTCGTGTCTGTGTACCATTCACTGCTTGAATATGCCCAGCTGTCGCGGAACGTGAATTTCGCTTTGATGTCGTCGGTCATCTTCGCAACCGTTGCATCGTCGGCGAATACGAGGGGCTTGCCCTCCCACATAAACCAGAGGTCCTTGTATCTGTCCTGTGAATATACGTTTGAGAATATTTCGGGGAGTGTCTTTGAAACGTTGTCTGCTATCGTTCCGCAGTGGAATACCACCTTGGGAACCTTACAGCCTTCTTCTCGCATCTCGGTGAAGGTGTCAAGCACCTTTTCGTACGCTCTCTTGAGCGACAAACCGTTTGTGATGTCGAAGAATATGAAGTCGATGCCCGCATCGTTGAGCATCTGTACGTGCTTTCTTATTACCCATTCGTCTATCGACTCATAGTAACCGAAGTACGGCTCTGCCCAGAAGTGCGCGTCGTTGTTCGCGATTATATTTTCAAGACGCTTGACACCGTCTGCGCCGTTATCGTCACCGTAGTAAAGCTCCGTATGGTTTACGTACTTACCGCTTCCCGATGAGTTGATGAAGTAGAACATACCGACCTGCTTGTATTTAACCGCTTCGTCGGTGTACTGTACGGCGCTTCTGCCCTCATCGTCGGTCGCCACCCAAGTGTCGGAGAAAACGTCCGTGATGAAAAGGGGATCTGCATACGTGCTTCCGAGGTATTCCTTCGTTGAACCCGTGATGGTGAAATCCTCGAAAATAACGGGATCTTCAGCGTAGTGAACGAAGAATCCGACGTAACCCGTTGCGGGGGGCGGTTCGGAAAGCTTGTTTGCAAGCGCAGGAACCGTCGGATTTGAAGGCAGATACGCTCTGAGCTTTTCGTCGTTTATCACGATACGGAAGATCTCTGTCTTTTCGCCCGCATCGTTGTCTGCGTATATCGTTATGATGTTCGCCTTGTGGTCGTCCTCAATGTAAAGCGTGCGCATTGTCGAAAAGTCAACGGGGCTGTCAACGAAGTGACCGCCGCTCGTCTGCCAGTCGCCCAAACGCAAGCCGATCTGATTACCTCTTATCGCAAACCATACGCCCGAAGTACCCGTAGGACCGCGTCCCGGGTCTGTCAGACGAAGACCGATGAACATTGAAGCGTGAGGCGCTTTATATTCGGGAGTTTTTGCCTGCAATTTCGTTTTCACGACCGTCATCTCGTCTTCGGTAAACAGCTTGCTTACCTGAAGCAGTGAAAGCGTGTCGGGTGAAAGTGTGATACCGCTTCCTTTTCTGTTGGGGCTTCCCTCGGAATAAAGGAACGTTCCGTCAGCGATAGTCTTCGTGTTAAGCTCATAAGTGATGCTCTTTACGTTGTACTTTTCACCGGCGTCGGTTTTTGTAAGCGAAAGCGACGTACCCGGCTCTGTCACGGGCGGTACTTCGGGTGCTGTCGTATCCGTTTCACCGTTTCCGCATGCGAAGGTACTTGCCGCCATAAGAAGCGCCGCTGTAAGCGACACTGCTTTGAGCAGAGTCTTCCTCATTTTTTTCATACATCCTCCATTTTTGTTAAAGTCTGTGCGCTTTTCAAGGCGCGCAAAAATATAGATAGCCTATTATATAATATAAATCAAAAAAAGTGAAGTGAATTTACATTTATTTTTGTAAATTTTCATCTTTATTTAAATTTTCGGGGCAATTTTTATATAAAACGCGCCTCTCGTTTCCTCTTTACGGGAACGAGAGGGCACATATCCGCAAACAATCACAAAAATCCGCTTTTTTCATACAATATGACCGATAGTAAAAAAACGTATTTTCACATCTTTTTTACATTCCATATCGGTTTTGAGTGGATACACCGTCTGCATAACAGTGTATTCTTCATTTTCCCCGATGTTTACTCCCACTTCACGGAATATGTAAAATAATCGTTAATTTAATTGTTTTCCTCTTTTAATTGTTAATAAAGTATGGTATAGTCATATAGAATGTGTTTTTATGCTTTTTTTCGGATGCTGTAATACGGCGGCTTACGGCATTCCTTGATATATATTACGTTTTTGCTGTCGGGAAACGGACTTTTTATGGAGAATATTGTTATACACGGCGGAAATAAGCTATTCGGCGAAATTGAAGTCAGCGGAATGAAAAACGCGGCTGTTGCGGTAATTCTTTCATGTCTTCTTGTCAAGGATACCTGCACGATCGAAAATCTTCCGAATATAAGCGACGTCCGCGCGTCTTTTGACATTCTTGAAAGCATGGGCGCGGTCGTAAAGCGTCTTTCCCCTACGACGATTCAGGTGGACTGCACACGCTGTAAGTGCGGTACGTCACCTTATGAGCTGGTGCGCAAGATGCGTGCTTCGTATTATCTTATCGGTGCGGAGCTCGGCAGATTCCACCGCGCTTCCGTCGGCTGTCCCGGCGGATGTGACTTCGGCATACGCCCCATTGACCAGCATATAAAGGGCTTTGAAGCGCTCGGTGCGACGGTCAACGTTGAGGGCGGTTACGTTGAAGCGTTTGCCGAAAACGGAATGATCGGAAATCAGGTGTATTTCGACGGTGTTTCCGTCGGCGCAACGATGAATATAATCATCGCCGCAGTTCTCGCAAAGGGAACGACGGTAATCGAAAATGCGGCAAGAGAACCGCATATAGTTGACCTTGCAAACTTCCTTAATACGTGCGGCGCCGAAATATCGGGCGCAGGTACGGACGTTATCAAGATAAAGGGTGTTGATTCGCTCCACGGCTGTACGTACGCAATAATCCCCGATATGATAGAAGCGGGTACTTTTATGATCGCGGCTGCGGCAACGGGCGGCAGACTCAAGATAAACAACGTAATTCCCAAGCACCTTGAATCCATCACGGCGAAGCTTGAGGAAATGGGCGTCACCGTTGAGGAGCTTGACGATGCGGTCATCGTACAGCGTGAGGGTGAGCTTACAAGCGTAAATATAAAAACGATGCCTTACCCCGGCTTCCCCACGGATATGAACCCGCAGATGTGCGCGCTTTTGTGCCTTGCCAGCGGAACGAGCAGACTGTCCGAAAGCGTGTGGGATACGAGATTCCGCTACGTTGAGGAGCTGAAGCGTATGGGCGCAAACATCAAGGTTGACGGAAAGGTTGCCGTTGTTGACGGCCCCGTTACGTTCTCCGCGGCACCTGTAAGAGCAGTTGACCTGCGCGCAGGCGCGGCTGTCATCATCGCAGGTCTTGCGGCGAAGGGCAGAACAGTCATCGACGATATTTACCATATCAAGAGAGGCTACGAGGACATCGTGGGCAAGTTAAGCGCTGTCGGAGCAAATATAAAAGAAGTTCAGACACCCGATCCCGTACCCTACGAAAAAGCAAATTAAATATAACAAAAAAAGGCGCTGTGAAGTGAACCCCATTTAGTTCACTGTGCGCCTTTTTTATTATGTGCTACGCCTTTTATTTAAAATATGTTTCCGTCGGAAAATACGTGTACTTAACAGATCAAATGAACGAAAATGGGTTTGAAACGGACCGTCGAGGACGTCGGTCCCTACAATACGTCTCAAATGAAATGAACGAAAACGGGTTTGAAACGGACCGTGTAGTTCGTGGCGAGCCACGAACTACTTGGACGTCGGTCCCTACAATACGCCTCAAATAAAATGAACGAAGCCGGGCGAAGTCACCATTATCACCTTTCAACTTTTAACTTTAAACTTTCAACTTTCAACTTTCCACTTTCAACTCTATTTATGATACCCCGTCTGCGCCTCTATGGTGCAGGCACGGTAGAGCTGTTCGGACAGAATAACGCGCATAAGGCGGTGGGGGAACGTCATATCAGACACCGACAGGCGGAAATCGCACGCGGATTTTACTTTATCGGCAAGTCCGTGAGATGAGCCGATGATGAACACCGCCTCGGAAAATCCCTTATGGGGAAGCTCGGTAAGAAGCTTTGAAAGCCCCTCGCTCGTCACCTTTTTGCCCTCAACGCAAAGCGCGATTTTGTATGCGCCCTGCGGAATTGACGAAAGGATCTTTTCGCCCTCTGCATCAAGTATCGCCTTTATCTGCGCCTCATTCGGCTCATCGGGCGGTCTTTTTTCTTTTATTTCGATATTTTTCAGCTTGCAAAAGCCCTTGATGCGTTTTTCATATTCGGCTACGGCATCGGCAAAAAAACGGTCCTTTATATTGCCGACGTATATTATTGTAAAATTGACCATAAAAACCTCACGGGAAAAGGAAAAGCACGATAAAATCAAGTGCTATGACAGCCGATATTGCAACTATAAAATATATCAGCACGCGTGATTTTTCTTTTCTTTTGTTGTATTTTTCGCAAAGGGCGACTCGCTCGTTATACGGTATTTTCGGCGAAAGCTCCTCGGGGGTTACCTTTTCTTTCGGATTGCCCCTGTTCATTATGAGATACGTGAAGAAAATCACGCACAAAATACCCGTCAGCACGTACACCGACACGGGAAAAAGCGGAAAATACTTTTTTTCAAGTTGCAAAAGTCCCTGATAAAGCAGTTCAAACACGCAGAAAAGCCCGAAAATTATCAAAAGCTTTTGTCCGTTTTTCTTTCTTCTTTGAAGCTCGGAATTATCCTGCGGCTTTTCGTATCGGTTTTGTTTTTTCTTTTTCTTTTTACTCATTTTCAAGTGTCCTTTGCAAAATACGGCAGACCTCGGTGACAACGGCTTCTCTGATGCCGACACGGCCGAGCGCGCTGTCCGCGCGGAATTCGTACGTATTCGTCGAGGTGGGTGTTGAAATGCCGATATAAACAAGTCCGACGGGCTTTTCTTCACTTCCGCCGTCGGGCCCTGCAATGCCCGTAACGGACGCAGCAACGTCAGCGCCGAAAACGGATTTTGCACCCTTTACCATTTCGTAAGCCGTTTGTCTTGACACCGCGCCGTGCGCCTCAAGCGTTTTTTCCTTAACGTCGATAAGCTCGCTTTTTATGCTGTTTGCATACGTCACCGCGGAGCCGAGGAATACCTGCGACACCCCTGCGTTGTCTGTGAGTGTCTTTGCAAGCAGTCCGCCCGTACAGCTTTCGGCAAACGTAATTGTCATTTCTCTTTCTTTCAATATTTCGATTATTCTTTCAAAACGGTTCATAAAAGCCTCTTTTAAATAAATTTTGATTTTCCTATTTAAAAATTCCGAAAAATGTGGTATAGTTAGTAAAAATACAAGCGGAGAAACTTATGAAATACAAATGCGACCTGCACATCCACACCTCGTTTTCCTTTGACGGGGAACGTGCACAATCACCGTTAAAAACTGCTGAAAAAGCCTTTGAAAAGGGATTTGAATACATCGCCCTTACAGACCATCTCGACGTCAACAGCGAAATTGAGCATCTGTATGCGCCCATCGACCTCGATACGAGAAAATACGAATGCTTGAAAGCCAAGGACGAATTGAAGGGCAAAATTACCGTTTTGCACGGTATTGAGTTAGGGCAGATGACGCAGTACCCGAGGGAGTCCGAAAAGTACCTTGAAAGGTACGGCTTTGACTTCGTTTTGGGCTCGCTTCACAACGTGAAAAATATGCCCGACTTTGCTCTCATCGACTACAAAAATTATACCCCCGACGATTACACCGCCCTCTGGCGCGTCTATCTTGACGAGCTTTACGAGCTTACAAAATTCGACGGCATAAACAGCCTTTCACACCTTACGTATCCGCTTCGCTACTACAAGAAAAACGGCTTTACGCTTGACCTTTCGGAATATGAGGACGGGATTTGCAAGATCCTTGAAAGCATCATCGGAAAGGGCGTTTATCTTGAGGTCAATTCCTCGGGCTTCCGTCAGGGAATGGGTGTGCCGATGCCGGAGGACACAGTGCTATCTCTTTATTACGCCCTTGGCGGACGGATGATAACAGTCGGCTCTGACAGCCATACGCCGAATGACATCGGCGCTGACTTTGAAGAACTTGAAAAGTATATCAAGTACGGTTTCGAGGTATTTACTCCCAACTGAATTTTGTCGGCGTGCCGACCTCGCAAAGGTCTTTGAAATCCCCTTGGCGAAGCACCTCGTAGACGGCTATTGCCGCTGAATTTGACAAATTCAGACTGCGCAGACCGTCGCGCATGGGTATGCGCACGCAAGTGTCGGGGTTTGCCTGCAAAAGCTCCTCGGGCAGTCCCTTCGTTTCCTTGCCGAAAACGAGAAACACTCTTTCGGGGTATTCCGCATCCGTGTGCTTTTTGGGAGCTTTTGTCGAGAAGAAATACATTTTCTCGTCTTTGTTCTGTGTCAGAAAATCGTCAAGAGAATCATAATACGTTATATCGAGCAGGTGCCAATAATCAAGCCCTGCTCTTTTCAATTTTCTGTCGTCTATCTCAAATCCCATCGGCTTTACAAGGTGAAGACTTGCGCCGACCGCGGCGCAGGTTCTTGCAATGTTGCCCGTATTTTGGGGAATTTCAGGCTCGATGAGCGCAATATTTATGTTGTTCTTTCCGTTCATTTTATTTTCCTATATACTTGTCTATGATAAATCTCGGACGTTCCTTTGTTTCAAGGTAAATTTTGCCTATATACTCGCCCACAACTCCGATTGCGAAAAGCTGAAGACCGCCGATAGCCCAGATAGAAACGATAAGCGACGTCCAGCCGAGCACCGTTTCGCCCATAAAGTGGCGCACGAGCGAATAAATGAACATTACAACGCTTGCGAAAAGAAGCAAAATACCGAGTGTGGTTATAAATCTTATCGGCTTTATTGAAAGCGACGTTATGCCGTCAACGGCGAAGGAAAGCATCTTTTTTAAGGGATACTTGCTTTCTCCGTGCTCTCTTACGCCTCTTTCATACATAACCGTGCCCGTTTTGAAGCCTATCATCGGCACGATACCGCGCAAAAAGAGGTTGACCTCCTTGAAGTTTTCAAGCTCATGAAGCGCGCGTCTGCTCATAAGTCGGTAGTCTGCGTGGTCGTAAATGACGTCAGCACCCATCAAACGCATAAATTTATAAAATCCCTGCGCTGTGGCACGCTTGAAAAGCGTGTCTTTTTCGCGCTTGCTGCGCACACCGTAAACTATTTCACAACCGTTTTCAAATTCGTCAAGCATCTTTTCAACGGCGCCGATGTCGTCCTGCAAGTCAGCGTCGAGCGATACTGCGCAGTCACATTCGTCCTTGACGGTCATAAGACCTGCCAAAAGCGCATTCTGGTGTCCCTTGTTGCGGGAGAGCTTGATGCCTTTTATAAGTATATTTTCTTCCGTGTATTTCTCAATAAGCTCCCACGTTTTGTCCTTGGAGCCGTCGTTCACGAAAACAACACGGCTCATTTCCGATATTCTGCCCCTTTTTATCATATCCGACATAAGCTCTGTAAGCGCCTTTTCGGTGGTGGGGAGAGTTTCCTCCTCGTTGTAGCAGGGTACTACAAGGTATAGAACTGTGCTCATTTTTAACTCCTTATTTCCAGAATTCAAATGTATTTTTAAGTTCGGCCGAAAGCTCGGCTATTTTAAGTGAATTTGATGCGTATTCCCATATCATCGCAACATTGAGCAGAAGGGCGATGAACATTGAAATTACCAGCGCACACTCAATTATGCGCTGAACTGCGCGATTTTCGCTGTATTTTCTGTAAAGAATGAACAGAATGACGAATGCGCCGACAACGCTCTGCCACGTGAAGTCAACACAGTATCTTACACCGTAACCGCTTTCCCAGATGGAGTAAATGACGGCAAACGGCAAAACGACACAGCAAAGAAGCCACAAAAGCGCAAACGGTACTCTGTGCTTTTTGTCGGTAAGCTTTACCGCCTTCGGCATAAGAACGTACGAAAGCATCGCAGGCACTCTTATAAATTCGCCGATTGCGTATCTGTTTGCGATGAAGTAATATCCGTTTACGCCGAGGTCGGAGAAGTTCGAGAAAATAAACGGAAATTCGGGCTTTATCACGGGGAACGCAAACAGGAAATTGTAAAATCCGATGAATGCCATCTGCGGTGAGAATTCGGATCTTGTGAAGTCGTTTATAGTCAGGGAATACTGTATTCCGAAGTCCAAAAACGAATCAAATCTTGCGTAATTGTATATCATCTGCGCCCCGCCGATAACGGCAAAGGGGATAAGCGATGCGCACAGATAGCCGATCTTCGGCTGTTTTTCCTTGACGATGCGTATGAAATGGACACCGATAAATGCCACCGCCGCAATACACCATACGGCTGTCGTCGGACGGCATAACACCGCAAGAGAAAAGAAAACGGATGAAAAGCAAAGCCTTGCTTTTGATACTTTATCGGAGAAAATTCCGCTTGACACAAGGAAATAAGCTCCGAGGGTGACGAACATAAATCCCGAATTCTGCGCTATTTCGTAGAAGTTCGGCGTCATAAAGCAGAACCAGACACCCGATGAAATGAGAAGCGTCAGAAGCGTTGAAATGTATATGCCGACCGTTATATCGGGGAAAAATCTTTCGCAAAGCTTTTTGAAGAACAGCGCAAGGAACACAAGTCCGACAGCGCCGAAGATGAACACCGCCCACGATGACGAAAAATATGCGCCCGTTAAAAGGTGGAACGGCAAAAACAGAAGCACGACGGGGGCAATTCCGTAGTAGGAGTAATACTCACCCTCATACATAACGTGGTCCCATGCGGAGTTTACGCCCGATTCCTTGCGCTCGCTCCAGTCGTAGGGGTTTTCAAGCTCAAGAAGCTCTTTTTCCACCTCACGGTCAAGTGTTATTTTGCCCGATTCAAAGGCATCGACAAGCTCTTTTGTTATCTGATTTCCGCCCTCCTGCGCTATCGGCTTTGTGATATTCGCCGTCAGGGCAAAGGCTGTGATGACACAGATGATGCACACCGCCGCTGTCAAAGCGTTTGACGTGATGCGGCATTCACCGAGCTTTTGCTTTGCTGTACCGCTTTTCAAAAGGAAATATGCAAGATAAACGGTGAAAAGGATAAGTCCGATTCGCAAAAACGAGAAGCTCATCGGTATGTCTTCGTTCAAAACGATGCCGTTTTCTTCAAATGACACCGTGCCGTCGAATTTTGAAAATTTGATTTTCAGATTGCCGACGTTCCCCGAAAACTGACAGTTTATATACTTCGTTCTGTCAACGCCCTTTGTAAACGTACCCGACACAAGACCCGTGCGCAGGGTGTAGGACGAATTCGTTTCGTCGGTAAAATCGATCGTGTAATTTACCGTGTTCCCGCCCGTGTAAAGCACGTCGGCAAACACCGTGCCGACCTTTTTGCCGATGCTTTTGAACTCAATGTACGGCGAGGGTGAGGTGCTGACGTATTTTCCGTCCTTGTATTCAAAGCCCGAAAGCGTTGCGTTTTCAAGCGAAAGCGTGGTTTTTTCATAGTCACCGTTCAATTTGAACGACGTAAAGTTGAAAACGAACACCTCTGCCAAAACGGTGATTATCAGCACCGCAATTATAAAAAATGCAGGGGTTTTTATATATTTTTTCATAGTGTAATTAAGATTTCCTCCGTATAAAAGCAGTCCTTTTTCCAAAATATCGGATTTTCGCAAATGTATTTGTATATCCGTTCATAATCCTTTACGTCACGGATGATGTGGTCGTGGAATGAGCGTTGCCAAATGTCGGTGCGCCCGTAACATTTATGGATTTTCTTTGATGCATTCATTTTTATAAACCCGATCAATTTTGAAATGACATACCGATTTCGTAGGGGCGATTCACGAATCGCCCGCAGATCATTCTCGTTTTTAATGTGAACAATAAGATGAATGTGATTCGGCATAACGACATAATTTTTTATTTCCGCATTGAATCTTTCGGGAATGTTATTTATGATTTCATCAACGATTTTGCCATATTCCGTCAATTTCACAGCGGGCGATTCGTGAATCGCCCCTACAATTTCGGATAACATACATTTTCTGTTTTTGGTGCACATCGTGATGAAATATGCCCCGGGGGCGCTGTAATCAAAATTTTTTAACCTGTTAGGTTTTCTTTTCGGTAATTCGTTTTCCATTTTAAGGTCCGATTGTTTCAAATGTTTCGTTTTTTGTTGTAGAGGCGATTCACGAATCGACCACAAATATGGTCTGATTTGCCAATTATCGTCATAATACGTCGTTTCACAATTTTGTAACGGGCGATTCGTGAATCGCCCCTACTTGAAATGATATTCGCACACGTATACATAATACATTATAGGTCACAAATTGAAAAAAATCAAGAACAATGGGTTATCTTTTTATTTATAACGAAAAAAGATTTTAAAATAGCGGAAAAATTATAAAAAGGCATTGATTTTCTTGACGTTTTATTATATAATGAATTAATGTGAGTAGTTTTACTGTCGTAAAAGTATGGTAAAGGAGAAACGAATGTCGGTTTTTACATACGTTTTGGGAATGTATAAGACGAACTGTTATTTATTGACGGACGGAAAAGACGCCGTCATCGTCGATCCTGCGGACAGATGTCCTTACCTTTTGTCAAAGCTTGAGGAAAAGGGGCTGTCGCTTCGCCGTATACTTTTAACGCACGCTCATTTTGACCACATAATGGCATCGAATGAGCTTAAAGCAAAGACAAACGCACCGATTTGCGCGGGAGCTCCCGACGAGGGCGGACTGCTTGATGTGGAAAAATCGTACCTGCTTCAGCTCGGACGGAAGACAGACGGAATCAAAGCCGACGTGCTTTTTGAAGACGGCGACAGCTTTTGCGAGCTTGGTGAAAATATCACCGTGCTTCTGACGGCGGGACACACGAAAGGCTCTCTTTGCTACGTTATCGGGCGCGACATCTTCTGCGGCGACCTTGTTTTCAAGGACGGCTTCGGCAGATGCGACCTTTACGGCGGTGACGAGGGCGAAATGGTGAAATCGCTCAAAAAGCTCCGTGAATTTTTCACGGAAAACGGTACGGACTACGTTCTGCGCCCGGGCCACGGCGACAAGCTCACAGCGGAATATTTTATGAAACAAACGGATTTTTTAAACAGATAAACGGAGAATTACTATGAATTACGGCTATATTGCAGACCTGCTTTTTCCCGATGTCACGCTGACACCCGAGGAAATTGAAGCAAGATACCCCAAAAGACAGCTTCCCGAGGGCGCAAAGGTAACGAGATTTGCTCCTTCCCCCACAGGCTTCGTTCACTTCGGCGGACTTTTCCCCTCGACCGTGTGCGAAAGACTTGCGCATCAGTCGGGCGGCGTATTCTATCTGAGAATTGAAGATACCGACGACAAGCGCGAGGTTCCCGGTGCGGCGCAGGCGCTTATTAAAACACTTGCTATGTACGGCATTAAATTCGATGAGGGCGCATCGCTTTCCCCAGACGGCGGAATTTGCGACAACGGCGCTTACGGCCCGTACAAGCAGAGCCAGAGAGCCGAAATATACCGTGTTTATGCCAAAAAGCTCGTAAGCGAGGGCAAGGCTTACCCCTGCTTCACAACAGAGGAAGAACTGCAGGAGCTTAACGCGCAGGATAAAAAGGCGGAGGTAAAGAGCCGTGAATGGACACCTGAGCTTGAGGCTCAGCAGAAGGCTGAAATGCTGAAGCTCCGTGAGATAACGGAAGAAGAAATAAAGGCTCACCTCGAAGCAGGACACCCGTTCGTGCTTCGTATGCTTGCAAAAACGGACGGTGAGCGTAAAATAAAGATAACCGACCTTGTAAAGGGAACGCTGGAGCTTCCCGAAAATGACAAGGACGAGGTGCTTTTAAAGAGCAACGGCATCCCCACGTATCACTTTGCGCACGCAGTTGATGACCACCTGATGGGCACGACGCACGTTGTAAGAGGCGAGGAATGGCTTCCCAGCCTGCCCCGTCATCTGATGCTTTTCGATTATCTCGGCTTCAAGGCTCCCAAGTATCTGCACATTGCGCAGATAATGCGTCTTGATGAGGAAGGCAACAAAAAGAAGCTTTCAAAGCGTGATATGGGCGCATCTCTTGACGATTACGCAAAAATGGGTATCGCTCCGGAATGTGTAAGGGAATATATAATGACGCTCCTCAACTCAAACTACGAGGAATGGCATATGCAGAATCCCGACAAAACACCCGATGATTTCCCGTTTTCCATAAAGAAAATGAGCATTTCGGGCTGTCTTTTCGACTTCAACAAGCTTTCTGACGTTTCAAAGAACGTCATCTGCAAAATGACCGCGGACAAGGTTTATGAGGACGCGGCAAAGTGGGCAGAGGAATTCGATAAAGAATTTTACGGCGTATTCACGAAGAACCCCGAATACGCAAAGAAGATACTTGCAATCGGACGCGGCGGCAACAAGCCCCGTAAGGACATCGCAACGTGGGCGGACATAAAGCCTTACGTAAGCTATTTCTATGACGAATTATTCGCAAAAGAGGCTGACTTTGACGAAAAGTTCGACCGTGCCGACATCAAAAAGGCACTCGCCCTCTACCTTGAAAAATACAACAAGGACGCGGATAATTCCGCATGGTTCGATATGATAAAGGAAATAGCATCGGAAATAGGCTATGCCCCCGAAATGAAGCTTTACAAGAAGAACCCCGAACAGTACAAGGGACACGTCGGCGACGTAAGCTCATTTGTACGTCTTGCCGTAACGGGCAGAACGAACACACCCGATCTTTTCGAGATAATCTCCGTGATGGGTGAAGAAATGATGAAAAAACGTATAGAGGGTGCAATATCCTCTCTTAACTAAAATGAAGGCAGGGATATAATTATGGAAAACACGTCTAATTTCATACACGACATAATAAACAAAGACCTTGAAGCAAACCCCGAGCTTAAAATTCACACAAGATTCCCGCCCGAACCCAACGGATACCTCCACATTGGCCACTGCAAGGCGCTCGTTATCGACTTCGGAACGGCTAAAAAGTACGGCGGTATATGCAACCTCCGTATGGACGACACGAACCCCGCAAAGGAAGACACGGAGTTTGTCGATGCTATCAAAGAGGATATTCATTGGCTCGGCTTTGACTGGGACGACAGATTTTTCTACGGCTCGGATTACTTCGAAACGACGTACGGCATCGCCGAAAGACTTATAAAGGACGGACACGCGTACGTTTGTGAGCTTACACCCGAGCAGTTCAGAGAATACAGAGGCGACACGGCGCACCCCGCAGTATCGCCCTACCGTGACAGACCTATGGAAGAAAGCCTTGATCTGTTCCGCCGTATGCGTGACGGTGAATTCCCCGAGGGTAAATATACGCTCCGCGCAAAGATAGACCTTGCTTCGGGCAACTTCAATATGCGTGACCCCGTTTTGTACCGCATACGCTTCATTGACCACCACCGCCAGGGCAAAACGTGGTGCATATTCCCGATGTACGACTTCGCGCACCCCATTCAGGATGCTATAGAGGGTATTACCCACAGCCTTTGCTCGCTTGAATACGAAGACCACAGACCGCTTTACAACTGGGTAGTTGAGCACGCAAATCTCGACGGAAAGCCCCGTCAGATAGAATTTGCAAGACTCAACGTGACTTACACGGTAATGAGCAAGAGATATTTGCGCTCGCTCGTCGAGGGCGGCCTCGTAGACGGCTGGGACGACCCCAGAATGCCCACACTTTGCGGACTCCGCCGCCGCGGATTCACACCCGGCGCAATACTTGATTTCTGCGAAAGAATCGGCGTTGCAAAGTCAAACAGCACCGTGGACATCGAGCTTCTTGAGCACTGTGTCCGTGAGGAGCTTAACAAAACGGCACAGCGCAGAATCGCCGTGCTTGACCCCGTTAAGGTGACGATAACAAACTATCCCGAGGATAAGACGGAGTATTTTACCGTTACGAACAACCCGAACGATGAAACGGCCGGCACAAGACAGATTCCTTTCACACGTGAGCTTTACGTTGACAGAGAAGACGTTTCGACAAATCCTCCCCCCAAGTATTTCAGACTCAAAGAGGGAGGCGAGGTTCGTCTGATGGGCGCGTACATCGTCAAGTGCGACAAGATAATCACGGATGATGACGGCAATGTTACGGAGGTGCTCTGTACTGCGGATCTTCAGTCGGGCTGCGGCAATCCGTTCGACGGAAGAAAGATAAAGGGCACGATACACTGGCTGTCGCAGAAATACGCGCTTAACACGTCGGTAATGCTCTACGACAGACTGTTCACAACGCCCGACCCGTCAAATCTCCCCGAAGGCAAAACTTATAACGATTTCCTCAACCCCGACTCGCTCAAAAAGCTTGATAACTGCTTTATGGAGCCGTCACTTTCAGAGGCTGTACCCGGCGATAAATTTCAATTTGTAAGAATGGGATATTTCTGTCTTGATACAAAGAACGCAAACACGTTCAACAGAGTTGTGACTTTGAAAGACAGTTATAAAGTGCAGTGATTATGAAAAATAAAATTCTTATCGGTTTTTACAACTATACGGTCATCGCGACGTATGCGGCACTCGTGTTCGGTGTTTTCGGAATATACTCGGCGGTGCAGGGCAACAGCTTCACGGCGATAGTGCTTTTGCTCACTGCAGGTTCGCTTGATATGTTCGACGGCAGAATTGCAAAAACGAGAAAAAGAACGGCTGACGAAAAGCATTTCGGAATACAGATAGACTCGCTTTGCGACCTTGTCAATTTCGGTGTGCTTCCGACGGCTATCGGCTGGTCGCTCGGACTCAAGGGCTTCGGATTTACAACGCTTTTTGCACTCTACGTTCTGACGGCGCAGATAAGACTTGCGTATTTCAACGTTGACGAGTTCAACCGCCAGAACAAAACGACGGAGGGCAGAAAATACTACACGGGACTTCCCGTGACATCATCCGCGCTTCTGTTCCCGTTCGTTTATACGTTCTCCGCCCCCTTCGGTGCGGAATCGACGGCAATAGCGTACGGCATAATGATGTTTGTATGCGCTGTGTTCTTCGTACTCAACATAAGAATACCCAAACCGCAGAAAAAGATGATTTGCTTCTTTGCATTTCTCGGTCTTTCGATGCTCGCTTGCCTTATCTATTTCAAGCTCAGCGGAACACTCGCGTAAGCGTTTATGGTGAATTTATATAAAAAACATTTTCTCCGCATGTATATGTTCTGCAATTTTTTTGAAATAAGCTATTGCAAAAAAAATAATAATGTGATATAATTAATTTGTCATATGTTATCCGCAGCTTAGGTAAAATAGATTTTTTACATGTTTTTCCTCTATTTGCGATTCTCCTCCTTTTTGTTTATCGTACTGCGGACATTTGCTTCAAAAAAAACGCCCTATCCCTCTTGGGCGTTTTTTTGTTTTTTCTGAATACTTAAAATCTCCCTGTTTAAAACAAGGAGATTTTTTAATTCGTTTAAAAATTAAATTGTAAACCTCAGCTGTTGTTCTGAAGCTTTGCTTTCACTTCGTTCAGTTGTTCAAATATGCGCAGAGTCTTTTGATGTTCTTTGCCGTAGATCTTGTATGTCTGCTCATATATCTTTTCAAACAATTCCAGTGCTTTTTTATAATCACCCGTATCATAGCAAACAACTGCAATGTTGTTCAGCGTATTTAACGTATCAGGGTGTTCTTTACCAAAAATTTTGCATCTTTGTGTATATACATTTTCATATGTTTCCAACGCTTTTTGGTATTGACCGAGGTTACCGTAAGTCACCGCCAAATTATTTGAAGAACTTAACGTTTCGGGATGCTCATTCCCAAGCGTTCGACATCTTATGCTGTATATTCTTTCTTTGATTTCCAACGCTTTACCGTGTTCGCCGGTGGTACTGTAAATGAATGCTATACCGCTTAAGGCTGTCAATGAATACGGGTGTTCTTCACCGAGGATGTGACAAAACAGTGTATATGCCTTTTTAAAAATCCCCAACGCTTTGTCGTATTCGTCAAGGGCGCTGCAAGTCAATGCGATGTTATTTAAAGATATCAGTGTATACGGGTGTTCTTCGCCGAGAATTCGGCACTGCAGTGTATATGTCTTTTCAAAAAGCTCCAGTGCTTTGCGGTATTCACCGATATTGTAGTAAGTAGTTGCCAAATTGTTTAAAGACGTTAACGTGGATCGATGTTCTTCTCCGAAGATTCGGCACCTCAGTGTATATGCCTTTTCCTCCATTTCCAAAGCCTTGCTGTATTCGCCCATGTCGCTGTAGGTAGACGCCAAATTACCCAAAGATTCTACCGTATCGGGGTGTTCTTCACCAATTATCCTGCATCTCAATGTATACGCTTTTTCTTTCATTTCCAACGCTTTACGGTATTCTCCAACGTCGCTGTAAGCTATTGACAGACTGTTTAAAGATGTTAACGTATCAGGATGTTCTTCACCTAAAGCTCGGTATTTTATTGTATATACCTTTTCAAAAAGCTTCAACTCCTTGCTGTATTCACCGTTGTGTCCGTAAGTATATGCCAGATTATTTAAAGCTGTCAGTGTATCGGGATGTTCTTCACCCAAGGATGCACAAAGAAGGTCATATTTTCTCTGTGCCCAAATGAGCGCTTTTTTGTAATCTACGCTTGTGCCGATTCCGTCAAGGTACATTTTGTATAATTTGTCTATTGCCTCGGCAAGGTCAGCTTCTGCGGCGCTTGTAATAAGCTCAATGGCGAATTCACGGTTTACTTCAACGTCAATACCGTCAAGGTAAGCAAGGCCTATTAAAAAATTATGCTCAGGTGTGTTGTTCGTACTTGTTGCTATTTTTGATATAGTATCGACCAGACGCGCGCGGAATTCAGCATCATCGGATTTTAAATAATCGTTTATGTCGATAGCAGAAAGAGCTTCAGCATCCGTTTTATCCATTTCGACGGCAAAAATATCAGTTCCTTTTTCTTCCTTTTTCGTGCGCGCCATGGGAAGCTCCGTGGAAATGACGTAGTTATCACATTCTTCGCCTTTCTCGTTGATCACCTTTTCTAAAAGCCTTGGGGTTACGAGAAGTGTGAACAGCTTACAGTCATCAAGTATATTTTCGATATTTTTTCTGAAGCTTTCGCCCGGTGTCAGAAATTCATCAAACCAGATGGCAATGTCACGGTATTCGGGGTTACTGTGGATAAGGCGCATCAGCTCATTTGCGTATTTTCTGTCCTTTTTGCGGTAGCTCAAAAATATGTATGCATCAAATGCCGCACGGACGCGCTTTGCCATTTCGTCGCTGATAAGCACCGATTCAAGATAT
This sequence comes from Eubacteriales bacterium, assembly GCA_045612465.1. Lineage (GTDB taxonomy): Bacteria > Bacillota > Clostridia > Oscillospirales > CAG-272 > RGIG7213. The sequence goes on from JAZKZC010000161.1 coordinate 29,435, forward strand.
TTTTTCAGCTTTTCCTCATAAGATATTTCAGTCACGTCGGAGCTTGACGGAGTAAGATATTGAAGCTCGCCAAACTTATCTGACTTTGAGTAAAGTATATCAAGTCCCGTCTCCATCATAAACGGCAATATCGGTATGTGTGCCTTTTTCGCATACTGAATATCCTCATCCATTGCACGGTTCGGCTTTGATAACAGCTTGAGCGTAACGGGCACGACGAAAAGGTTGTTTCGTCCGAGGTCGGTTTCTTTTTCGTCCTCTGCGATAACCTCTGTCATATCATCCGTATAATATACTGCGCAGTCGTGCGTTTTGAAAATATCGTCGCATATTTTTTCGAAGTACTTGTCAAAATCATCGGGGTGGCAGGTAAAATACACCCTCGGTTTTTTGTCAACATCGGAACCGTTTTTCGTCTTTACCTTAAAAACTGCCATAATAATTCTCCCTTTTATGTTTTATACTATATATAACAAATCGTTTTTACATTTTTCGCACATATCATACCATAAATATAATTTTTTTGCAACAAAAAAATCAAGGCATTTCCGCCTTGATTTTTAAGAATTATTTTTCTCGGTCAATCGGTTTGCAGCGCCGCAAAATCACTCAAAGCGTGTTCAGATCAAACGGAGTACGCTGGTAAACGAAGAAATTGAGCCAATTCGAGAAAAGCAGGTTCGCGTGCGAGCGCCATTTGTTCGGCGGTCTTTTCTCGGGGTCGTCATCGGGGAAATAATTATAAGGAATGTCGATGTCAAGACCTTTATTTTTATCTCTGAAATATTCAAGCGACAGCGTGTTATGGTCATATTCGCAGTGTCCTGTGACGAAAAAGCGGCTCTTTGCATCGTCGGTGATGAGATACGCGCCGACCTTGTCTG
>JAZKZC010000162.1:0-6012 GCA_045612465.1 Eubacteriales bacterium
CATTGCGGCTGTTCTGACCCTTGAAGATAAGCTCATACCTGCAACAGAAACGCTGATTGCAACCTTCAAACGTCTGGAAGCGGAAAACGAAGGTATCGTTAAGAGTGGCAGAACGCATCTTCAGGATGCAACTCCCATCAAGTTCAGTCAGGAGATAAGCGGTTGGAGAACGAGCCTTGAAAGAGATGTTGAGCTTATAAAGCTTTCAATAAAGCCTCTTTGTGAGCTTGCGCTCGGCGGTACAGCCGTAGGTACGGGCCTTAACGCTCCCAAGGGATTCGGTGAGCTTGTTGCGGCAAAGGTTGCAGCTCTCACGGGCAAGCCTTTCGTAACGGCAGGTAATAAATTCCACTCCCTTACATCAAAGGATGAAATGGTATTTGCGCACGGTGCTGTCAAGGCGCTTGCGTGCGATATGATGAAGATTGCAAACGATGTACGCTGGCTGGCAAGCGGTCCCCGCGACGGTCTTGGCGAAATATTCATTCCCGAAAACGAGCCCGGCTCATCAATCATGCCCGGTAAGGTAAACCCCACGCAGTGCGAGGCTGTTACGATGGTTGCCGTTCAGGTAATGGGTAACGATGTTGCCGTAGGTATGGCGGCATCGCAGGGTAACTTTGAGCTTAACGTATTTATGCCCGTATGCGCATACAATTTCTTGCAGTCTGCAAGACTTCTGGCAGAGGCTATCGTTTCGTTCAACAAGAACTGTGCTGTCGGCATAGTTGCCAATAAAGAAAAAATGCACCACAATCTGCACAACTCTTTGATGCTTGTAACGGCTCTCAACCCGTATATCGGTTACGAAAATGCGGCAAAGACAGCAAAAAAGGCATTCAAGGATAACATTTCACTCAAGGAAGCTTGCGTACAGCTCGGTTTCTTGACAGCGGAAAAATTTGACGAGGTATTCCACCCCGAACAGATGGTGTGATAAAATAAAATTTCAGGATTCAGATGCGGGCCTCGGGTATTCTCAGGTCCGCACATCCACGCAATCCCAAGAAAGGAATGGGCATATAAATGAAAAAAGTGGCATACTTTCCCGGTTGTACATTAAAGACCAAGGCGAAAGAACTTGACAGATATGCGAGAAAAAGCGCGGAAGCGTTGGGCTTTTCTCTTGACGAAATTGAAAATTGGCAGTGCTGCGGCGGTGTTTTCACGACAGCGCGCAACGAAATAGCAACGAAGCTTTCTTCTGTAAGAGCGCTTGCGGCGGCACAGAAGAAGGATCAGGTGCTTATCACGGTCTGCTCCGCCTGCCATAACGTAATAAAGCAGACGAACCACGCAATGCAGACTGATGAAGAATTTGCGTTTAAAGTAAATAATTACCTCGGTGCAGGCAACGAATACGACGGTAAAGCAAAGGTGCTTCATTATCTTGAATACCTCCGCGATGAGGTAGGATTTGAAGAAGTTGCCAAAAAGGTCGTTAAACCCTTGACAGGCAAAAAGCTCGGCGCATATTACGGATGCCTTTTGCTCCGTCCGAGCGGTGTTATGGCAATGGACGATCCCGAAAATCCCACGATAATCGAGGACCTTATAAAGGCTCTCGGCGGCGAGGCTGTCGTATATCCGTACAGAAACGAATGCTGCGGCGGTTACATTGCGCTTGAAGATGCTGACTCCGCAAAGAAAAAAAGCAACTCGGTAGTGGCAAGCGCAGAAGCGCACGGCGCTGAAATAATCGTTACGGCGTGCCCGCTTTGCAAATACAATCTTGAAAAGAACAACCCCGAAGCGAAGGTCGTATACTTCACGGACCTTCTTGCAGAAGCGCTTGGAGTAAAGGAGGACGGAAATGAGTAAGGAAACAGAAAACCTCAAGTCTGAAATAATCCGTTCAAGCGGTGTAAACCCGAAGAAATGTATGCGTTGCGGAAAATGCACGGGTACTTGCCCCGCATTTGATGAGATGGAATATCATCCGCATCAGTTCGTATATATGGTCGAAAGCGGAGATATTGAACCGCTTCTGGCTTCAAAATCGATTTACAAGTGTCTTACGTGCTTTGCGTGTGTTGACAGATGCCCCAGAGGTGTTGAGCCTGCAAAGCTTGTCGAAGCAGTACGTCTTTCCGTTATCAGAAAGCAGGGCGCAAATCATCTTAAAGCAGATGACATTCCCGCACTTTTGCACGACGAAATGCCTCAGCAGGCAATCGTAAGCGCACTTCGCAAATACAGTAAATAAGGAGGAAAGGACAAATGCAAAGAATTGGCGTATTCGTATGTTGGTGCGGCAGTAACATCGCAGGAACAGTCGATGTTGAAAAGGTTTCCGAAGCGTTGAAAAATGAGCCCGGAGTTGGTTTTTCCACCAATTATCAGTATATGTGCTCTCAGGCAGGTCAGGACATAATCAAGGATGCTATTGCTGAACACAAGCTCACAGGTATCGTTGTTTGCTCCTGTTCACCGAGAATGCACGAGGCAACGTTCCGCAAGACAGCGGCAGCGGCAGGTCTTAACTCATATATGGTTGAGATCGCAAATATAAGAGAGCAGTGCTCCTGGGTACATAAGGATATGCAGTCGGGCACCGAAAAGGCTATCATCCTCGGTAAAGCGGCTGTTGCAAAGGTCAACCTCAATGCACCTTTGACACCCGGCGAAAGCCCTGTAACAAAGCGTGCGCTCGTTATCGGCGGCGGTATCGCAGGTATCCAGACAGCGCTTGACATAGCTGAAGCGGGCTTCCCCGTTGACATCGTGGAGAAAAAGCCCACGATCGGCGGTAAAATGGCTCAGCTTGACAAGACGTTCCCGACACTTGACTGTGCGGCTTGTATCCTTACACCTAAAATGGTTGACGTTGCACAGAATGATAAAATAAGAATATTCTCTTACAGTGAAGTTGAAGAAATAGGCGGCTTCGTCGGTAACTTCACGGTAAAGATAAAGAAAAAAGCAAGATATGTAAAAGAGGATGTATGTACGGGCTGCGGTATCTGTACTGAAAAATGTCCTCAGAAGAAAGTTCCCAATGAGTTCAATATGGGAATGGATAACCGCCGTGCGGTATACATTCCGTTTGCTCAGGCAGTTCCGAAGGTTGCAACGATCGATGCTGACTACTGTACGATGCTTAAAACAGGCAAGTGCGGTGTTTGCGCAAAGGTTTGTACCGCAGGAGCTATCGATTACACCCAGAAGGATGAGATAATCGAAGAAAAGTACGGCGCTATCGTTGCGGCAACGGGCTTCAATCCCATCAGTATGGATAAGTTCGACGAATTTGCTTACAATCAGTCAAAGGATGTTATCACATCTCTTGAATTTGAGCGTCTGACAAATGCCGCAGGTCCTACAGCAGGTAAGCTTCTCCGTCCGTCCGACGGAAAGCATCCCCACACGATCGTGTTCGTTCAGTGCGTTGGCTCAAGATGTGCCGCCTGCGCTGAAAAGGGAAAGGAATACTGCTCAAAGATATGCTGTATGTACACGGCAAAGCACGCAATGCTTACACGTGACAAATATCCCGATACAGATGTATATGTATTCTATATAGATGTACGTACACCCGGTAAGGCGTTTGACGAATTCTACCGCCGTGCCGTTGAAGAATACGGTGTGCATTACATCAAGGGTATGGTAGGTAAGGTATCACCCGAGGGCGACAAGCTTATGGTAAGGGCATCTGACCTGCTTGCAAACAAACAGCTCAATATTGCGGCTGACCTTGTGGTACTTGCGGCGGCTATTGAGCCTGATAAGTCTGCACGTCCTCTTGCAACAATGCTTACTGCAAGTATGGTCACAAACGAATTCTTTACAGAAGCGCATCCCAAGCTCCGTCCCGTAGAAAGCCCGACAGCGGGTGTGTTCCTCTCAGGTACTTGCCAAGGTCCTAAGGATATTCCCGAAACGGTTTCACAGGCGAGTGCGGCTGCGGCAAAGGTCATCGGACTTCTTGCCAAGGATAAGCTCATGGGCAACCCCTGCGTTGCAAACTCAAACGAGCTTATGTGTAACGGCTGTTCCTCTTGTGAAAGAGTATGTCCTTACGGCGCTATCACATACGCTGATAAGGAATTCCGTATGCCCGACAGAACGGTTGCAATAAGACGTGTTGCAACAGTCAATGAGGCTGTTTGTCAGGGCTGCGGTGCTTGTACGGTCGCTTGTCCTTCCGGTGCTATGGACCTCAAGGACTTTGCAACTTCACAGATCATTGCGGAGGTGGATGCGATATGCAAATAAACAACGAATTCAAGCCGAAGATCGTGGCTTTCTGCTGTAACTGGTGCTCCTATGCGGGCGCTGACCTTGCGGGAAACAACAGACTTGCGTACCCCGAATGTGTAAACATTATCAGAGTACCCTGTTCCTGCCGTGTAAATCCGATATTCATTCTCCGTGCTTTCCAAAGAGGCGCTGACGGTGTTATAATATGCGGATGCCATCCCGGTGACTGCCACTATACATCGGGTAACTATTATACAAGAAGAAGAATGGCTTTGCTGTTTTCTATGCTCAATTACCTCGGTATTGAAAAAGAGCGTATCCGTCTTGAATGGGTATCCGCCGCCGAGGGCGCAAAGTTCGCCGCAACGATGAATGAATTTACCGAAGCGGTAACGGCGCTTGGCGAAAACAAGAGATTGGAGGATTTACGATGCAAAAAATAACGTGTGAATCACTGATTGAAAAAGCCTGCGAGCTTATTGAAAACGGAACGGTCAACCGTGTTATCGGCTGGGAAAAGGGTGAGTTTGTTTATGACCTTACACCCGCTGTATTCACGTCCGCCGATGAAATAAAGAAAAAGTTTATATATAACGATTTTGCAGGTGCAAATTTCTCGAAATACCTTCTTAAAGAAACCAGAAAGGGCGAGGGCAAGGTACTTGTATTCCTCAAGCCCTGCGACACATACAGCTTCAACCAGCTTCTGACAGAGCACCGCTTTGACAGAGAAAAGGTATACGCTGTCGGTATTCCCTGTGAAGGTATGGCTGATATTTCAAAGGTAAAGGCTGTTGTCGGTGACGGTATTATCAATATAACCGCCGACGGTGACGAGCTTACGGTTGAAAATCTCTACGGCGAAGTCAACAAGGTTAAATTTGCTGACGTTCTTGCCGAAAGATGCGCAAACTGCAAGAGCAAGAAGCACACAGCTTACGACGAGCTTATGGGCGAAGACGGCGAAGTGCTCGACAGCAACCGCTTTGACGAGGTTGAAAAGCTTGAAAATATGACCGAAGACGAAAGATTCGCTTTCTGGCAGAACGAGCTTTCACGCTGTATCAGATGTAATGCGTGCCGTAACGTATGTCCTGCTTGTACTTGTGAAAAGTGCGTATTCGACAACCCGAATTCGGGTGTTGAAAACAAGGCGATAGCCGACAGCTTTGAAGAAAAAATGTTCCACATCATCCGTGCGTTCCACGTTGCGGGCAGATGTACAGACTGCGGCGAATGCTCTCGCGTATGCCCGCAGGATATTCCGCTTCACTTGCTCAACCGTAAGTTCATCAAGGATATTGATGCATTCTACGGCGATTATCAGGCAGGCGAGGAGATCGGTTCAAGAGCTCCCCTCGTAAATTACACGAAGGAAGATATCGAGCCGTCCGAAGTATTTGAAAGGGGTGACGGAGCAAATGCGTAAATGTTCTTTAACTGCTCTCGACAGTATTTTTGAAACGATTGCAAATAATGCTGTATTATATCTGCCTGTCGATACAGAGGAAGATAAGTCCGAATATAAGATGTGGGAGAAGGGCGCAAAATGGAGCGACCGTCTCAACACAAATAAGAGCCCGAAAAATTTCTTCTTCCCCCAGGTTGAAGACCTTATGGAATTCAAAACCGAGGGTAAGAACATCGATATCATCGATATCAGGCAGGAATCCGAAGATTTCGTTATCTTCGGCGTGAGAGCCTGCGATGTAAGAAGCTTTGATATTCTCGATCGCGTTTTCCTCTCTGATCCCGTTGATAGCTATTATGCTTCCCGCCGCGAGCACGGTATTATCGTCTCCCTTGCATGCA
>JAZKZC010000163.1:0-1760 GCA_045612465.1 Eubacteriales bacterium
CGAAGCGGAACTGCCTCGGGAAGCTTTGAGGAATCCCCGGGCTGTGAAACGTACAGAACGTCGCCTCTTGTAAGATATACGGAACCGCCGCCGATGTAGTCGTCGGAACGTCCCGAATGGTTATGTCCGAAAAGATATACGATATTAAGGCCTGCCGCGGCAGCTTCGTTGAGAACATCTACTATGTAAAGTGCGTACTGACCGTCGTCGTACGCTCTTGTTCTGAGCGAGTAGTGAAGCGGAATATGAGCCGCTATAAATATCGGCTTCGTGTAGCCTTCGAGTATCTTTGCGTTGAGATAATCCTTGAGATTGGAAGCTGCCGACTGTATTGAAGGCAGATGACCGCCCATACCGTTGCCGACACTCGTCATATCGAGCGGATCGCCGTTAAACCAGCCGTAATTGTCGTCGTTGAGAACGAAAACGCCGTAGTAAGGCGTGTCGTTGGGACCTGCCGGGGTAAGAAGGTTTGCGACCTCGTGTCCTGCGGCATACGGGTCGTGGTTACCTTGAACGAATACTTCGTGCGAATATCCGCCGAGGTAAGAATTTATCTTGGATTTGATCGCCTTTATACCTGCGACACTTGCATCAGCGCTGAATCCGCCCGAATAGTCACCGCACAGCAGAATTCCGTACGGATCGACGTTGTTTTTCTTCATTCCCGAAAGAACCGCGTCAAACGCAGGTGACGGATCGGTTGAAGATGAGGGCTGATAGTCAGATCCTGTAATTACCGTTATGACCTCGGCGGCATCTGCCGACAGAGGCATATTCGTTATAAGGTTTGCCAGAAGCACGAAGCTCAGACAAAACGATAAGACTTTAAAAGAAATATTTTTTGCTTTTTCCATAATCATTTCCTTTCATAGCTGTGGTTAATTTGATTTTATCATAAAAATTTTTTAAAGTCAATAAATAAAGGAAAGTTAGTTGTGAAAATCAACGAACTTTCCTTGATTTTCTTGTTGTTTTTGTTTATTTTTTACCGAAAATACCGCACAGCCAATATATGACGTGGGAAGCAAAGCCGTGGTTACAGCTTGCACTCGGGGTGTCGTTTTCCCAAAGAGTACCCGTTTTGTCTGCCATCATCTCAAAATAGCCTTTGATGTTGTCGGTGACTTTGTCGTAAAGGCGGTATCTGTACAAAAGCTCAAGGCGGAGATAATTTCCGATAAACGCATTTGAAAACGGTATTCTTTCCCACTTTTTCGTCTGCTTTCTTTCGGGTCCGAAGTCATTCAAAAGCGTTTCCCAAAGCTCGGGATAAAGCTCGGGTGTGGCAATATCGGTAAAGAAAGCGTAATACTGACAGCTTTCGGTGCATTTGCCCGACAAAACAGGCTCGCCCGACGGACTGTACACGGCATTGTCGCAGAAGAAATCGCCCATAAACGAGTAATTTCTTATTACCTCGGCAAGCTCGTCCGCCTCTTTTTCAAGCGACGTATCCGAATAAAGCTTTGCTATGGTGCGCTTGAATTTGCAGTAAAGCATATTTGTGGGATAGGAGATATCCTGCGTGTAATTATTCGACTCGCTCCATTCGATGAACACCCAGCTTTCAAGACGGCTGAGAAGTCCGTCGGGATTTTCAAATTTCTTGAAAAATTCAAGGAGCTTATAGACCTTTTCACGGCAATCGTCAATATATTCTCTGTCACCGCTTCTGTTGAGGTATTCTTCAAGCTCAACTATAAACCACATTGCCCAGTTCGGGATGTACGCCGTGTCGTTATGGTCGGCAGGGTAGC
>JAZKZC010000164.1:0-3758 GCA_045612465.1 Eubacteriales bacterium
GCCTCGGTTGCGGGAGCTTCCGTTTCCGCTTCGGGATCAACGAGTGTTCCCGTGTGTCCGTCTTCAGTCACGAAAACAAGGTTGTGTATAATGAAATTATCGCCACCCGGCATATATGCGGCGAGATAAACGTCGCCCATATACTGTGTGTTGAGGTTAAGCTTTACGGCTCTGCGCCAAAGGTCGTCGCCGTTGCCGCTTTTAAGTGTTGCGTAATCAATGTCGAATACATCCTCATTTCCTGATGTAAAATCACCGTCGGGAGAAGTGGAAAGTCCGAAACCTGCGCGTTTTCCGTCTGTAGTCGCCTTGAAGTCACCCTTTGTAGAGTAGTCGATATACACGTAATCGTATTTTGAAAGGTTTATGCGTCCGAGGTCGATAACGGATGTGGGTGTGCCCTTTACAACGCGCCATGTTATGTTGTCCTCATCGGATTTCATTACAAGACCGTCGCCGCGGGGAATCTTCTTAAGGTCGTAAACGTCGTATGATGCGACAGAGTCTTCCTTGAGAAGCGAGCCTGAAACGAATTCAGAACCGTCGGGCGCGGGGCATTTCTGAGCGGGCATTCCCTCGTATACGGGAATGAGGAACGCGATTGCGGAATCCAAAAATCCGTTTTCAGCGTAAGCGCGGTACATGGTGTTGCCCTCGCTTGTTGCGGCTGTTACGTTCTGCATATACTGTCCCCAGAAGTTCTTCTGTGAACGTGCGTCAACGTTGAATTTCTGTAAGTAGGGGATGTTCTGATATATGCTTATGTATTTTTCCTTTACCTTGAGCGAACCGCCGTAAAGTGCTTTCCATCTTGTATTCCAGGAGGGATTGCCGCCCCATTCGGAAGCCATTACGGGAGTGCCCTCGATTGCTTCTGTCATTCCGCCGCGGAATATTTCAAAATATCCCGTGCCTGCGGAGCCCATATTGAAGTAGTTGTAGTAACCGTTATAAGTCTTTGATTCGGCAAGTGTAAATCCCGATGTGGGAGCGTTTATAAGGTTGCCGTTTTCATCTGTTTTGGAATATTTACCGCTTCCGTTGTCGTAGTAATACCACATTCTGTCACCGCAAGCGCCGCTTATAAGCGGAGATTTTCCCGTGCCTTGCTCCTGTCTTATACGCGAAGCAAGGAAAACGGGGTTAACGCCGACCTCTTTACCCGTGTTGTAGAAAAACTCGGCATACGTTGTGTTGCTGTACTCACCGTCAAGTGTTGCGTTTTCCATAAACGTACCGCTGATTGCGGCTTCTACAGCTTCAAGTGTTATACCGTCCGCCCACGAAAGCTCCAGAAAACGGAAGATGCTCTTTTCCGTAAGGAAGTTTCTGGGGTCCATTTCATATTCAACTGCCGCACGGGAAGCCTTGTACCAGCCTGAATCGTACAAATTTGTGTGTGAAAAATCTCTGTATGACGATTCGGAACGGGAGCAGAGATTTCTCTTGACCTCTGCATCGTATTCCTGATATACAACGTAGTCCCACGTGTATTCGGATTCCTTACCCTGCTGACGGCTTATTTCCGTGATGAGCAGAGGCTCAAAAGTCCAGTCCTTGTACTGCTTGTGTAAAGAAAGCAAGGACGGGATATAATCATCGGGAAATCCCTTATCTTTAAGTGACTGTATATATGCCTCATCCTCAGCATTTTCTGCAAAAACGGAAATGGGGGAAGCAAATACACAAAAAGTCATAACGAGTGCAAGAATAAACGATGATATTTTCTTAATAACATTCATCGAGTTTTACCATCCTTTTTGAATTTGTGTCTGCGAAAAAAGTAAAAACATTTATATATAATAGTACTATACCATAATATTGTAAATTTTTCAACTGTTTTTTAACTAAACCGTTACATCGAATCATAAAAATAAGAGCGCATCGGAAAATACCGATGCGCCCTTGATTTTATTTAAATAAGCTTGAATTCTGCAAATTCCTTTACGTCTGAACGGTTTGAAGCGAATACCTTGAATTTGCCCTTTTCTGCCTTGTATTCACCGCTTAACGTGTGGAATTTCAAAGCATCGAGAGTTATCTTGAATGTTACCGTTTTTTCTTCACCCGGAGTAAGCGTTACTTTTTGGTAGCCTTTCATTTCCTTGACAGGTCTTGAAACGGATGCTGTTACATCGTTGATGTAGAGCTGTACTGTTTCAATGCCCTCAACCGTGCCCGTGTTCTTGACGTTTACGGATACGGTTATTTCGCCGTCCTCTGTCATTTCGTTATTTGAAAGAGTGGGGGCGGAAATATCAAATGTTGTGTAAGACATACCGTAGCCGAACGGGTAAACGGGCTCGTAAGGTGTGTCGAGATATCTTAAACAGTAACCGCCGTTGCCGTTGGGACGGCCCGTGGGAAGGTGGTTATAGAAGTAAGGCGACTGACCTTCATAGGGGAACGTCATGGGAAGCTTACCCTGGAAGTTTACACGACCGAAAAGCAGATTTGCAAGCGCATTACCGCCTTCTGTACCCGGATGCCAGAAAATGACCGTGGCAGGGGATACATCGTTTATCTTTTCAAGTGCCAACGGACGGCCGCAGTAGATGACCGTTACCGTGTTCTTGTTTACGGAGCATACTTCCTTTACAAGTTCAGCCTGACCGTCGCTTATCGATATTCTTGCGCGTGTGTGTGACTCACCGCTCATATCCATTTCTTCGCCTATGCAGAGAACGACAGCGTCGGCTTCTTCAGCCAATTTTTTAGCTTCTGCGATTCTGTCGGCAATAGCCTCGGGCTTTTCATTGGGATCGAACGTTGAACCGAATGCAAGCTTAACGTCTGCATTTTTTGCAATGTTCTTGATTCCGTCAAGTGCGCTGACAGCTTCCGTAACGGTGCCGCAGCAGAACCATCCGCCGATCATTCCGTGGTCAGCCGCAGGGCCGATAACGGCAATTTTCTTCACGTTTTCATCAAAGGGAAGCACACCGTCGTTTTTCAGAAGTACCGCACTCTTTTCAGCGGCAACTCTTGCAAGGTCACGGTGCTCCTTGCAAAGGTGGAGTCTTTTTTCTTCTTCAACGCTTGCGCCTCTGTAGGGATCGTCGAAAAGACCGAGCTTTTCTTTGAGCTTCAGTATACGCATAACCGCATCGTCAAGCTGTTTTTCGGTGATTTCACCTTCTTCAAGAAGCTCCTTGCCGAATTTAACGTAGCAGGTGGACATCATTTCGATGTCGCTCGTTGCATCGAGCGCTTTTTTTGCACATTCCTTTTCGTTTGCGCAGATACCGTGTGAGATCATTTCATAAAATGCGTTGAAGTCGGAAATTACGATGCCGTCAAATCCCCATTCCTTGCGGAGAATATCGTCAACAAGATATTTGTTTGCAGAGGAGGGAACACCGTTGAGTGTGTTGAATGATGTCATTACAAGCTCAACACCCTCGTCAACAGCCGCTTTGTATGCGGGCATATAGAATTCGCGCAGAGTTCTGTCGCCAAGCTCAACAGCGTCGTAGTCACGTCCGCCGTCGCACGCGCCGTATGCGGCAAAGTGCTTTACACAAGCGGCAATTTTGTCTTTTTCAAGGTTTTTACCCTGAAATCCTCTTACCATAGCGGAGGACATTTTTGAGTTGAGATACGGGTCCTCACCCGTCGTTTCCATGCATCTGCCCCAGCGTGCATCGCGCACAAGGTCAACCATGGGGGCAAAAGTTACGTGCAGACCGCCCGCAACAGCTTCTTTTGCAGCCATCGCACAGCAATCCTCCGCAAGCTTTTCGTCAAACGTCGGGCCG
>JAZKZC010000165.1:0-6815 GCA_045612465.1 Eubacteriales bacterium
AGAACGACATGGCTACGATCCGACTTACGTTTCATTCAGCTCCATGGTACTTGACGGTGAGATATGGTGCAGTCAGATGTCCTCGCAGGAGCTTTCCGCTGACTATTATACCCTCGGTATGACAAAAGACAGAGAAATAGTTATAGGTAAACCGACTGTAAGAACGACCATCAAAAACGTGTCTACAGGTGCGTCTGTCATCGCTGACGGTGTAAACAGAGCGCCCGCAAACAATGCGATTTACGTATATAACAACAGAATAGGCTCGTCAAACTACGTTCCCTCATCTGCTTATGAAATCGCAGTACGAGTTTCAGGTTCAAACAAGTTTATGAATAACGGCACGGTCACGGGTACTGTCATAGGAATTTATCCTTCGGGCTCAACGTCAAGACAAGGTCTTTCCGATGATGTTATCGTGCTTTATGCAAGAGGCAATAAGGTGTCACAGCTCAGCGGCAAGTTTGCAGTCGGCAATACGGTAACGGTAACGACGTATATGACTGAAACAAGCGCAGGAAATGATGCCAACAACAAATGGATGAACTGTGAGGAAGCAATCGGCGGTCAGATACTCGTTATGAAAAACGGTTCGATCAACAATAATCTCACAGACTCATCTCAATATCCTACGAACCTTATCGGTGTAAAGGCTGACGGAAGCATTATGTTTGCTATGGTAACTGCAGATTCAAACGGCAGATACGTGGGACTTCGCTATAATCAGATTCCGTCATTCTGCCAAGCTGTAGGCTATGATACGTGCTTTATGCTTGACGGTGGCGGCTCAACGGCTATGGTAACGCTCGAAAATGATACTTACGTTGAAAGGGCTTGTTATGCCGACGGCTCTCTGCGCAACGTGTGGAACGGTATTGCGCTTGTTTACGAAAACAGTATGCCGTCTTACGTGTTTGACAGTAAATATTATTACGATAATCACCCCGACCTTCAAAGTGCGATAGGGTTTAACGAAACGGCGCTTCTCAATCACTTTGTTCAAAACGGTGTAAAAGAGGGAAGACGCGCAAGCGCAACGTTTGATATAGATTACTATCTTAATCAGAACAACGACCTGAAAGTGGCATTCGGCACGGACAGAGAAGCGGCAATGGAGCATTTTCTGCGGATGGGATACACCGAGATCAGAGCAACGGCTCCGTATGAAGACGTGGGGGACGGTTTTGTGGCGACCATTGATATGTCGGCGGCAAATCTGTCGCTCGGCGTAAACGGCGGTAACGTCGTAACGGTGGGATCGTCCGATACCTCAAGGTATTGGCAGTTCAAACGGAATTCCGACGGAAGCTATACGATAGTGCATCATACCACGGGGGCGGTGCTTGATATTTATGCAGGCTCAAATAAGCCGTCGTCAAATGTGCAGACATACGATTCAAACGGCAGTAATGCCCAACGCTTCTTCCTACATAAAACACTTGACGGGTATTACGTATTAAGACCGAAATGCTCCGCATATACGGTCATCGACATTACGGCAGGTTCCACTTCTGCAGGGGCAAACGTTCAGCTTTATGAGTCAAACGGAACTGCGGCGCAGAAGTTCAAGATAACAAAGCTGTTCAACGTATCCGATATGACGATAACCACGAAGTCAACTTCAAGCCTCATAATGTCGGAGCTTGGCACAGAAAAACTCGTTCTCGGTATATCGTCGGGTACATCTGCATCGGACTTTGCGACACAGTTCAACGATTCGTGTACGATATACGATATGAGCGGTAACGTCAAAACCACGGGCACTATACGCACCGGTGATACGGTCAGAAGAATGATAAACGGTGTTGAAGCGGCTCGCGCAACGCTTGTTGTATCCGGTGATACGAATTACGACGGAGTTGTAAACGGTAAGGACCTTATCAATGCCAAAAAAGCAATTCTCGGACAGGATCCGTCCGGTTATCCGATCGCGACTGACCTCGACTATGACGGAGTGATTACACAAAGCGACCTTGAAAAGCTTTCGGAGCTCATACATTAAGTTCACTATTTGAATTAAAACATAAAAACGGATGTGCAGAACCCTGCACATCCGTTTTGTTGTTCAATATAAAAGAGGGGAAATATTTTTTACATTTCAATGCATTTTGGATAACGGTTTTTAAACTTGGAGATCATTTCTTCATTATCCGAAATCATAAAGAAATAAGAACTGTCAACGGCATAAAGCTCAAATATTGAATAAGGATGTTGAAGCTTGGGCTCGTCAATGTGTGGATCGTATTTTCCGCTTTCAAAATTTTCAACATAAGGCAAGTCGAACTTTAAGATATCTTCTTTTTTACAGGAAGAAGGAATTGCGGAAAATACCGCCCATACCCATTGAAAATCATCATCTTCCAGCATAGCGGTCAACTCTTTTTCATTTAACAGAAGATGCGCATTTTGATCCAATAATTTTTGATATTTTTCTTTTTGCGGGTATGCTTCGATATCGCTTATAAGCCACAAGTAGTCTTTATTATACAGATCCAGATCAAGTAATATTTGCTTCAAAAAAGTATAATGCGTATATTCCTTTTTGCAGTATAATCTTTTCATTTTCGTTCATCTCTATTATATATTTTTTGATTTCAAAATCTTTTCTTCCGAATCCTTTTTAAGCTGTGCCCTTAAATTTTTAGTCCATTCGGACCATTGGCAGTTTTGCTCACCGTAGATAAGATTTTCTGTGTATTCAAGCGGTATCCACGTCGAAATATCTGCTTCGTTGTGTGATATAACAGCCTCCATGTTGTCAAGAGCCTTGAAAAGTTTTGCCTCGTCCGTCTTCATTTCGCGCATTTCGGCAAACAGCGCTGAAAGCTCGTCGGCGGTTTTGGAAGGAAGCATTGAAAGCAGGGAATTTATCGCATCTTCTTCCTTGCTTTCGTCCTTTTCTGTTTTGAGAAAAGACGGTATATCACCCGTTATTGCCTCGCCGAAATCGTGTATAAGGCACATTTTGATAAGCTTGTTTATGTCAAGTGACGGATACTCATCAGCGCAAAGCAATGCCATTACAGAAAGTCGCCACGAATGCTCCGCAACGCTTTCCTGCTTTCCGCTTGTAGTCCATGAATGACGTGTGTTGCATTTAAGCTTTTCTATCTTACCCAAAAAATCAATAAATTGTCTGTTTTCCATTTTTCCTCCGTTGGTTAACGGCATACGTTAGTGCTTTTTTGTACTTTTTTTATCAATGAAAGCGATGATATTGTCAGAGAAAAATACGAATACTGCCATAACAACAGCAATACCTGCCGTTATATAAGAGCCGGGTGGATATTTTATGTACGTTATCACGTTTCCGATTTTCGGAATAACGACTGTCGGCACACCGATGACATTATCTTTTGTTATAAGCTCAGGGTCGCTTTCTTCGGAAAGGTCTCCCTTCGTTGCGTATACCCAATCGTTTGTTTCATAATGCAGGATAGTTTCAATAATTCTGTGCGTTGCAACAGTTTCTCCCGAAAGCTTAAACGTTATAACGTCGCCCACTTTCAACGAATCAACGTCTGTTTCTTCGACGTATATCAAGGAACCGATGGGATAATCCTCCATTGACGGATCAAGTACGACGTAAAGTTTTGCACCCGTTATCATTATCACAGCCATTGCAATAAGCACGGCGCAGATAAGTACGATGACGGTTATTCTTGCGACTTTTATGGTTGTCTTTAAAAATTTACTCATCACTGCCTGCATCAAGCTGGAATCTCTTGTCAACGGGATGCTCTTCAAATGTCGCTTTGTAAGCCGCTTCCTTTATAGTTGAAAGGGCACTTCTTGAGATTCCCGAGTTGAATGAAAGATCGCGTATGTCATATTTGAAAATAGTAGAGAATATGGTACAAGCGGCAAGTACACTTCCGTTTTTGGAGGGGTGTGAATGGTCGGTATCGTATACTTCCACGTCGGAATTTTCAAATACGTCCTTGAATGCTACACCGACAAGCGCAACGTCAGCGCCGACCGATTTTGCAATAGCCGTATAAGCCGCACGGTTCTTCATCTCCATCGTTGCCGTATCACCGCCGTGCGTCGGAAGCAGGTGGTATCCCGTCTTGTATCCCCATGTTTCATAGAAAACTATGCGCGCATCTGTGTATCTCTTTATCTTTCTTACCAGAGCGCGTGCCCCGTCAAAGAAAGCTTCGGGATTGTACGCGGGGTTTCCGCTTTGCTCCTGAAGAACGATGAAATCGTATTCGTTAGCGGATAATTTATCCTTGACGATTATTCCTTTTTGGTCTGTGGAGCTTGCAAATTGGTGCAGATAATAACCGCCGCTCGTAACGCTGTCCACCTTTACGTTGTAACCCGCCGCATCGCATATGGATTTGAATATGGTTTCGGGCATATCGTTATAGTAAGTATAGCTGTTGCCGATGAAAAGCACTGAATATTCCTTGTCTTTTGGTAACGCTGTATCTTCGGGCTCGGTTTCGGCAGGCTCCGTTTCCTCTGATGCAGATTCCGCGGTCTGTTCTTGCGTTGATACGTCCGATGCACCCGTGCTTTCCGTTTCGGAGGATGAACAGCCTGAAACGGAAGAAAGAATGAGTGCGGATGACGTCAAAAGTAAAAATATCTTCTTTAAATTCATTTTCAAAGCTCCTTTTAAATAAAGTTTTATTCCGATAAAATGGATAAAAGGGAATCAATCTTCCGTTATCCATCTTGTGTCGGTGGGAATTTCGATATATTCTGTTTCCGTAAGATACTCGTCCACGATGTCGCTGTCTTTCGTCGCAATAAGACGGAACGGACGGACTGATGTTATGTCCTCTTTCGTAAGCCCCAGACATTTTACGATATTTTTCATATGGAAGCCCTGTATCGCAACGTTGAAGATAGCATCGTCATCAATGGGTTTTCCGTTGAATTTGATCGATTTAACGGTCTTTTGCGATGACGAAACGACGACTTCCATACCCTTTGAGAATTGATAAAACTCCGTGTGTACTCCACCGAATACTTCGGGACGGAATATGTGATGTATCATTTTTTTGATATGCGTGCCTTTCAGAGTAATGCGGTAAAGCTCGTCCCCGAACGGGTACATTTCAAGCAGATCACCGTATTCAACAATGGGACCGAACGTTTCGGTTCGTAAGCTTCCCGAGGCGATGATTGCAAGGTCAAGACCGAAATAATCGCGTATGACATCACAAAACAGCTTTCCGACTTCCGTTTCGCAGTCGCGCCTTGGGTGAGTTATCTGTCTTTCAAGCCTTGTTACATATCGGCTGTATTTCTGGTCTGTCTGGTGTTTGTATTTGTGTATCACACGTTCAAGTGAACGGTCGCGCGGACAGTTGTCCTCTGAAATGTCGATAAGCTGCCATTCATAACTTTGCATTTTGTGTTTATCGGTATCTACAACGATGTCAAATCGACCGAGCTTGTCAGCACCCGTCGCAGCCTGCACTATAGGCATTCCGTTTACAATGTACGGCTCATATAAGGTCGTGTGACTGTGACCGCCGATGATAAGGTCGATACGGCTGTCGGTGTCAAGCATTTTTGCAAGCTTCTTGTCTTCTTCAAAGCCGAGGTGCGTCAGAAGTACTGTCAGGTCAAATTCGGTATTTCTGTATCTGTTGCATATTTTGTTTATTTCTCTTGCCGCATTGTGTACATCAACGTAATTTTTAACGGGGGTTCCGTCTTCGTCCATTTTCAGAATATCACGTGTAACAACACCGATAAACAGTATCTTCATTCCGTCGATTTTTTTAACGAAGTGCGATCTGAATAAATGTGCGCGTGTGTTTTTTACGTAAATATTTGCGCTTATTATCGGAAAACGGGCGCATTTTTCGAGAAAAAGCAGATGCGGAACGCCGTAGTCAAATTCGTGATTGCCGACACAAGCAATGTCGGGGGAGAGCATATTCATTATTTCAATGGTTGAAAGTCCCTTGAATTCGCTATCGATGACAGAGCCGCGGAGCATATCTCCCGCCACGGCGTAGATCACATTGTTTTCTTTCTGTCTTGTTTCGTTTATATATCCCGAGAGAAATGATATCCCGCCGATAACCTTGTCTTCCACGACCTCACACATAAAGTCGCTGTGCAGGTCATTTGAGTGAAGTAAAGTAAGTTTTTTTAAATTACTCATATACCACCTTGTAAGATAAAAACTGCGTACAGCACAAATGCACTGTACCCGGTTCTTAAAAGTGTACCACAAATTGCGGTGTATGTCAATAATTATTCTATCTTTTTCTTTATATAGTATACAGCAGTGAACTTTTTAAAAATATTTTTTGCCAATATCAAAAATAATCTGAAATAATACTTGATTTTTTTGAAGATATATGCTATACTGCTAAAGTCGGTTGAGAAAATACAGTTTTTTCATTTAAGTTAGTACGCAGGAAAGTGATGTCGTGGTTCTCGAAAGGTAGCCGAGCTCATCACTCTGCAACTTGCGAAAGCTCTTGTTTTCTCGCAAAATCTCTCAAATGCTTCATTTTTCTTGAATTTTGGATGAAAGCATTTCAACATCGGCCTTGCAAAAGCCGTGCAAAATTCAAAAACAACTTTATATGCAGAGGTATCGAAGCGGTCATAACGGGGCTGACTCGAAATCAGTTTGCTGGAAACAGCACGAGGGTTCGAATCCCTCCCTCTGCGCCAAATGCGGTTCAGGACCGCGAAAAGAAGCCGCAGAACATAGGATGATATAATCCCCTTAGAGTAGACACTTGAAAAAACAAAAAGTTTTCAAGACTACAATAAGGGGGTTATTTTTATGCAAAGAAGATCGCACAAAAACAAAGTATATAGTGCGGAGTTGA